>DGYI01000014.1:79007-140013 GCA_002396645.1 Firmicutes bacterium UBA5010
GTAAATCTTTTAAATTTTATAGAGCAGCTTAATAAGGTGGTTCCGGGCTTTGCAAGTACAGAAACGCTGCTTTACGGACCTGAGGTTAAATTTTACAGCAATAAAATAGATATCGATGAAAATTTTGAAACAAACATTAAAGGCCTATACTGCTTAGGAGATTCAAGCGGATGGACAAGAGGACTTATGATGGCATCATTAATGGGTGTTCAAATGGCAAAAAAGTTGTTATTAAATTAAAAAAACTGTATTAATAATTGTGATTTTGTAAATAATAATATTGTCAATAATCTGTTTGTTGGCAAATATTATATAATAAGAAAGGATCGCCATGAAAGATATTTTCTCTAATTTACAAAATAACAAAAATAAGAACAACAACGAAAATAACAGACAAAACAACAACCAAAATCAAAACAATAACCAAAACAACAGGAATAACAACAATAATCAAAACAATAACAACAATAACCGAAACAATGACAACAATTGCAATAATAATGATAATTGCAATAATAACAACAACAATAATAACAGAAACAACAATAACAACAACAGAAACAACAATAACCAAAACAGAAACAATCAAAACAATAATTTCTAATACTGTTTTTCCGATTGTTAAGCAACTCACCCAATTAGAGCTAAAGTTAAACTTTAGCTCTAATTTTTAAAAAGGGTTGACATTTAAATTTTTTTAATTTATAGTTTTTAATAGGTATTTATGGGTATATATAATTCGTATTTAAAATCTTACATAGAATAGTTAGTATAATTAAAATTAATACATATACAACAAAGTGGTCAATATAATTTAATTATATAATAAATTTGAAAAGGAGAGTAGATTATGAGTAATAATTTAAAAGGAACAAAAACAGAAGCAAATTTATTAGAAGCATTTGCCGGAGAATCAATGGCAAGAAACAAATATACATACTATGCTTCAAAGGCTAAAAAAGAAGGATATGAGCAAATTGCTGCATTATTCACAGAAACTGCCGAAAATGAAAAAGAGCATGCTAAAATATGGTACAAGCTTTTACATGATGGCGTAGCTGATACTATGACAAATTTAAAAGATGCGGCTGCCGGTGAAAACTATGAGTGGACCGATATGTATGCTAAATTTGCAAAAGAAGCAAAAGAAGAAGGCTTCAATGATATAGCTCGTCTTTTCGAAGGTGTTGCTAAAATAGAAAAAGAGCACGAAGAGAGATACTTGGCACTTCTTAGAAATATAGAAGGAAATAAAGTATTCCAAAAAGAAGAAAAAGTGGTATGGCAATGTGCTAACTGCGGATTCATACATGAAGGAGAAAAAGCTCCCGGAAAATGTCCTATCTGTGACCATCCTCAAGCTTATTTCCAAATGTTAGCTAAAAACTATTAATTTGAATTACATAAGCTGTTAAAAAAAGGGGCTGTTTTACTGAAAAAAGTAAGACAGCCTCTTTTTTAAGCTATGTATGTATAAACAATTTATGTGTATTTAATCTGCGCACATAACAAAAAATATGTTTTAATCTGCTTGACACTAAAATGAAAAAATAGTATTATAAACTTAATTAGAAACTATAAAAAAGGGTGGTAGTTTTATGTCAAAAATGGACGCTTTAGTAAAAAAATACGCAGAACCTGGACTGTGGCTTGAACAAGTTGAAATACCTAAAATTAAAGATAACGAGGTATTGGTAAAAATTCGTAAGACAGCTATTTGCGGTACGGATATTCATATATATACATGGGATAAATGGTCTCAAAACACAATCAAAACTCCGATGACTATAGGCCATGAGTATGTAGGTGAAATAGTTGAATTAGGAAAATTAGTTGAAGGTTATGAGATAGGAGATTTAGTAACAGGAGAAGGACATATTGTGTGCGGTAAATGCAGAAACTGCCGCGGAGGTCATCAACACCTATGCAAGCACACTGTAGGAATTGGAGTAAACAAAGACGGTATATTTGCTGAATATGCTGCAATACCTGCATCTAACCTGTTCAAATGCTCAAAAGACGTTCCGGAAGAATTATATAGTATATTTGATCCGTTCGGAAATGCCACACATACTGCTTTATCATACAATATGGTTGGAGAAGATGTATTAATTACAGGTGCCGGTCCTATAGGAATCATGGCTGTTGCTATTGCAAAGCATGTTGGAGCGAGAAATGTAGTAATTACGGATATAAATGATTACAGATTAGACCTGGCAAGAAAAATGGGAGCTACAAGAGCTGTAAATACTAAAACAACTGATTTAAAAGCAGTCATGAATGAATTGAATATGGTAGAAGGCTTTGATGTAGGACTTGAAATGTCAGGAAACGGAATGGCGTTTAATCAGATGCTTGATAATATGATTAACGGCGGAAAGATAGCGCTTCTTGGTATTCAACAGCCTGATACTCAGGTAAACTGGGATAGAATAATATTCGGCGGATTGTTCTTAAAAGGAATTTACGGACGTGAAATGTACGAAACATGGTATAAAATGAACGCTATGGTTCAGTCCGGATTAGATATAACACCGATTATAACCCATAGATTTAATTATAAAGACTTTATTGAAGGCTTTGAAATAATGAAGAGCGGACAATCGGGAAAAATCATATTAAATTGGGATAAGTAGGAGGAAATAATGTATACAAATTATAAAAATCACTTTGAAGGAATATTAAATGATATAAAAGATTCCGGATTATGGAAGGACGAAAGAGTTATAACAACTCCTCAAAGCAACAAAATTAATACAACAAAGGTGGATGGCGTATTAAATATGTGCGCTAACAACTATCTGGGACTTTCAAACAATGAGGAACTTATTAAAGCTGCAAAAGAAAGCTATGACAAATGGGGCTACGGATTATCTTCTGTAAGATTCATATGCGGAACTCAAGATATACACAAACAATTAGAGAAGAAAATAAGTGAATTTTTGGGAATGGAAGACACAATTCTTTATTCCTCATGCTTTGACGCAAATGGCGGATTGTTTGAAACTATAACAACTGCGGATGACGCAATAATCAGTGACGAGTTAAACCACGCGAGCATTATCGATGGTGTTAGACTTGCAAAAGCTAAAAAATACAGATACAAAAATAACAATATGGAAGACTTGGAAGCACAGCTTATACAGGCAGACAAAGACGGTGCAAAACTTAAAGTTATAGCTACCGATGGTGTATTTTCAATGGACGGAATTATCTGTAACCTAAAAGGTGTTTGTGATTTAGCTGAAAAATATAACGCACTTGTTATGGTAGACGATTCGCATGCAGTAGGATTTGTCGGCAAAACAGGAAAAGGAACTCACGAATACAATGATGTTATGGGAAGAGTTGACATAATAACAGGTACATTAGGAAAGGCCTTAGGTGGAGCGAGCGGCGGATATACAAGTGCGAGAAAAGAAATTATTGACCTATTGAGACAACGCTCACGACCATATCTGTTCTCTAATACATTGGCACCGGCTATAGCTTCTGCTTCTATAAAGGTATTGGATATGCTTATGTCAAGCACCGAGTACAGAGACAGAGTGGAAGAAAACACAAAATATTTCAGAGAAAAAATAAAAGAAATAGGACTTGAAACTATAGATTCAGTTCATCCTATAGTTCCTATCATGCTTGGGGATGCGGTTTTATCGCAAAAAATGGCTGAAAAAATGCTTGAAAAGGGAGTTTATGTAGTAGGATTCTACTTCCCTGTAGTTCCGAAAGGAAAGGCAAGAATAAGAACTCAAATTTCAGCGGCACATACTAAAGAAGATTTGGATTTGGCAATAAAAGCCTTCAAGGAATGTAAAGAAGAGCTTGGAATTTAGAAATATAATAAGCGTATGCAGCGATTTTGTTTTGCTGCATACGCTTTACTATTTATCTGTTTGGATATCATAAGCTTTAAATACTCTTTTAATGTACTTAAGAGTCTTGTCAACCGCATCATCTATTGACAAATTTAAATAGTTTTTCTCCATATCGGCCATCATTCCTCTATAGATTAATATATTCATTTCGTTAATGCTTCTTATATCCTCTTCGCTTATATCAGTATTTTTTAAAGCATTTTTCAGAAGGATATAGTCTCTTTCATACAAATTATCTTCCAAAAGCATAGGCATATATTCTTTTACGTCATCACTTATTTGCTCGGGAAAAATTTCATAATAAGTTTTAATGCTGTTGTTTACAGTAGTTGATGAAAATCCTCCGAAAAATATTAGCTGATAAACTCTCGGGTTAGCATATGAGTGCTTCGAAAAACATTCCCATACTTTTAAACAAGCATCTATAGGATTTTTTGCCTTTTCAAGATAACCCGGCAAATCTTTGGCATAATCAGATAAATGACGTATAGAAGAAAAAAAAACTAAATGCTTTAAATTCTCAAAATAGTTATATAAGGTAGCGCTGTTATAACCTGCCTTATCTGCAACCTTCCTTATAGTTAAGTTTTCCATACCTTCTTTTTCGACTATTTCATTTGCGGCTTCTATAAAATATGACATTATTCTTTTCTTTTGAATATCTTTATTCGAATTTTTCATTTTATTACCTCTGTTTTTGTATAATAAAATACTAACATGGATATATTAAAAAATCAATACTTTAATAGTTATATAATCGCTAGCTTAAAAATAATCGCGATTATAATATAAATGTGATTGACAATTGTTATACCAGTATATATAATAAAATAAAGTTAAAAAGTGCGCGCTTTATATAACTGTTTGTTATAATATTTACACACTATTGATTTTTTATTTTACGAGAGGAGAAAGAAATGGAATTAAAAATCGGTAATTTTCATGTTAAAGATATAGTATTCGGCGAAAGAACATATTACCAAAACGGTATTTTGACTGTAAATAAGCAGGAAGCTTTATCTTTTATCAAGGAAGACGAGCATATCACCGAAGCAGATTTACACATAGTAAAACCGGGTGATATGGTAAGGCTTTGTCCTGTAAAGGAAGCTATTGAGCCAAGAGTAAAATTAAACGGCAATGCTTTATTTCCGGGATATACAGGAGAGTTAAGCCAGGCAGGTGACGGAGTAACACATGCACTTAAAGGATGCAGTGTTTTAGTTGTAGGAAAGCATTGGGGCGGATTCCAAGACGGCCTGATAGATATGGGTGGAGAAGGCGCTAAATACACATATTACTCTAAGTTGAAAAATATTGTAATAGTTGCTGATACAGATGAAGACTTTGAGAAAAGAGAACAACAAAAGAAAAATAGAGCTTTAAGAATGGCAGGACACAAGTTTGCAGAATATATAGGAAACTGTGTTAAAGATCTTGAGCCTGAAGATATTGAAACTTACAAATTAGATCCGATAACAAAAAGAGATGAAAAAACTAATGCTCTACCGTCTGTAGTATATGTAATGCAGCCTCAATCACAAATGGAGGAAATGGGTTACAATGATTTAGTTTACGGTTGGGATGCTAACCATATGGTTCCTACATTAATGCATCCGAATGAAATATTGGATGGAGCTGTTATATCAGGAAGCTTTATGCCTTGTTCATCGAAGTGGGCGACATATGATTTTCAAAATGCACCTGTTATTAAAAAATTATATTCAGAGCATGGAAAAACTCTTAATTTCTTAGGCGTTATAATGTCAAATCTTAATGTTGCACTCGAGCAAAAACAAAGATCGGCTATGTATGTAGCTCAAATAGCTAAAAGCTTAGGTGCTGACGGAGCAATAGTTGCCGAAGAAGGATATGGTAATCCTGATGCCGATTTTGTTGCATGTATCGTAGCATTAGAGGATGCAGGAGTTAAAACCGTAGGTATAACAAATGAGTGTACAGGAAGAGATGGTCAGTCTCAGCCTTTAGTTTCTTTGGACGAAAAACTAAATGCAATCGTTTCCTGCGGAAATGTATCGGAACTGATAGAATTACCTCCTATGCCTGTTGTTTTAGGTGAACTTGAAGCCTTAGCCAGAGATGGATTATCAGGAGGCTGGGCTGATGATGAGATATTAGGACCATCAGTCAGACCGGATGGTTCAATAATAATGGAAAATAACGCAATGTTTTGTGGTGATCAGGTTATTGGCTGGTCAACTAAAACAATGAAGGAATTTTAGGAGGTGTAATAATGAAAAAAGCAGTAATGTATTTGAATCAATTCTTCGGACAGATAGGCGGAGAAGATAAAGCTGACTTTGCTCCTATAGTAGTTGATAAGCTGGTAGGACCTGCAATGCAGTTAGACAGCGTATTAGATGCAACAGTTACGCATACTGTTATATGCGGAGATAACTTCATGGGATCTAACACCGAAGAAGCGATAGATACAATAATTAAAGAACTAAGAAATATAGAATTTGATATATTTGTAGCCGGACCTGCTTTCCAAGCGGGAAGATACGGTGTAGCATGCGGGCATATATGCAATGCCGTAAAAAAAGAATTTAATGTACCTGTTATAACTTCAATGCACGTAGAAAATCCGGGAGTTGAAATGTTCAAAAAAGACATGTACATTATGATTGGCGGAAACAGTGCAGCTAAGATGAAAAAGGATATAGAAGAATTATCTAAGCTTGCAAATAAAATTCTAAACGGAGAAGAAATTTTAGGACCTCAAGCAGAAGGCTATTATGAAAGAGGAATAAGACATCAGGTTTGGCTTGAAAGTAACATTCCGGCAGCTGACAGAGTTGTTGATATGTTCTTAAAGAAAATTAACGGCAAAGAATATGTTTCTGAACTTCCTATTCCAAAGCTGGATAGAGTGCCTATAGCTCCTGCTATTAAAGATTTGTCAAAAGCAAAAATAGCTTTGGTAAACACAGGAGGAATTGTACCTGTTGACAATCCTGATAAGATACAATCAGCTTCCGCTACAAGATGGGGAAGATATGACATAAGTAATATGGATGATTTAAAAGGTGGAGTATTTAAAACAATACATGCCGGATTTGACCCTGCCGCTGCTGATGCGGATCCTGATGTTATAACACCTGTAGATGCTTTAAGAGCATATGAAAAGGAAGGAAAATATGGATCTTTACACAATTACTTCTATACTACAGTAGGTACGGGAACAACACAGGCAGAAGCTCAAAGAATGGCTAAAGAGATAATACCTTTCTTGCGTGAAGATAACGTTGATGCAATTATAATGGTATCAACCTGAGGTACCTGTACACGTTGCGGTGCAACGATGGTAAAAGAATTTGAAAGAGCAGGATTCCCTATAGTTCAGATGTGTAACTTGATTCCTGTTGCAACAACAGTCGGATCTAACAGAATAGTTCCTACTATTTCAATACCTTATCCTTTAGGAGATCCGGGTACTACAAAGGAAGAACAATGGAAACTTAGATATCACAGAGTTGGAATTGCATTAGATGCATTGGCTACCGACATTGAAGAGCAAACAGTTTTTAAAGTAAAAATATAATAGTTTTACTTAACTGATGTAAAACAGTTTTATTATGCATTTGATGAATAAAACTGTTTTATATCAGGATTACAAGGGAGGAAAACATTTTGAATAATAAAATAACTACTAAGAAAACAAATTATGTATATATAATTTCTCTTATAATTACTGCAATTATGGCTGTTTGGTCAATCTTTTTTAAAGATAGCTTTACGAGTTTTTCGGACAAAATATTTTCTGTATTAACAGTAGATTTCGGTTGGAGTTATCTTTTATCAATGACTGCATTCGTTGCATTCTGCTTATTTATTGCATTTAGTAAATACGGGAAAATAAAATTAGGTCCGGATGATTCTAAGCCTGAATACAATACCGTATCATGGTTTGCAATGCTTTTCGGAGCAGGTATGGGCGTAGGACTTGTATTCTGGGGAGTTGCAGAGCCTTTGTCACATTTTATAGCACCGATGGGTCTGGAATCCGCAAGCACGGAAGCGGCAGATTTTGCTATGAAAACATCGTTTATGCACTGGGGAATTCATCCTTGGGCTAATTATTGCGTTTTAGGTCTGGCTTTAGCATATTTCCAGTTCAGAAAGGGAAAACCGGGACTTATAAGCAGTATTTTTGAACCTCTGATAGGTGAAAAAGGAGTAAACGGAGCAATAGGAAAAACAATAGATATTTTAGCTATATTTGCTACAGTAGCCGGAATTACCACATCTCTCGGACTTGGTGTTTTACAGATAAACAGCGGAATAAATTATTTGTTTGGAATTCCTAAAACTTTATTTGTTCAGATAATAATTATTGTTGTTTTCAGCGTAATTTATATATGGTCAGCTGTTGCAGGAATTGAAAAAGGAATAAAGGTTGTTTCGGATGTTAATCTATATTTAGCTTTTGCTATTATGGTACTTGCTGTTATAGTAGGACCAAGACTCGCTATGATAGATAGCTTTGTAAACGGCCTAGGTCAATATATAGGAAACTTTATAGGTGACAGTATGTATACCAATACCTATGGTGATAACAGCTGGGTTAACGCTTGGAGAATATTCTACTGGGCTTGGTGGATAGCTTGGGCACCGTTTGTAGGAGCATTTATAGCAAGAATTTCAAGAGGCAGAACGATTAAAGAGTTTGTATTTGGGGTAGTTTTAGCTCCGGCAATAGGCTCATTGGTATGGTTCGCTATATTTGGAAGTTTAGGCATAAATCTTGGTATAAAAGAAATATTATCGACTGAAGTTATGACTAATATAGTAGCATCACCTGAAACAGCTTTATTTATCGTTATGGAAAGTTATCCTTTAGGAAAAATACTATCTATAATATCCATGGTATTAGTGTGCACATTCTTTATAACTTCGGCTAATTCAGGTACTTTTGTATTATCAATGCTTTCTACAGAGGGAAATTTAAACCCTCCTAACAGTAAGAAAGTTGTATGGGGAGTTGTACAATCTTTACTGGCTGTCGGACTGTTAATAGCAGGCGGCTTGAAACCTTTACAGACTATTTCGATTATAGCAGCATTCCCATTCATATTTATAATGATATTTGCCTGTATTTCACTTGTTAAGGCTTTAAGAAAAGAAAATGTATAAAGCTATTTTATCACATAGGAAAGTTTTCTTTTCCATGTGATAAGAGTGAACGTAGTTCGCTTTTTAATAGTTTATATATAGTAAACAGCAAAAATTTTAATAAAGGAGGAAGATAATAAAAATGAGTATATTAAATGGAAAAAAAATAATTATCATAGGCGACAGAGACGGTATTCCGGGTCCGGCGATTGAAGAATGTGTCAAAACTGCCGGAGCGGAAGTTGTATTCTCATCAACAGAATGCTTTGTCTGAACTGCCGCAGGTGCAATGGATTTGGAAAATCAAAAAAGAGTAAAGGAATTCGCTGAAAAATACGGCGCTGAAAACTTAGTAGTAGTATTAGGTGCAGCAGAGGGTGAGGCATCAGGTCTTGCTGCTGAAACAGTAACAAACGGCGATCCTACTTATGCAGGTCCATTGACAGGAGTCCAGTTGGGACTTCGTGTTTATCATGTTTGCGAGCCGGAAATTAAGCAAGAAGTAAATGAAGATGTATATGATGAACAAGTAAGTATGATGGAGATGGTTTTGGATATAGATGATATCATATCTGAAATGTCATCTATCAGAACTCAGTACTGTAAGTTTTAATCTTAATATGTTTTAATAGATATAAAGGCTGATATTAACTTTTCCGGTTAATATCAGCCTGATTTTTTACATAACGGAGAAAACGAGTCACCTACCATAGGGACTCGTTTTCTGAGGGATTGTTTAAGTTTTTTAATAATTTAATACCTAATATAAGATTAGGTATAAACATAGAGTATAAACTCTATGTCTACTATTTATATATTAGACCAATATCTAATATTTGTCAACACTTATTTGGAAAATTAGCAAAAAATATTTATAATTTTGAAGTTGAAGTAAATATAGAGCTATTGTACATTATGGAAAAGATTCCAAATTATTTGTACCAGTTCCGCACGGGTTATCATATCGGTTGGAGCAAGAATACTGTCAGGACGTCCGTTAATAATCTTGCTGCCTACCGCCCATGCCATAGCATCTTTTGCCCAATCGGAGATTTGGCTGCTGTCCTTGTATGCAGACAGGTCTCCGGCTTTTGCAATGTCATATCCTTTAAAGCGTGCATAGTTATATAAAAGTACGGAAACCTGCTCCCTTGTAATAGAATCATCAGGTTTCATCAGTCCGTTTCCGTATCCTTTAATCAACTCCTGTTTTTGTGCCCAGTACATTGCATTTGCAAACCATTGATCCGTTCTAATATCTTTGATTGAAGAATCTATATCGTCATCTGACAGTGCCGGATTTCCTTCAAGAGTATAGAGAATATGAACAAACATGCTTCTGGTAAGAGCAGCCTTTGGATTAAAGCTTGTTTCTGATATTTCATTTAGTATTCCTAAGCTGTATCCAAACTTCAGTGCGTCATAAAACCAGTCATTCTCATCCACATCATCAAATGGTATGATAATATCTTCTTCATTTTCTTCCGGTACTTTAGGGCTGTTATCCACTGCCGGCGGATTTTCGTCATCCGGATCCGGTATATTTGGTATATTTTCATTGAATAAATCTTTTAGAATCTCTTCGGCAGACATATCTGCGTATCCGTTAGGGTCAAGAACGCCTGTTTCGTCAAGATTCCAGGAGAATTTACCTGCGCTTGAGCCTGTAAATGATGTGTAGCTGCTGTAAGTTTTGAATACTGCATCATATCTTTCACTCCATGCAGGGAAGTAACGCTCCATATATTCCTGAGCAAGAGCGTAAGCCTCGCAGTTCTCATCTTCACCTACACCGCTTATTTGCACACCGCCTCCTGATTCTCCATCCTTACTTTGAGATGGTGTGGAGTGCATAATTACTAAACTTCCATCATCACATACGCCTAAGCATATCCAGATATGTCCGTTCATGCTCAGCATATCACCTGTTTTGAAGTCTGAAGCATCAAAGCTTTGTGTCCATGTACCGTAGCCTTTTCCCGCAAAGGTTTTAGCCATTGATGTAGAGCTTTGAACAAAACCTTCACCGCTGCTTGCTGTATTCATTATGTTGTACATAACCCAGCCTACATAACCTGAACAGTCTATACCCGCATAATAATATTGATTGTAAGCCTTATGAGGATAGTAGCTTTCAGCGTAATTGCTGTTATTTCTGTAGCTGTATGTAGAGTCCTTTGACTGGAAGAAATCTACCCATGTCTGTGCCAGTCCTATGCTTGTTGCCTGATTGCTTGAACCTACATCCTGCCAATCCCAGGTTCCGCCGTAAATGTATAAAGCTGTTCCCACAGGCTCCATAGCAGTAGCAAGGAAGTTTTTCAGGGTACGCTGACCCGGTGTTCCGCTAATAGGTGCTGTATAAGGCTCTGCGATAAAGCTTATATATATTGCATCTGCAGGATTGCCATATACCTTTACTGTCTTGCCTGTTTCCAAATTAGCAGGATTAACTTCAGCTCCTCCGGCTTCAGAGATAATTTCATAAACTTTTGTGTTCTCAGTAATAGTGATTTCCGTACCATCCACAGTAATTGCACTAGGGGTTGTTGCAATATCATCCGGTATTATTGACTGGATAGTACCAACTGCGGATGGCTCAGGTATACTTATGCCTGTAACCGTATCACCTTCAACAATTAAATCAAATACATATCCTTCTGCGAGGACATTATTGATAGCATAGTTATTTGCATTAGATACCCTGTAAATAAGCTCCGCTCCGTTTACACTGAAACGGTGCTCAAAGGTATCTTTGTCAGCTGCAGCTACAGTTCCGTAAGCTACAACGCCCAGATAAACCGCATTGTAAATATTCTCTGTATCATCTGGTGCTGCAAGGCAAGGGGTAAACATTTGAAAAACCAAAGATAGCATTAAGAAAACCGACATTGTTCTTTTTTTCATTTTTAATCCTCCTGATATTTTTTATAATTTAACATTGTATTTCCGACATTACTTCATATGACACCTCCTTAATTTTAAATACAAAAAAACCCGCAAAAAACAAGAATTGTAATCTTATTTTTGCTGGGTTTTATTTACTCCGATATAGCTTAAACCTTATAACTATTTCACATAAACAAAGCAGCTTTATTCATAATATTTCTGTTAAACTTCGCATATTTTTTCAATGCATATTTTAAATAAGAAATTATTAGCGCTTTTGTAAGGAAAAATGAAGTATATATTATAGTTACAGCATTACTCATATTTGTTTCGGGTTTACTTATAATTCACTCGAAAATATACGATTATTCTATAGAGTGAACGCAGTTCACTTTTTTATCTTAATTCTTAGTGCGAAAACATTTTCATAATTATTATATATCAAATAAAAAATAATTTCAAGTTTTTTTATAAGAGTTATTAAATAAAAATGCATGTTAGATATCCATCTAACATGCATTAACATGTACTTAAAAATTAGGGGAAAATATCTACCTTTTCAAAGTTTATACAATTAATATAACCTCTGTTGCTAAGCCTTAGTTCAGGAATTACAGCGAGTGAAAGTAAAGCACTTGTCATAAAAGGAGAAATTAAATTACACCCTAGCTTTTTCCATCCAAGCTCTATATCATGGACTCTCTTTGCCACAATATCCGCACTGTCTTCACTCATTAGTCCGGCTATAGGCAAAGGATTTATTGCTATTATTTCGCCGTTCTGGACAACTACCATTCCGCCGCCGCATCTATTAAGAGCATTTCCTGCCACAGCCATATCCTCATCATTTGTTCCTATTACAGTCAGATTATGCGCATCGTGTGATACGGTAGAAGCAACAGCTCCCGACTTAAATCCAAAGCCCTTGACAAATCCCTTTCCTATTAAACCGCTTGCATTATGCCTTTCTATAACCGCAATCTTTATTACATCATTTTCAATGTCTGATTTTATTTCATTATTTGTCACAGTCATTTCTATTATTCTTTGATAATTATATGCTTTGGCTTCGACAATCTCCATTACTCGCACATTTTTACTTTTTCCATCGGCATTTATTATAAAATCAGAAGGAGAAAGCTCATTTTTGAGCTTCATAGAATTTTTTGAAAATTCGGGATATTCTTTAGAGTCTATGTTGACTAATAGTTTTTTGTTTTCACAGACAAGCTCTCCGTTAAATATAACCTTCTCGACATTTACCGATTCCAAGTCACTGAGCAGATTTATATCAGCCCATTTACCCGGTGATATGCTTCCCAAATCTCTTTGCATTTCGAAGCAAAAAGCAGCATTTATTGTAGCCATTTGTATGGCTGTTATAGGATTTATACCTTCCTGTATGGCTCTTCTTATTATATGATCCATATGTCCGTCTTTTATAAGAGTATCGGGATGAGTATCATCGCTTACCAAAACGGCAAATCTTGTGTCTATCTTATTTTCAATCAAGCTTTTCACTGTCTCGGCTACATCACGCCATGCGGAGCCTTCTCTCATTTGAACATACATACCAAGACGCATTTTTTCAAGAGCCATTTCTTTAGTTACCGTTTCGTGACAGGAGTTAATTCCTGTAGCTATGTAAGCATTTAATCCCTTATTGTCAGATGCCGGATAGTGACCCGTAGCAATTTTATTTTCCTTTAATGTTATTGATATTTCTTTGTGCATATCTTTATCTGCGGCTATGACACCGGGATAGTTCATCATCTCGCCAAGTCCCTTGACGTCTTTAAACTTCATGACTTTCTTTATTTCCTTAGGACCTATTTCCGCACCGGTATCTTCAAATCCTTTACATGCAGGCACACAAGACGGAACAGTAGAATAAACCCTTAACGGTAAATTCTCTCCGTCCTCAATCATCAGTTTCATTCCGTCAAAGCCAAGCACATTAGTTATCTCATGAGGGTCCATATAAATAGTTGTTGTACCGTGAACACAGACAGATTTTGCGTATTCTCTGACAGTAAGCATACTGCTTTCAACATGTATATGCGTATCAATAAATCCGGGACTTGCATAGTATCCCTTTCCGTCAATTACAATTGTATTTTTGCCTATAGTATGGACAGCATCACCCACAAGCGCAATTCTTCCCTTTTTTATTGCTATATCTATATTTTCCAATATTTCAGCTGTATTTACATTAACAAGCTTAACGTTTTTTATAACCATATCTGCCTTTATTTCACCCATTGCAGTCTTGGATAAATCACGAGTAATCTGATACAATTCATATCTTTTGTTCAAAACAACCTCCAAACATAAAAGTATTTCCTAATAATATACCACAATATTTTTAATANNTATTAAAAATATTGTGGTATATCGATAGCAGTAAATAATTTAACTGTTATGAGGATGCTTACTCTACACTTTTGAGTGAAGATACCATATCTATGCTCTTAAACTTTCTGCCCATAACGTAATTTATAAATATTGTAAAAGCAAGTATCAATAAACTGCCAAAAATAATACTGGAGGCAGATATGAAGGGAGCGATTTCCATATCAGGGTTTGTTGTCTGTGCCTGCATCATAAAAATCAATCCAAATCCAAGTGCTGTGCCAACAGGTAATCCGAATATGGTAATCCAGATGTTTTCACGCAGAACCAATCTTTCCATTTCCTTTTGATGAAACCCCAAAACCTTTAATGTGGCAAGCTCACGAATTCGTTCATGATAGTTCATATGACCCAGAACCATCATAACGGCAAAGGCCAATGATGCGGCAAAGATAATCAAAACTATCTGGACATTTTGTAAAAGTTTCAGAATAATCATGATGTTGGATTTCATTTCGGGTTTTGTTTCAATCAGAGCGATATGCGGGTCATTGTGTAAAGCATTCAGATTCAATTGCTGTCCCCTTATTAAAAACACACTGATAGTAAACGGAATGGATGATACCTTTGAAAATGCAGTCTGGCTAATATAGATTTCATTACCTACAGGAAAATCTATGATATTTGCAATTTTAAGGGGAATAACCGTTCCATCCAATCTCTCTGCTGTTATTGTACTTCCAATTTCTGCGTTCAGAGCTTTTGCCATTCTGGGGGTAATCAAGACGCCGTTATCCGGCAAGGCTATTTCTTTAACACCGGAATCCATAAACCGTAGACTGCTTTGATTGTTTTCCATCACAACCAGATATGGATTTTGTACATTGCCATTTGCATCATAAATATAAATTCCGAAAGACATCGTGGCGTTAATAGCTTGTGCATCTTCCAGTGCCTCGTAAATATATCCCGCATCCTCGTAGCTCATAGGCGTTTTCAGCTTTATTTCCACATCGTAACGCATGGTTTTGTTAAATGCTCTATCAATCATAGCTACCATGGAGTCTCTCATTCCAAATCCACATAAAATCAAAGCGGTAGAAGCTATAATGCCCATAAATCCCATCGTCATCCGTATCTTATTTCGAAAGAGATTTCTGGTGACGATTTTACCGCTAAAATTTAGGTTTTGCCAAAACAAAGGGATTTTTTCCAATAATATTCTGTGACCAAGAGCGGGTGATTTAAGTCTCATAAGAGATGCCGGAGTGCTTTTTAATGATTTTTTACAGGAAAGAGAAGCCGCGCCGCAGGTAATGACTGCTACGCACAGTGTTGACCATAAAAAGTGTATAGAAAACGCATCCACTCCGGTATAGGACATTGTATACCTAATAGCTCCAAGCTCATACATAAACTGTCCAAGATATCGGGAAATTAGCCAACCTAAAAACATGCTCGGAAGAGTAATCAAGATTCCATAAAAGGTATACCTCAATATAATTTCTCTTTTTGAATATCCGAGAGAGCGCAGTGTTCCCAAATTCTGACGTTGATTTTCCATCATTCTGCTTACAGTTATCCATGTAACAAGAGCTGCTGTTAAGAAAAAGGCAATTGGAAACAATGTTCCTATTTGTTTAACCCCTTCAAGGTCGTCCGCAATGTAGCGGTTGCTTGGCTGATACTGGCGGTTTATTATATTAACACTCCCAAGAAGCTCTCTGATAGATGCCGTCATTTCTGCATGAGAGCGCTCGGTATTTTCAGATAATGAAAGAATTAGTTCGTTATAATGAACTTCCGGAAATGCAGATGCATTTGTATAGGCGAAACCGTAATGTTGATAATCAGGTATGCTCAGTCCGTCAGGTGCGTAATAAATGTATTCCGCACTACGCACAAGCCCCTTAATCAGCCAGTTCGTTTGCTGTTCACCGATAGAAAATCTTATAATATCGCCGGATTTCAGTCCATTCGCTTCGGCAAAGCGGATGTCCAGTAAAAGTGCATCAGTTTCGGTTCCGTCAAGCTGCGCACCATCCAGCAATTCAGGGATATTGATTTGTGATTGTCCGTCGACAGCATGAAGCCTCAACCTGGCGTTAATATCGCCGGATAATCCAACCTCAACCATCTTTCGCCGTTGTGCCAGCTCTACATCCGTTAAAGCCTGTATCTGTTCCAAATCCAAGTCGGAAACATCCGCTTTATAGACCCAGTAATCAGATAGGTTTGCACTTTGGTAGTGAGTCTCTACACTGTTTTTCATCGTGCTGACATACAGGTTAATACCGCTGAACAAGGCTATTCCGAGGGTGCAGATACATACTATGGCAACAAAAGACCAGAGGCTTTCCCGGATGTCTCTAAAAATCTTTTTTTGAAGTATATTTACCATTTTATTCCCTCCAAATTTGCGGGCATGTCCTGCACAATATCAGCAGATACTATGCCGTTTTTCATTTCGATAATGCGGTTGGCAATGGGTGCCAAAAGAGAATTATGTGTCACTATAATGACCGTTTTTCTCATCTTGCGGCTGATATCGGATAAGACCCCGATAATATTTTTTCCGGTTTCGGTGTCGAGTGCGCCTGTCGGCTCATCACAAAGAAGTAAGTCAGGGTTTTTGCAAATAGCCCTTGCAATGGCAACACGCTGTTGCTCACCGCCCGAAAGTTGTCCGGGAAAATTGTGTATCCTATCCTTTAACCCTACAATTCGCAGCGCTTCTTCCGGCTCCAGCGGTGATTTGCACACCTGTTTTGCAAGCTCAACATTTTCAAGAGCAGTTAAGTTTGGTATAAGATTATAAAACTGAAAGACGAAACCAATTTTATAGCGTCGATAATCGGTTAGCTCTAAATCACTCATGGCAGTAATATCTTGACCACCAAAAATAATTTTGCCGGATGTGGCTGTTTCCATGCCTCCAAGAAGATTAAGCACTGTGGTTTTGCCCGCACCGCTGGGACCGAGTATAATACAAAGCTCACCGCTTTTAACCGTAAATGATACTTTCTTTGCTGCATGGATTGTCATCTCACCCATTTGATAATTCTTGCTAACATTCTCAAAAATAATATTTGCCATTGTAGTACTCCTTTCAAGATATAGACTTTAAAGATTATAATTGTCTAAATAATATAATAATCTATATATCTTGACTTGTCAATAACTAAGTGATATATTATTTACATATTAAATCTAAAAAGTCTATAATTTTGAGAGGTGATTTTGTTTGGACGGATTTGAAAAAAGAAGAAATGATAAGAAAAAAGTCATCATGCAGACAGCTCTGGAGCTATTCGATCAATATGGATTTGACAAGATATCAATGACTGATATTGCGAAAAAGGCGCATGTTTCAAGAGCATCCATATATAATTTTTTTGAGAGCAAGGACAATCTCAGAAGAATTATAATAAAAGATATTTTAGATGACAGTATTAGAAATGTACAAGAGCTGCTTGAAGAACAAAGTAACTTTATTGATAAAATCAGCAAGTATATTCAAATACGAACATGGTATTATGATAAGTACAGCTTGCAATTCTTTTTTGACACGGTGGAAACTGACCTTGAAATTCGCCGGCATTTCGATGATTTCACCGCCGCACACAGACAGCTGCTAATGAGATTCATAGCTGAGGGTAAAGAGTCCGGGGTTTTCTCGCATAATATATCTACAGCTGCAATCGAAATATATATTGATATCTTTCAATCATACTATCTCCATAATATGCGTAACAGAGAAATTCTCGATAGATTTGAGCACAATCCTAAGCTGGCACAGGAAATAAATATGTTGTTTCTGGCAGGGTTAATTCAAGAAAAAGCAAATGGTGAATCCAGTTCCTAAAAGTAAAATTAACTGTTGCAAATTGCATTTGCAGCAGTTTTTGAATTTAAGCAAATGCAATTAAATTTACACAATAATTTATTTGTATTTAATATTTGCTTATCAATATCGATAAATTTTACAAAATATTTACAAAAAATGGGTATTGACATAATTAAATAAATATAGTATATTCTATAGATAGTTAGACAAACTACATATTTAGAAACGGAGGTATTATATTGGACTTATTTGCCGAAGCTTTAAATGATATTTTAGTTAAAGCATATCGCAATATTTTGCGGCTTGAGGAGCAAAGTTTAAAAACTATCAGTGACACCAGTCTTTCTATTAATGAAATGCATTTAATCGAATGTGTGGGAAAAGGAAAGGAAGAGGGGGTTACTATAAGTAATCTTGCTTCGGAACTGTGCATAACAAGACCATCTGCGACAATAGCTGTCAATAAGCTTGAGAAAAAAGGATATGTAAAAAAAATAAATTGTCAGGATGATGGCAGAGTAGTATATGTTGTTTTAACAGACAAGGGTCGTAAAATAGATGATATTCACAGGCAATATCACCTTAATATGGTTGATGCAATAAGTAAGGAGCTAAGCGAAAACGAAAGAAGATATCTTATAGAAGGAATTCATAAATTAAATAATTATTTTAAAAAAAGTATTGGAGAAAAGAAATGAGCTTTAAAGTACTAGGTACAGGGAGCTATGTTCCTCCCAAAGTAGTAACTAATGACGAACTTTCAAGTTTTTTGGATACTTCCGATGAATGGATAATGCAAAGAGTAGGAGTAAAACAACGTCATATCTGTACTACCGAAACCGCGGCAGATCTCGCTTATGAGGCAGCGCTTAGGGCTTTGGAGGATAGCAATACAAAACCTGAAGAACTTGACATGATAATATGTGCTACTGTAAGTAATGAAGATGTTTCTCCCTCACTTGCATGCAGTGTGCAGAAGCTTTTAAAGGCAAGCTGCCCTGCAATGGATATTAACGCTGCATGCAGTGCATTTATATTTATGCTTGAAACTGCGGCAGGATTCTTTGCTCTGAAAAAGCTGAATAAGATTCTGGTTATAGGAGCGGAGAGAATGAGCCGTATTTTGGACTGGGAGGATAGAGGAACCTGTGTTATATTCGGTGATGGAGCAGGTGCACTGTTACTTGGAGCCGGTGATAACTACATTTATTCAAAACTAAATACAATTGGGGATGATACAGTTATAAAAATCCCTAATCCGACAGGGAATTCTCCTTTTTATGAAGGACCTGTAAATAATCCTGTTGTATATATGAACGGGCAGGAAACATATAAATTTGCCGTAAATGCAATGTGCAAAGATTTAAAGGAAGCAATACTTAATTCAGGTCTGTCGGAAGAAGACATAGCTATGGTTATACCGCATCAAGCCAATATCCGCATAATAGATGCAGCTAAAAAAAGACTCAATATACCTGCGGATAGATTTTACGCAAATATTGACAAATACGGAAACACATCAGCAGCAAGTATACCGATAGCTATTGATGAACTAAATAAAAACGGAAAATTAAAAGAAAATGACAATCTGGCATTATGCGCATTTGGAGGCGGTCTTTCAAGCGCAGCATGTATTTTAAGGTGGTAAAATTAGATAGTCTAACTAACTTAAATAGGAATTATAAAATATTTTAAATTATTAGGAGAGTAAAAATGAATTTAGAAAAATTATCAAAAATTATAGCGGAGCATGTAGAATGCGATATTGAATCAATAAAAGAGGACACAACATTTGAGAGTTTAGGTATTGACTCGCTTGATACTGTTGAAATGGTCATGGAGCTAGAAGAAGAATTAGGCGCTGAATTGCAGCTTGATGAAAAACTGCTTACAGTAGGAGATTTACTGAGATTTATACAAAAGAAATTAGGATAATATAAGACCAAAAGGAGGAAATGTAAATAATTATGATAAAAACACCGGTTTGTGAGCTTCTGGGTATTAAATATCCTATATTTCAAGGCGGTATGGCATGGATTGCCGACGGCAGACTTGCCGCTTCAGTATCTGATGCGGGAGGACTTGGAATAATAGCTGCAATGAATGCAGGAGCCGATTATTTAAAAGAGCAGATTAATATTGCAAGAAGAATAACCGATAAGCCCTTTGGTGTAAATATTATGCTTATGAGTCCACATGCAGATCAGATATCAGATATTGTTATTGAAGAAAAAATACCGGTTGTTGTAACAGGTGCGGGAAACCCCTCAAAATATATGAAAAAATGGATTGAAGCAGGCATTAAGATCATACCCGTTGTACCATCTGTTTCCCTGGCGAAGATGGTTGAAAGGGCTGGAGCCTGCGCTGTCATAGCTGAAGGGGGAGAAAGCGGCGGTCACGTCGGAGACCTCACAACTATGAGTCTGGTTCCTCAGGTATGCGATGCAGTAAATATACCGGTGATAGCAGCAGGCGGCATAGCAGACGGAAGAGGAGTTTGCGCTTCCTTTATGCTTGGGGCTCAGGGTGTTCAGCTAGGTACGCGCTTTCTTGTGGCAAAAGAATGCTCAGTTCATCAGACATATAAGGATAAAATTATAAAAGCTTCAGATATCTCAACCATAGTTACGGGCAAAAGACTCGGTCATCCTGTAAGAAGCTTAAAAACTCCGTTTTCAAAGGATTATTACAAGGCAGAATACTCAGATATATCAAATGAAGAGTTAGAAGCAAAAGCAGTAGGTGCTTTGAGACTGGCAGCTGTTGAAGGCGATGAAAAAAGAGGCTGTTTTTTAGCAGGACAAATTGCCGGAATGGTTGACAAAGAGCAAAATGCAGCCGAAATTATTCATGAAATATTTGAAGAAGCAGAATTAATTTTAAATAGAGTAAAAGCTTTAATTAAATGAAAAATAATGAAAGGATATGCGCCGAGCCCATACACAAGTCTTTTTTTATTTGTGAAATCGGTGCATGGGTAAATAGATGGGTAAAATAGCTTTTTTATTTTCAGGTCAAGGAGCACAGCATCCCGGGATGGGGCTTGATTTATATAATAACAGTCCTATAGCAAAAAAATTATTTGAGCAGTTAGAGCTGATTAAACCGGGAACTATGTCATTGTGCTTTAACGGAACAAAGGAAGAGCTGACTCAAACCAAGAACACTCAGCCTTGCTTATATTGTGTGGACTTAGCCGCAGCACTGTCTTTATATGAAAACGGGGTAACTCCTGATGTATTGGCAGGATTCTCACTTGGTGAGCTTGCAGCGTTAAGTTTTGCAGGCAGCATGAGCTATGAAGACGGCTTTAAAATAGTGTGCAAGCGCGGAGAATATATGCAGGATGCCGGAGATGAGCGCGAAAGCTCAATGATAGCAGTGGTAAAACTTGATAATGAAACTGTAGAAAATTTATGCAAAAAGTATAATGAGGTTTATCCGGTTAATTATAACTATCCGGGACAGCTTGTAGTATCGGGGTTAAAAGCGGAAATGGAGCTGTTTAAGCTTGATGTAAAAGAAGCGGGAGGCAAAGCTCTGCCCCTTAGCGTAAGCGGTGCATTTCACTCTCCTTTTATGCTGTCGGCGGAAAAAAGATTTAAAGAGTATCTTAAGGAGTTTGAATTTAATCTTCCTAAAATACCTGTATATTCAAATTGTACTGCTGTACCTTATACTCAGGATGTCGCGGCACTATTAACAAGTCAGCTTATGAATCCTGTTTTATGGCAAAAATCAGTTGAAAATATGATGAATAACGGAGTGGATACCTTTATTGAAGTAGGAGTAGGAAAGACACTCAGCGGCTTTATATCTAAGATATCTCAAGATGTATCTGTCTATAATATAGAGGATATGGAAAGCCTTAGAAGGACAGTAGAGGAGGTTAAGAGATGTTAAAGGGTAAAACTGCTGTTATTACAGGCGGTTCAAGAGGGATAGGCAAAGCAGTAGCTCTTAAATTTGCACAACATGGTGCAGATATTGCAATTATATATTCAGGAAATGAAGAAAAAGCCTTAGAAACATGTGCTGAAGCTGAACATTCAGGCGTAAAGGCATATAGCTTTAAGTGCGATGTATCTGATTTCAATGCAGTAAAACAGACAATTTCCGAAATAATAGAAAAACTCGGCACAATAGATATACTCATAAACAATGCAGGTATAACAAAAGACGGATTGATTCTATCTATGAAAGAGGAGAGCTATGATGCTGTTTTAGACACAAATTTAAAAGGCGCCTTTAATATGATAAGGCATTGCTCAAGTATATTTTTAAAGAAAAAAACCGGAAAAATAATAAATATAAGCTCTGTTTCGGGAATTATAGGCAACGCAGGGCAAGCTAATTATTCCGCATCAAAAGCAGGACTTATAGGACTTACAAAATCAGTTGCAAGAGAACTTGCCAGCAGAAATATATGCTGCAATGCAATTGCACCGGGATTTATTGAAACAGATATGACTCAAAATATAGATGATACTAACCAGCTTTTAAGCAGCATACCTCTCGGAAGAATGGGAAAAACAGAGGATGTAGCTAATCTTGTCATATTTTTATGCAGTGCTGATTACATAACAGGTGAAGTTATAAAAGTAGACGGCGGATTGGCGATGTAAAACTTTGGTGATTGTAATGGAGGAAATTATAAAAATATGAAAAGAGTTGTTGTAACAGGATTAGGAGCTATAACTCCTATAGGAAATGATGTTGCCGGCTTTTGGCAAAGCCTGATATCCGGAAAATGCGGCATCGGTCCTATAACTAAATTCGACGCTTCCGAATATAAGGTCAGCCTTGCTGCTGAGGTAAAGGACTTTGACGCATCCTTATATATGGATAAAAGTGAAATTAAAAAGAGCGATTTATTTTCTCAATACGCTATAGCAGCAGCAAGTCAGGCAGTAGCTGACAGCGGCATACAAAATAACATATCCTCTGAAAGATTCGGAGTATATTTCGGCTCCGGTATAGGAGGAATAGAGACTTTCTCAAATGAGACTGAAAAGTTGCTCACTAAGGGAAACAGAAAAGTTTCACCGCATTTCATACCTATGATGATATCAAACATGGCGGCGGGAAATATAGCTATAAAATTCAACGCACAAGGTCCGTGCCTGCCTATTGTAACCGCTTGCGCAACAGGTACAAATGCAATAGGAGAGGCATTCAGAGCAATTAAGTTCGGTTATGCCGATGCTATAATAACAGGCGGCTCAGAGGCTTCGATATTGCCGATCGGAGTTGCCGGATTTGACAATATGCTCGCCTTACATAGCTCTGATAATCCAAAAGAAGCATCTATACCATTTGACAAAAGACGCAGTGGCTTTGTTATGGGAGAAGGCGCAGGAGCCTTGATACTGGAAGAATATGAACATGCGGTGAAAAGAGGAGCCAAGATATATGCGGAAATTTGCGGATACGGATGCACCTGTGATGCACATCATATAACTGCTCCTAATCCGGAAGCAATCGGTGCATCAAGAGCTATAATTGCTGCGATTGAGGAAGCTGATATGAAGGATGAAGAAAGCATTTATATAAATGCTCACGGAACAAGCACTCCTTTAAATGACGTATCTGAAACAAAGGCTATCAAAAAAGCCTTGGGAGATAAGGCGTATAAATCGCTGGTAAGCTCTACAAAGTCAATGACGGGACATATGCTGGGAGCTGCGGGAGCTGTTGAGGCAATAGCTTCGATATTGGCTGTAAAAGAAGGGATTATCCCCCCAACTATAGGACTTTATGAACAGGACCCTGAATGTGATTTAGATTATGTTGCCAATACTGCAAGAGAAAAAAAGGTTAATTTGGCACTGTCTGTATCATTAGGATTCGGAGGCCATAATGCTTGTGTTGCATTTACAAGAATATAGGCGTTTTAAAAGAGCGTGGAGCCGGCGGGAAAAACATTTCACGCATAGGAGGGTGATATGAACAAGGAAGAAATTAAAAATATAATTCCTCACAGAGATTCAATGCTTCTTTTGGATGAAGTAAGAATCAATGAGGAAGGCAAGGCGATCGGACTGAAAAATATAATAGGTGATGAATGGTTTTTAGACGGACATTTTCCGGGAAACCCTGTTGTTCCGGGAGTTATATTATGCGAAATATTGGCACAGTCAACATGCATCCTGCTGCCAAGAGAAGAATTAAATAAGTGTATACCGTATTTTACAGGCTTAGATAAGGTGCGATTCAAATCACCAGTAAGACCGGGAGATGTTTTTATAACAGAATGCGAAATTATAAAACAAAAACATCCTTTTGTATTTGCAAAAGGCAAAGGATATGTAAACAACAAGCTTTGCATAAGCGCGGAATTTTCATTTGCAATAATAGATAATTAATAATATAAAGCTGATAACTTACTAAAGATTAAAAAAACATTGCTAAAAAGGATACAAGGGACATCTCCCGGGAATAATATATTCTCCCCTTGTATCCTTTTTTTATTTTTGACATTTTTCAGATTAAAATATCAGGCTATAAAAGTATATTGCATATTTATTTAAGCAAATCAAAACTTATCCTTTATTTGAATCATATCCTCTGTAAATTGGTTTCCACAGCGAGCCAATTCTCCCAAAACACGTCTGATTCCATATTCATTTTTATACCAGTTATTTTTGTTAATTTCATAGCTTTCTATACAGCTAAGTAAAAATTTTGTGTTGGGAAAAGCAAGCTGATAATACATCAGACTTCGTCTTGCATGAAAGGTCTTGCAGATAAGTATTGCTTTATTTATTCTTAACTCCTTATCATTTGCTATTTTAGCCGTAAACATAGCATTTTCTCTTGTAGTTCCCGATTTATCTTCCTTTATTATTGCATCTGCATCAACATTGTTTAAAATAAGAACATCCTCAAAAAATTCAGCTTCTGTCTGATAATCTTTATTATAGATATCTGATTTTGATTTAGGTCCGGGAAACTTGCCTGTTTTTACACTTACACCGCCAGCTGCGAATATAATCGGAGCATAACCATCATTCCAAAAATTTGCAGCTTTTTCTGCCAATTCGGGATGAGAGCCGCCGAGAATCATAATTGCATCACATTTTTCAGGTTTATGCTCTACAAAGATAAAATTAGTTATTTCCTTAATTGTATCATACATATCTTTACCTTTACCTCCAATTATTTATTTGAACAAAATATTACTGTTCATCCACAACAATAACATTTACACCCTTTTCTTCAATTTTCATCAACTCATCTTCTACGGCATCCCAATCAGTTATCAGTGTGTCGAAACAGTCAGCATCACATACTTTTATAAAAGCTTTTACTCCTATTTTTTGATTAGGAAGCATTAATATTTTTTGTCTTGAATTTTGAATAACAGTTCTTTGAAAGCAGGCTGTTTCATCAGTTCCGTTAGAAAATCCGAATTCTGCATCAATCCCTGCACCGGTTATAAAGCAAATATCAAAGTGCATATTTTTAACAAAAGCAACAGCAAAGCTGTCAACCAAGGATGTTGTTCCGTGCATTCTCATTTTGCCGCCTGTAATATAAACAGTTACATTATCCCAATATTTAAGCTCATCTGCCAGAGTTGCAGAATTAACAACTAAAATATATTTAAAATTTTTCGGCAAATGTTTAAGCATTATAAACCCCAGCGAGCCGCTGGTTATATATACGACGTCATTTTCCTTAATCATTGATGCCGCTTTTTTTGCTATAGCATCATAATTATTGTAAACATCCATGTCTTTCATATCTCTGTGCCGAGGGGGCAAGGTGTTGACTTGCGAAACCTGTATAGCTCCGCCGTAAGTTCTTTTCAATAAACCTTTTTCCTCAAGCATCCGCAAATCTCTTCTGGCTGATTCTACAGATACATCAAATTTTTCCTGGATATCTCCTATAGATATTCTTCCGTTAATTTTTATTATGTTTAATATCTCTTGGTGCCTTTCTTCAATAAACATTAAATCATCTCCTAATATGAATTTAAAAAGAAAAATTATATATTCAAACTTTGCTTATAATGATATTATATTACAGATTTTAAGAAAGTCAACAATAAAAATCAATAAACAGTAATAATAGTTATAAAACAGCAATAAATATATTATAATAAAAATCATATTATGCAATTGAAATGCTTTGTAAATTGTATTATTATAATTATATATAGATAAAAGCGGAGGGAAAGATGAAATATAAGGCGATATTTTTTGACAGAGATAATACTATGACTACAGCAAATCCCGAAAAAGTTAAATGGCGTAATGAAATAATAAAAAGCTGGTCAGGCAAAGATTATGATGTGGATTATAACAAAATGATGGAGTTATTTGATAGAGCGGGATATCCTAAAACCGGATTAAAAAGCGTAGAAGAGGAAATAATATTCTTTAAAAAATATTATGAAGAGCTTTTAAAAGAACATGGAATAAAAGACAATTTGGAAGAAAGAGCCTTAGCTTTACACAACGAGCTTTGGTGCAACAGCAATATTTTATTTGATGAAACAATAGAAGTGATGGAATATTTTAAATCAAGAGGCTACAAAATGAGTGGGATATAAGCTCCCTCAAAGAAATAATAGATTACATAGAAAAAGAAAATAATTAAAAAGGTGGTGATTATAATTTATGGAAAGATTGTTGTACCCTATAAGTGAAAAAACCTTTAGAGAAAATGTCAGAATACGCTTTGATAATATAAATGAGGGATTTAATAGCTTTAACCACGAGCTGATAGAGGGTAAAAATGAAGCCGAGCTGATAGAATATATAATAAACTCATACGACGAAAATGGCTTTGACAATTTCTATATAGATTTATATTTTAACAGAATAGATAAGAGCAATGAGACTCAATTTATTGACATGCTCTGTGAAGAGGACAAAATCACATATGAGAATATTAAAAAAGAATATGATGACAGCACAGTTTATTATAAAATAGACAAAAGCTTAATTCCATTCATAACAAGACTAAATACAAGAGAGATATTATTTACAACAATATATTTGACAAAGACCAATAAAACAATATGGGGCAACTATGAGATGAAATTCCCGATATTTTATGAATGATGAAAAAAACAGAGCTATCTAGCATTAAAAATAAGCATAAAGGCTCTGTTTTTTTATATAATAAAGCTATACAAAGAGGCAAGAATCTAAACATAATTAAATTGCAATATATGGAATAATAATTAAAAAATGAGAATAATTAACTTGAATTATGTCGAAACATAATATAGAATATGGGAATAACACATAAGCTATATGGAAGGCAATTAAGTAACATTAAGAAAAAGAGTGAAAGATAAAAAGTTATAGCTTACCTTTATCAACCTAAATATATTATATAAGAAGGTGAAGAAATATGAAAAAAATATTATCCATAACTTTAATATTTGTAATGATTTTGTCTGTTTTTAATATTGGTCATGCAGACAATACAAAATTAACCGATATAGAAAATCATTGGGCTAAAAGCGATATAGAACAGCTCATAAACTTAGGAATAGTTGACGGTTATCTTGATGGAACATTTAAACCGGATGACACATTAAAGTTTGAAGAATTTATAAAAATGCTTGTAACTGCGACTGAAAAAGAGGAAATCAAGCTTGCAGAAGGAGAAAAGTGGTACAAGCCATATATTGATATTGCATTAGAAAATAACTATATCATAAAAGATATGGATAAGCTTATAGGTACTAATGTAGACAGAAAAACAATGGCAGAGATTATATATAACCTTATAGCTTCGACGGATGGAATGATAAAGCTTTCTGAAAAAGAGATAAAATTTGTTGCAAGTAATTTTTCCGATTTAAAAATAACAGATGAAAAGGTACTTCATATAGCATCTATGGGTATAATAAATGGATATCCGGATAAGACATTTAAGCCAAATGATAATCTAAAGCGTTCTGAAGCAACAACAGTGATTTTGAGAATATTGGATGAGAGCAAAAGAACCCCTATGGAGATTATATTGCCAAAAGAGCTGTCTGATTTCTCGGAGCCGGACTTGGATTATTTATATAATTATTTGACGTTAGAAGGAATAACAGCTAAAGAAGATTATAAGCTTTTGAAAAATAAAAAATATCAGATAATGGATAAGATACCAATAAGTACGCTTAAACCACCAATAGAAATGTGTAAGCAAATTACAGATAATAATACAAATTTTATTGAGCTTTTAGTAAACAGAGATTACAGAACAATTAATGAGCCCAGAACACTGTTGTTTTATAGCAATGGCTACTATCAAAAGAGCTCGGAAAAGTATGTTGATTATGAAGGCATCTGGAAAAATAAGTATACCAAGCAAAAGAGTTTAAGCTATAAGGATTGGCTGCTATACTATATGAATGGAGTACATGAATATTGCGGAGATGAGTATTATTATTTGAAAAGCGATTTTTTAGATTTTGAAGAATACACCGATAAGAAAAATGAAAAAGAAAAATGGATTAAATTTGCTGATGCAAGTGATTTGTGGTTTGAAAATTTTCAGGATAAATTTATAAACGATACAATAAATAATGAGGTAATTGTAACCGGCAAGTTTTATACAGCAGAGGATTTATATGTTTCGGCAGACAGCAACGTTGCTACAAGAGGAATACTAAGATTTAAGTTTGAAAATCATAACAATCCGTCAAATATTAAAGAAGAGCTTAATCTGGTAATGAAAAAAGTAACCTCTGACGGTATGAAACTATCTCAAGATAAAGTATCTGAAGATGCAAGAGACATATATCTTGATTATTCGGAAATAGGAGATATAAAGGTTGGTCAATGGTATGAAATAGGCATGGATGTAGTTGTTAGGAGTTGGGGTAAAGCTAAAGGAATTGATAAAATTCTTGGAGGTTCCAGCAATGTTTCTTTTGGATATATATATCCTATATACATAAAGGAATTGAAATAGAGAAAGTAGATAAATGACTGATAATATTATGAAACAGTAAATAATTACTTAGATTATTTGCAAAAAAAAGAAAGAAGGCTTGAAAAATGTATTGTAGAAAATGTGGAAAACAAATACACGATGACAGCATATCTTGTGAATATTGCGGACATCAAATAGAAGAACTTAATGAATATATCATTAAAGAAAATGATCAGACAGTAGAAATACTATCTGCCGAAACAGTGAACGAGATAACAGAGAATATATCTAATGACTCTATGATATTGTCACAAAATGCTGATTGTAATAAATTTTCAATGAAATGGTTTGATTTTTTGGTTAAGTTTTGGCTTCCTGTATCATTAGTACTTGGTATAATCTTGGATACTGTTAATCTAATTAAAATGTTTGGACTGTATAGTGATATTTTTTCATTTTTCTCAGTTAAATTATACTTTATATTATTACTACTTTATATAATTCCTGTTAAGATACTTCATTTGCTCGCGTATATTAATCTAAGAAGCTATAAAAAAGCAGGATATAAAATGCTCTTAGCAATTATTATATTATACGGTATAAATAAGATGATGGGATATATATGTACTATTCCGTTTGCAATTGAGATTGGCTCGTTTGACATAATTCGTCAAGGACTGTTTCAAAGTTTTATTTCATCCTTAATCTTCACACCTACAATATTCATGTTAAATTATATTTATTTTAATAAAAGAAAATCTATATTCAGATAATTAAAAAGACAGTCAGTGTTGATAGTACTGACCATTAGTGAAATTCGCAATCCATAGCATATTAAAAGGGCTGTTGAGAATTCCTCACAGCCCTTTAATATGTTCTACAATTAATACATATTTCTCAATATTTCAATTCTTTTTTCTATAGGCGGATGCGTTGAAAATAGCGGCATAACCCACTTTGAAGGATTAAATATATATAAACAAAGCATTTCCTCCCCGCCAAGACTTCCTACCTGCTCCTTAGAGTATTTAGGAGTATGGTTAGAAATTTTTGTTAAAGCGTTCGCCAAACCATCCGAGAATCCGCATATTCTTACAGCACTTGCATCTGCCATATATTCTCTTTTTCTTGATATAGCAAGGTTTATAAGCTTTGCTATCACTTTTATGAATATAGAAAGTACAAGCCCTGCCAATAGTATAATTGCAACAGCAGAACCGTTGTTTTTTGAATTACTGCTTTTTTTATTGAATGCTGCTCCTCTGTAGTTCATTCTATATACTATAGAACCGAGAATTATAGCTGCACTCATAAGATAAATAGATACTGTTGAAACTAAGATATCTCTGTTTGTTATATGAGACATTTCATGAGCTATTACGCCCTCCATTTCAGGCTTATCAAGCAAATCCATAAGCCCTCTGGTCACTCCTATATAAGCATTTTTAAGAGACAGTCCTCCGGCAAATGCATTGGGAACATCTGTAGGAATTATATATACCTTGGGAGTCTCTCTAAGACCCGCCGCAATTGCAAGACCTTCAACAAGATGCAAGACCTCGCGCTCTTTGGGATCATTCATATTCACCTGATGCCATTTTGTGTTTGCACCTACAGCATTTTTTCCTGTTAAAATTTGAATAGGTAAAAGCACGAAGACTATAAAACAACCTATCAAAGCACCCAAAGCAATATTATCGTAATAATATCCTATTGTAAATGCCAGCAAAAAAATTACTATAATATAAAGTGCAATTAAAGCCACAGTTTTAATTTGATTTTTTCTTACCTGTTCATAGGTAATAACAACATCTTTTGCCATAAATACCTCTATTTTATAATTGGCTTATTCTTAAATTATCTGAATATTCTCTTTCAACATCGCTGATTTCATATGTTTCTTCTGCTCTAAAGCCAAACATAGATGCAAGTATTGATGTCGGGAATGACTGTATAGATGTATTGTACTCTGTAACAGTTTTGTTGTATCTTGTTCTTGCATAAGCAATCTTATCTTCAACATTTTTAATATCTTCCATAAGCTTTAAGAAAGATTGGTTGGATTTAAGCTCAGGATAACTTTCCGACATTGCAAATAAAGACGGAACCATTTTCGAAACAGTATCGTTAGCCTTCATTGCTTCCCCTTTATTTGAAGAAAGCAGCTGTGCACGCAGGCTTACGATTTTTTCCAAAGTTTCACTTTCATATTTAGTCTGCATTTTTATAGTATCAACTAAATTAGTTAATACATTTGATTTAAGTTTTAATTGTACATCAATTGATGACCATGCTTCTTTTATATAGTTTCTTTTTCTTACAAGTCCGTTATATAAGGATATAACAGCTACAATAAGAATAACTACAATTATTAAAGCTATCCACATATTCTCTATTCTCCTATTCCATAATAAATTTTTCTATTTCCTTTTCATTGCTTAAAATGAAAGCCGCCATAGTGTTGGATATGCTTTCATCATAGTGATTAAGCTTAGAATGAATAAACTTAGCCGTAAAAAAATCATCATCTACTTTAACATAGAAATTAGCTTCTTTTTTTAGCTTAGATTTATTATATGTAAGCTTAACATCTGTTCCTTCAACTGTTCCCGTTTTTTCACCTTTTTTTATAGGCAAAGCACTGAGAAGCATATTTACTAATTCAAATGCTTTATCTCGCTCAATTGAAGTGATATAATCTGCTACATAAACATTCGACACTTTTATCAACTACCCTTCAATTTCTTTCTTTAATGAATCCAAGTCAGATTCTATATCTTCGCCAAATACTTCGGCTTTTAATGCTGCTAAGTCATTATCTGTCGAAACATTAGAGTCGTATTTTGAAAAGTCCTTATCTTTATTATAACCTTTTTCTAATTCTCTAAGCGATTCAATTTTGAATTTTTTAGAATTAACTTTTTCTTCCATTCTTTCAAGCTCTTCAAAAACATTGTTTTTAGCTGTTTTTGTAAGAACTTTATTTACATTTTCGTTAGCTTCATTTACTTTAGCTTGAGCTATAATATTTTCTTTTCTTCGCTTAGCTTCTTCTATTCTGTCATTTATTTCTTCAAGACTGTCTCTTAAAAGCACAACCTGTTGTTTTTGCTCATCTAAAGATTCTTTTAATTTATCTGCTTGAGCCTTAAAGTTATTTCTTTGCTCAAGTGCTTCCTTTGCATCATCTTCATTATTTGATTTCAAGGCATTTGCAGCTCTGTTATGCCATAAGCCGACTTTTTTGTTGGCTTCTTCATATAAAGCATTAAGTCTTTTTTCCTCAGCCATACATTGTGCTACGGCATCAGTCGTTTCTTTTTTTACGTTTTCTAAATCTCTTATAGCTTGCTCAACTACGATTTTCGGATCCTCGAGAGCGTCCAATGCACTATTTGTGTACCCCTTTAACATATTGCCGATTCTACTGAATATACCCATTGTTACTACCAACCTTCCTAAAGTTATTTTATATGATAATTGTATAATAATTATAATGAAAATGCAATAAAAAATGTAAATATCTTTTACTTTTTTGACTGAGATAATTCAGTCAAATTCCTATTTACTTGATTATTTAATTGATATATAATAATATGATAGTTTCAAACAAAGTCTGAAACTATCATATTAAGATATTAGAGAGAAGGCTGAAACAATGATAACTTTATATATAACCAGACATGGAGAGACATATTGGAATATTGAAAAGAGACTTCAGGGGCAGGGAAATTCCGAGCTTACCGAAAATGGAATACTGGGAGCGGAAAAATTGTGTGACAGATTTGAAGAGATTGATATAGACTGCATAATTTCAAGTCCTCTGAAAAGAACTGTTCATACCTCGGAAGTAATAAGGGGAGACAAGAACATCCCCATATTTACAGATGCCGGACTTATGGAGATAGATGTAGGAGATTACAGCGGTAAAACGCTCGAAGAAATGAAAGTTTCGGATGCGCAAACGGTAGAAGATATTTTGAACGACCCATATAATAATTCCTATCCAAACGGTGAGAATCTTACGCAATTTTATAACAGATGTACGGAAGCTGTTAAAAGAATAATAAGGCAATATGATGGAAAGAGGGTTCTTATAGTATCTCATGGCGGAGTTTTGAAGTGTATTGAACATTTTATGCGAGGAGAAATGATTGAGCCCGATTGGCCAAAGGATGTAATTGCAAATTGCGGATTAGCTAAGTATGAGATAGATGAAAATAATATAAAAGAAATATTTACTAATGACACAACTCATCTTGAAGGAGTAATTATCTGATAACGATGAGAGTGCAATCGGAGGAATAAATGCAATTATGCTTAATGAAATAAGCTATACTGAAATAAAAAATAAATGTCTTTTTATTGATGTCAGAAGTTCGGGAGAGTTTGCGGAGGGTGCAATACCGGGAGCTGTAAATATTCCTATACTGGATGATGAAGAAAGAAGAATAGTTGGAACTGCATATAAGCAGATTAGTAAAAATGAAGCAAGACGGCTTGGTGTCGAATTTGTATCGCCTAAGTTGCTGAGTATGTTTGACAAGATATTAGAGTTAAAAAAAGAAGAGCCGTATTTAGTCGTATATTGTGCAAGAGGAGGCTACAGAAGTACAGCCTTTGCCTCAATATTCAGTGCCATAGGTGTTAATTTGTTTAAGCTTGCAGATGGATATAAGGGCTATAGAAAATATATTTCAGAAGCTATACCGGAAATTAATGAAAATGTAAATTATATTGTAGCCCATGGCAATACCGGAGTAGGAAAGACGGATATCCTTATTGAGCTCAAAAATATGGGATATGATATACTGGATTTAGAGGCTGCGGCAAATCACAGAGGTTCCTTACTCGGCAGTATCGGTATAGGCGAATGCAATACTCAAAAGAGTTTTGAAGCCAATATATTTGAACAGCTTGATAAAATAAAATCAAAATATGTATTTATCGAAGCGGAAAGCAAGAAGATAGGAAAAGTTGTGATACCTGATTGTATTTTTTCAAAGATGAAATCAGGTTTGCATATATTCATAGATGCAGATTTGGACTATAGAGCAAAAAGCCTTAAAAAAGACTATGTTTTAAATGAAAATTGGATTGAAGAATCAATAAATACCATTGAGTCGCTAAGAAGATATATATCAAATGAAAAGGTAGATTATCTTCAAAGCATACTAAAGCAGGCTGAATTTGAAGAAGTGGCAAAAGAACTTATGATAAACTACTATGACCCCATGTATATGAATAAAGCTAACGAATATGAATATTCCGCTAAATTCAGAGCAGAAATTTCAGCAGTAAAAACCGCCGAGGAAATAAGAGCATGGTTTGAAAATGAAATTATAAGTCTTAAAGATAAATAAGGATATTGGAAAGAGTTGCGAAAGCATGTGTGATTAAAAAAATTTAATTTATACGCTTGTAATTTTGAAATAGTTAAATTTTTTATATTAAATTAGAAAAAATCTTGTTATAATGTTAAAAGATACTAACTAATGATTAATTATAAGGGGGAATCAATAAAATGACAATTTTAGATAAAGTAAAAGATACCTTTAAATATTACGATATAGGAACTGAATTATCAAGACAAGAAATTATTAACAAGGTCGTTATGAAATATGGATGTAACCCAGGGAGCATAATACCTAGCGATTATTGTTATAATCGGATTAATAATGGTATTGATTTTGAAAATTTCCTACATATATTTGAATTTATGGGTAATGGATTGTATAAATATTTAGGAGAAAATTATCCTTATAGTGGAACTATATTTCATAAACCAAAAGGGGGAACTGAAATAGCAATTGGAAAATGGTCAAATGGAGTAATTAATTATGAATCTTATGATTGTGTTCAGATAAAGAAAGAAAAAAATAGTGACAACGAAACTATAAAACACAGAACTAAAAGGAATGCAAGCGTAAAGTTAAGGTTTGATGTTTTCAAAAGAGACAACTTTAAATGTTGCATTTGTGGTACTTCTCCAGCAAAGGATGCAAATATTGAATTACACATTGATCATATAATTCCCTGGTCAAGAGGCGGGGAAACAGAAATTAATAATCTTCAAACACTTTGTTCAAGATGTAATATTGGCAAAAGTGATACTTTATTATAATTTACAAAGTGTAGGGCAGCAGTTTGAACTGGCACCTACTCATGTCTATTTAGCTTCTGATGATTCACGCTTTGTCTTAACGCAAATAAATAAAATCCTAAACATTTCGTTAAAAACGTTTAGGATTTTTTATTTATTGCTAAAATCAGCTTGAAGCCTCTTCTTTCTTTTTCATATTCTTCTTTGCTGTTGTCAGCATGAGTTTAATTCTGTTGACCTGATTAACTTCACTTGCTCCGGGGTCATAATCGATAGCGACTATATTTGAACTTGGGTAGCCTTCCTTTAGCTTCTTAATCATTCCTTTTCCCGTAATATGATTTGGTAAACAAGCAAATGGCTGCAGACACAATATGTTGCTCACATCACTGTCTAAAAGCTCCAGCATCTCTGCTGTTAAAAACCACCCTTCTCCCGATTGATTACACAGAGATAGAACATTTTTTGCTTTATCGGCCAATTCCGTTATTTTTGCAGGTACAGTAAATCTTTTTGATTTTTTGAAAGCATCTATAGCAGGCTGCTTGTACATTTCTATTGCATTAGTTGCCAAAGCGTTAATCATACGTCCTTTTTTAGAGCCGAATAAAAGCTCGTCAAACTTTATTACACCGTTATATGCACAGTATGATGCAAAGTCAAGTAAATCCGGAACTACTACCTCTGCACCCTCATCCTCAAGCAGTGAAAAGACGTCATTGTTGGCTGTAGGGTGGAACTTAACCAGTATTTCACCGACAACTCCGACCTTTGGTTTTTCAATCTCTTCATTTATAGCTATATTGTCAAAATCCTCAACTATTTTATTTATAGTTTGCTTAAATTGAGATAAGGAACCATGTCTGACAACTTGTTCGCATCTTCTTACCCAAAACTTGTAAAGCTCATTTACAGAGCCTTTTACCTTTTCATAAGGTCTTGTCCTGTAGGTAACTCTCATAAGAACATCGCCAAAAACTAAGCCTATCAGGATTCTATGCACAAACGGAAGTGACAGCTTAAATCCCGGCTGCTTTTCAAGTCCCGCCATATTTGCGGATATAACAGGAATATGCTCTAAATTCATATCCTTTAATGCTTTTCTTATAAAGGCAATATAATTTGTTGCACGGCAGCCGCCGCCTGTTTGGGATATAAGCAAGGATGTATTGTTTAAATCATATTTTCCCGATTTAATGGCATTAATCATCTGACCTATAACTATTATGGACGGATAGCAGGCATCATTATTTACATACTTTAATCCTTCATCTATAGCTTTTTTATCAACTGACGGAAGAATTTCAAAGTTATAGCCGGATTTTTTCGCCGCAGCACTCAAAAATTGAAAATGAATAGGTGACATTTGAGGGACAAGTATAGTATGCCTTTTTTTCATTTCTTTTGTAAACAATACTCTTGTGTCATCAAAACTGTTGTTGCTTTGCTCATAATTTTTATTTGTCCTGTCATTTATAGAAGCAATCAATGATCTGATTCTTATTCTTATTGCTCCCAAATTATTTATTTCATCAATTTTTATGAGCGTATAAATCTTATTGTTTCTTTCAAGAATCTCATTTACCTGATCTGTTGTGACCGCATCAAGACCGCAGCCGAAGGAATTAAGCTGTATCAATTCCAGATTCTTATTTTGCGATACATATGTTGCCGCAGCATAAAGCCTTGTATGATATGCCCATTGGTCAATTACTCTGAGAGGTCTTTTGATATGACCCTTGTTGCTTATGCTGTCCTCAGATAAAACCACCAAGTCATAGCTCTCAATCATTTCAGGTATTCCGTGATTTATTTCGGGGTCTACATGATAAGGTCTGCCGCAAAGAACAATGCCTTTTTTATTATTTTCCTCAATAAATTTTAATGCCTTATTGCCTTCATCTATAACGTCCTTTTTATATTTAAACAGTTCATCATAGGCTTTTTCAACAGAACTATTTATCTCTTCATCCGTTAAACTTTCATCTTTTAGTTCAAGAATAAGTTTTTTAGTAAGCTTTTCCTTATCATTTAAGTTCAGAAATGGTTTGTAAAGCTTAACATCATGTAAATCTATATTTGCTGCTATTGCCTCGGGGTATGAAACAACAACGGGACAATTATAATAATTGCCTGCATTTGAATCTTCCTGCAATGTATAGAAGATACAAGGATAAAATATTTTCTTAATCTTTTTATTGTATAAATCCATCACATGGCCATGAGAAATTTTTCCGGGATAACATACCGATTCAGAAGGTATACTTTCCATACCCAGCTCATATATGCTTCTTGATGACTTTCCCGATAAAATTACTCTGTATCCTAAATTCGTAAAGAAAGTAAACCAAAACGGATAATCCTCATAAATATTTAATACTCTCGGAATACCGATAATTCCCCGTTTAGCTTTATCTGCCGGAAGGGGAGTGTAGTCAAAAACTCTTTTATACTTATATTTATATAAATTAGGTAAAGATTCTTTCTTTTCGGTTTCCACATACTTTTCGGCGCCTTTTTCGCATCTGTTTCCTGACACGAAATATCTGTCATCAGAGAACTTGTTTATAGTCAAAAGACAGTTATTGCCGCAATGTTTACAACGCTCAAGAGATGTATTAAATGTAAAGCAGTTTAAGCCGTCAAGCCCTAAGAGACTTGTTTTTACATTGTTATCATATCTTTCTCTGGCAATCAGCGCAGCACCGAAAGCACCCATTAAGCCTGCTATATCAGGTCTGACTGCCTCTCTGCCTGTAACAAGCTCGAATGCTCTTAAAACTGTATTGTTGTAGAAAGTACCTCCCTGTACTACAATTTTTTCGCCTAGTGATTCGGAATTTTTAAGTCTTATTACCTTAAATAAGGCATTTTTAATAACGGAGAAAGAAATTCCGGCAGATATGTCCTTTAGACTTGCCCCTTCTCTTTGCGCTTGTTTAACTTTTGAATTCATAAATACCGTGCATCTGGTTCCTAAGTCCACAGGGTTTTGAGAGAGAGTACCTTCCTCGGCAAAATCCTTAACACTCATATTCAAAGAGTTTGCGAATGTTTCTATAAATGAGCCGCATCCCGAAGAGCAGGCTTCATTGAGCATAATGGAGTCAATAACTCCATTTTTGATTCTCATGCACTTCATATCCTGACCGCCTATGTCAAGTATGAAATTTACGCCTTCTAAAAAGAAATTTGCCGCTTTATAGTGCGCAACAGTTTCTATTTCCCCTAAATCAACCTTTATGGCAGCCTTAATTAAATGCTCTCCGTATCCGGTAATTGTCGAATAGCATATTTTTATTTCGTCGTGCAATGAAGCATACATATCCTTAAGCGCATTGACTGTGGAGCTGAGTGGATTTCCCTCATTACTGCCGTAAAATGTGTACAATATTTCACCGGATTGTGTTATAAGAACTATTTTGGTAGTGGTACTTCCGGCATCTATACCCAGAAAAGCATTGCCCTTATATTCTCTTATAGACTTTCTTTTAGCCTTGTTTTGAGAATGTCTGACTATAAAGCTTTCATAATCATTTTCATCCTTAAATAAAGGGTTAAGCTCCTTTTTACTAAGATTCATCGAGTTTTTGGTATTGGTAATAAATTTATCGTAAAAATCATTAAATTGTATTTCTTCAAACTCCTCGGAGCATAGCGCAGCTCCCAGGGCTACATAATAATTGGCATCATCAGGGCATATAGCTTGTCCTTCCTTCAAATCCAACGTTTCTATAAATCTTTTTCTAAGCTCGGGCAAAAAATACAGAGGACCTCCCAGGAATGCCACATTTCCTTTTATAGGACGCCCTTGGGCTAATCCGCTTATTGTTTGATTTACAACAGCTTGGAATATTGATGCAGCTACATCTTCTTTCTTTGCTCCTTCATTAAGAAGAGGCTGAATATCTGTTTTGGCAAAAACACCGCATCTTGAGGCAATAGGATAGATAACGCTGTGAGATTTTGCCATTTCATTAAGACCTGAAGCGTTAGTTTTTAAAAGAATTGCCATTTGATCAATAAAAGCTCCTGTGCCTCCTGCGCAGGAGCCATTCATTCTTTGCTCTAAATTCCCCCTAAAATATGTGATTTTTGCATCCTCACCACCGAGCTCTATTGCCACATCCGTATCTTTTATATATTCCTCTACAGCTCTTGTACAAGCTGATACTTCCTGAACAAAGGATATATCAAAAAATTTCGCTACGTCTACGGCGCCGGAACCGGTCAAAGCGATTTTAATGTAAGAATTCTCCAAATATTTGATTGAATTATTTATTATATCTAAAACGGTACTTTTAATATCCGAAAAATGTCTTCTGTATTCCTTGTGTATTACATTTTTATTTTCATCGAGTATTGCTATTTTGACAGTAGTAGAACCTATGTCAAGTCCAACAAAATAGATGTTCATATTAGCTCACTTCCTAAACCTTTTAATAATAACATTATATCAAATTATGAATAAATATCAATACGCAAATACTTAAGTAATTTCAAGGAAAGTACGAATTGAGATATATAAAAAACCTGATTATGCTTGATATTTTTTTTGTATGATAATATAATTGATTAAAGAAAGCAGGCATTTACAATCTTAGACAGAAAGTGAGCTTGAAAACTTATAAAATAATTAAAATAAGCACCGAGTCCATGTATAAGTTGGGCTCCTTGTATATGGGAGGTCACACAGGTAATGAAGAAAGTATTTATATTTATAATGGCGATACAATTTATGCTTTGCTCTTTTGCTTATGCACAAGGTATCGAGAGTCAATTAGGTTATAATACATCAGGGTACGGAGATGTAAAATCAGTTAGCGTAAAGGCAAGGGCGATTGATGTTATAACTGAAAGTATAGATTTTGGTGAAGATAATCATGAGGAAAGTATTTTTAACGAAATACAGACTGTTACATTTGAGATTTTAACAGGAGACAGAACGGGTGAAACTATAACTGTAGAAAATTACTTAGGTGCAAATGAAGTTACAGACATAAGAGTAAAAAAGGGACAGCGTGTAGTTTTAACAATGGATAATTTTGGCAATGGTGAAATCAATGTATATATAAACAGCTATGAAAGAGATACTTCAATATATGCTTTGATACTGATATTTATATTTGCCTTATTGTTCGTAGGTAAGTTTCAGGGTATAAAAACTATAGTAACTCTTACTACAACTGTAGTGATTGTCTTTTTCTTTACGGTGCCGATGATTTTGAGATCATATAGTCCTATTATGATTTCTGTTGTGAGCTGTATAGGGATTACAGTTATTACACTGTTTATTATAGCAGGAGTTAACGGAAAATCCTTTGCCGCTATTGTGAGTACTGCTATCAGTGTTATAATATCAGGACTCTTGGCATATCTGATAGGGTATTTCGCTAAATTAACCGGAGTAGAGATGACAGAAGGCAATATGCTTATGCATTTGCCTCAAAATATAAGCTTTAATTTCAAGGAGCTTTTGTTTTCAGGGATAATTATAGGAACATTAGGAGCAGCTATGGATATGTGTATGTCAATAACATCTGCCATGCATGAGGTAAAAAGGCATACTCCGCAAATAAGTATGAAGGATTTATACAAATCAGGGCTTAATGTTGGAAGAGATGTAATGGGAACAATGTCAAACACTTTGATTTTAGCCTATACCGGCTCAGCTTTGCCTATGCTTTTAGTATTTGCAGCCTACAGCACTCCTATGATGAATATATTGAATTTAGATATTATAGCGACAGAGATAGTTAGAGGATTTGCAGGAAGCACAGGAGTCGTGCTAAGTGTTCCTATCACTTCATATATTGTAGTCTTGTTTGAAACATTTAAAAAGAAAGAATTAAAAGATTAAACGCTTTTAATAATATATAAAAAGGAGCTGTTAAAAGATGAAAGAAGAAAGTATTATAAGAGCTTCGAATGGTATTGACATATTTTGTAAAAAAAATATCCCTGATGAACCGATAGCTGCGATAGTTATAGTTCATGGCTTTGCAGAGCATTTGGCAAGATATGATTATTTTGTTGAAAAATTGAATCAAAACCGTATTGCCTGCTACAGGTTTGATAATCGCGGACACGGAAAAAGCGGAGGGGCTATTCTTGATGTAGAAAGCTATAATGATTTTATCCATGATGCAGATTTGATAGTTCAAAAAGCAAAGGAAGAATTTCCCGAGCTTCCTGTATTTATGCTTGGTCACAGTATGGGAGGATTTATAGCTGCTTTATATGGAGAAAGATTTAAAGACAGACTGGCAGGGCAAGTATTGTCAGGAGCTGCAACCGATGAGCCTTCTGCTATCAACTCTGCATTAAAGACGGTAATAAATATCTTAAATAAGTTATTTCCAAAACTAAGAATTAAAAATGATTTGTCCGCATTGATATCAAGAGATGAGGAAGTCATAAGACAATACAGAAATGATCCTTTGATTCATAATAAGGCAACTATCAGATTTTATAAGCAATTTGTCATAGAAGGCATGACAAAGCTCAAAAATAATGCGAAAGAATATAGTTATGATTGTTTGATATTGCATGGAAGAGATGATAAAATAATAAGCTTTAAATCATCAGAAAATTTTTATAATAATATTTCTTCCAAAAATAAGCAAATAAAAATATACGATAATTTGTACCATGAAATTTTAAATGAAGCTGAAAAAGATACAGTTATAAACGATATTCTTATCTGGATAAAAGATAAAGCGGCTAATTTTGCTCTTGACAAATAACTTTGAAAGTCATATAATTTGATTATCAAAATATTTGAAGTATAAAGATGAAATATACTTTAAGATAAATTACATGGAGTTATAAGTTCTGATTTCATGTATAAAAAGTTTGAGAACTTTGCATAAAATAATAGTAGGAGGTAAGCATGAGTAATCATAAATCAATCAATGGAATTTTAGTAAGTTTATTTAATAATATACTCGAGATTGAAGAAGACTGCGTATGCAGCGGAGAGTACGAAGATTTATCGATTAATGAAATGCATGTTATTGAAAATATAGGCATAAACAGAGAAAGAACTATGTCTGATACAGCTAAAGATTTGCGCATTACCTCCGGAACATTGACTACTGCCGTTAATAATCTTATTAAAAAAGGATATGTGGACAGGAGACGCTCTGAAGAAGACAGAAGAGTTGTGTATATTAAACTGACTCAAAAAGGTACGGAGGCTTACAGATTTCATGAAAGCTTTCATGAGGACCTTGTTTTCAGTGCTGTAGAACATTTGGATGAAGAAAGGCAGTTATTACTGATTGATGTTTTAACCGACATAGATAAACACTTTAAAAGCAGAAGAAAATAACATATATAATATATCGCATCATTTTGCGATATATTATTTGACAATAAGCTTTTATAATCAAATATTTTGAAAATCAAATTATAGGAGATAGGTTTGAAAGAAATGAAAAATTCAAGGAGGTATATATGTCAATAAAAATAATCGCAGATTCAACATCGGATATTCCTGCAGATTTAATTAAAGAGTACGGAATAGAAGTTGTTCCTTTAACCGTAAATTTTGAAGATAAAAGTTATTTAGATAAAGTTGAAATCACATCTGAGGAGTTTTTTGAAAAGCTTGCAAAGGCAGAGAAGCTTCCTACAACCTCACAAGCTTCACCGGGAGCATTTGCGGAGGTATTTGAAAAGGAATTAGAAAAAGGAAATGAAATACTCGCAATTTTAATAAGTTCTAAATTCAGCGGAACATATGAATCGGCTGTAATGGCTAAGAATATGCTGGAAAGTGATAAAATTCATATAATTGATTCACAGACTGCATGCTTGGGCGGATGTATATTAATTCTGGAGGCTGTTAAGCTGGTAAATGAAGGCTTAAGTATGACAGAAATAGTTGAAAAGCTGGAAACAATGAAATCAAAGGTAGCCATATATGCAGGGGTTGATACTCTAAAGTATCTTGAAAAGGGAGGCAGACTTTCAAAGGGAGCCGCAACTTTCGGAACTTTATTAAATATAAAGCCCATATTGAGAGTACAAAACAGCAAGATAGAGTCAATAGACAAGGTCAGAGGTAAGAATAAGGTTTTGAAATGGCTTGAAGACTATATAGAAAAGAATGTAAATCCTGAAAATAAGACGATAGCAGTATATCATTCGGTAAATGAAGAATCAGCGATGGTTTTAAAAAACTTAATTATGGAAAAATATAATGCCAAAGACGTATTCATAGGCGAAATAGGAAGCGTAATAGGAACACACGTAGGACCTAATGCTATAGCGATTGGATTTTTGGAAGATTAAATAGAATTTATCGAAGCGATAGCACGGAATGGTTTGAAGCTTAATAAGCTTAGTAAGTGAAATTGCTTCGATATACTTTTGTTGCGAATCTAGGGTTAGCAAGAAATATAATAAAAGTTTCTGACTCCGATCTCGAGATTTAGCTTGATTTAATTTAAGGTAGCTAAATCTCGCTTAAGTCGCATAAACTTTTATTATATTTCTTGCTTTCTTAGCGACGATATCCAAGGAAAAATAAAAGAGATTTTTCCTTGGATATCTTTGTTTTTGGCAGATTTATTTATTCAGCTTGTAACCAAATAAGCTCATTTATTTTTATCTCTCATGGAGTAAATCAAATAATCCAGACAGTATAATTGTTTTTGATATTGATGAATTTTATCCAAAAGGGAACATCTGTGGCATGACAGCAATCGCAGTTTTTTCTGTTTATCTTTAATACTCAAGAAATTATCTGCAAAATCCCGGTTGCATCCTGCATCCAACAGATTTATAAACACTTTTTCATTTTTGTCATGTTCGGTCATATTGTTGTATTCTTCCTTATTATGATTTGTGCAGGGGTGCAATTGCAATCTAACTCCGGTTTTTAAGGGAGCAGCTCAATTGTAATCGTACCCTCAAGTGATTGAATTTGTTCACTGCCGGATACTGCCTGTCCCAACTCATACAAGTTGCTGTTGGGACTATAGCTTCCGAAAAACATGACAACATCAGCCCATGGAGCATAATACGCCAGCGTTCCCACCTCACCTCCTGCCTTAGGCGCATCGCTTATGTCCAAGGATTGCGGAGGATAGAATATTTTCTCATTATTGCTGTAGTTCTCAACCTCCAAAGACAGGGGAAGCTGATCATAAAGATTCTTTGCAGCTTTTGAGTCATTTAATCGGAACGTAATGATATTTTTTCCGTCACTGACCTGAATAAGCATTTCCGTTACGTTTTCGGGTTGGTAGGTTTCGTCAGAAGAAGTCGAAGTAGATGGAACATCTGTATTATCCTTTGAGGTATTTGATGTCGATGGAACTTCTCTTTGTGAATCATTTTGATAAGGTTCTTTTCCGCATCCGACCGTAGTAATCAAAAGCAATGCAAGCAGCAGTGCTGTAATTTGTTTTTTCATCTATATTCTCCTTGTGTTCAGAGATTATTATTTGTATGCACGTTCGAAAATAGTGACACAATCCTCATGAGTCATCTCACAAGGATTAGCGGCAAACAGAACGCCCATGGTTTCACGAGCATTACGAGCCAAGATTGGAAGCTCCTTACGAGTTATGCCGTAATCACTCATTTTTAGGTCAGCTACACCGCAATCCTCCTGCAGTTTAACAAGAGCGGTTATAAAGTCCTCAGGTTTATTTGCATTTTCCATACCCAAAAGGCGGGCCATTTCAATAAATCGGTCATCACAAGCATGTTTTTCGATAAAGAATTCACTAAATGCTTTTGATATCATAATTAAACCTGCACCGTGAGGCAGGTCCTGATGGTAAGCACTCATAGCATGCTCCATTGAATGTTGTGCAGTGGTTACACTAACTACCATAGCCCAGCCGGATAGAGTATTGGCAAAAGCCATGCCGGTACGAGCTTCCATATCATTTCCGTCCTTGATAGCACGAGCCAGATATTTTCCTACATTTTCAATAGCAGTTTTTGCAAACAGGTCACCCATTAGATTTCTAAAGCTACTGATATATACCTCGGTAGAGTGGAATAGTGCATCAAAACCCTGATATGCAGTAAAATCAGGCGGCACAGTAGTCATAAGCTCCGGATCTACAATTGCGAGTACAGGAAAAAGACGATCATCTCCGCCAAATCCAATCTTCTCATTAGTCACATCATTGGTGATGACACCCCATTGATCTACTTCAGAGCCGGTCCCTGCTGTAGTAGTTATACAGACCAAAGGTAGGGGGTCGGCAGATAGAGGTTTTCCTTTTCCGGTACCTCCTGCAATATAGTCCCATACATCACCTTCGTTTGTTGCCAACGCTGCCATTGCTTTTGACGCATCCATGACACTGCCTCCGCCCAGCGCGACAATGAAATCACATCCGTTCTCTTTGGCAAAAGCAGCTCCTGCCATAACAGTAGATTTAAGGGGATTAGCTTCAACCTTGTCAAAGACAATGGTTTCAACACCAGCCTTTGACAGCTCAGCCAATGTACGGTCGAAAGAACCGTTTGCTCTGGTAGATTTACCGTTTGAAATCAGAACCATGGCTTTTTTGCCGGGCATTTTTTGCAAATGCAGATTATTAAGCTGACCCGCCCCAAATTGTACACGGGTAGGAATGAATGAATTAAAATTTTTATACATTATTATCACCTTTCTTTATCTAATTGTTTATTGTCTTAATACATGGAGATTTTATCGTCGTGCGAATTACCATGCATAAGCTTCCGGTGCTTCTCCGCCAGGTCCGGGCCAGATATCATTAAGTTCACGGAGAATTTCGTCAGATAGCTTGATATCCAATGATTGAAGATTTTGTTTTAGCTGAGCTACCGTTGACGGGCCTATAATAGGGGAGCTTACATCAGGATTGTGGAGTAACCAAGCAAGTGCCACCACCGCCGGAGGTTCTCCCAGTCTTTCACACAAAGCCTCATATCTTTCAAGCTGAGGTCTGATTTTTTCAGCTTCGCCTTTTAGCTCTGAGCGACGCATGCCAAGCTCACCTTTTAGCATTCCACCTAAAAGTCCACCGGCTAATGGACTCCATGGGAGTATTCCCAAGCCAAAATATCGACAAGCAGGGATGACTTCCAGTTCAATATCGCGAACGGACAAATTATACAGACTCTGCTCCGAAACAAGGCCTAAGAAGTGGCGGCAATTTGCAATGCCTTGTGCGGCAGCAATGTTCCAACCTGCAAAATTACTGCTTCCGACATAAATAATTTTGCCCTGCTGAACCAAAAGTTCCATGGCTTGCCAGATTTCCTCCCATGGGGTGAATCGGTCAATATGATGCATTTGATACAAATCAATATGATCTGTCTTCAAACGGCGAAGACTGTCTTCACACGCCTTTCTGATATGATACGCTGACAAGCGTCTGTCATTTGGGCCTAATCCCATTGGTTGATAGCATTTTGTTGCAATTACCAAATCATTTCGTTTGCCGCTTTTCTCCAGCCAACGGCCAATAATCTCTTCAGAAGTCCCAAAGCCCTTTTCCATATCAGGTCTTTGAGGTCCCCCGTATACATCGGCAGTATCAAAGAAGTTAATTCCATTATCGACAGCTTCGTCCATAATCCTGAATGATTCCGGCACATCTGTTACGTAGCCAAAATTCATGGTTCCAAGACAGAGTCGGCTGACTTTCAGCCCGGATCTTCCTAAATTAACATATTGCATTTTTATTTCTCCTCCTTACTTATTACATTCAAATAATAAAATGATTTTTTGGGTCTTATATTAAAGAGATAATCCAAGTTTATGGGCTGCTGTCAGATGTTTTTCATTAATAACAAGGTGTCTTTACTAGGATATCTATCTCCTTTACCTTTTATGCTTATATTATATCTCTTATGTGCAAATATATAAAATGCTTATATTTAATATTTAATTATGCTTGAAAGGCATTATTTCTTGTGGTATGATAAAGTAGATATATTAAGGAGGAAGATCTCATGGATATAAGAGTTCTGCGTTATTTTTTGACTGTTGCCAGAGAGGAAAATATCTCAAATGCTGCAAAAAGCCTTCATGTAACACAGCCGACACTTTCACGTCAGCTCATGGAATTGGAATCAGACTTAGGCGTGAAATTGTTTTTGCGAAGCAGCGGAAACCGAAGCATCACACTGACAGAAGAAGGAATGCTGCTTCGTAAACGGGCGGAAGAAATATTGGACTTGGTAGAAAAAACAGAATCAGAGCTTTTGACACCGAGAGAGAGTATTAGCGGTAACATACATATAGGAAGTGGCGAAACTCATGTAATCAGTCTGCTGTCTAAGGAAATAAAAGGTATTAGGGATGAGCATCCTGATATACATTTTCATTTTTTCAGCGGAAATGCAGATAATGTAACAGAGAGACTGGATAACGGTTTAATTGATTTTGGTGTTTTGGCGGAACCGGCTAATATTTCAAAATATGACTCTATTTCTTTGTCCGCTGCTGATACATGGGGACTTCTTATGCGGAAAGATCATCCACTGGCAAAAAAAGACTGCATTGAAGCAAGTGATTTAAAAGATATTCCTCTTATAAGTTCAAGTCAACGACTAACAAATAATGCATTTTCAAAATGGCTGAAAGATGACTATGAAAAGCTGAATCTGGTTGCTACTTACACGCTTCTTTATAACGCGTCACTTTTGGTAAAGGATGATATCGGCTGTGCATTATGTCTGGACAAGATTATCAGTACCTCAGATGGAAGCGCGCTTTGCTTTAGGCCGTTAAAACCAAAGCTGGAAGCCAGATGGCATGTAGTATGGAAAAAATATCAGGTGTTTTCAAAGGCTGCAGAAGTTTTCCTGGATAGGCTGCAGAAGAACTTATCAAATATATAAATCTTAAACGAATAGAAAAGATGAAACTGCTCAGTAAATTTATTTAACATGCGGAGCAGTTTTTTATTTTTTTAAATAATGCCTTTTGGGCATAAAATAATATTTAATATAAGCATTTTACATAGCAGTGTAAACTTCGTATAATAATAGTATAAAAAACAGCATTTTTTCTTGTCTGGATATTGAAAAGTGAATACGATTGACAATGGCTTATAGCTTAACTTTACAAGCTAAATATATTATATATAAGGAGTATTTATAATATGAATAAACGAATTTCTTCAGTTCTAATCTTGATATTTCTTTTTATTTTCTTTTCCATTCCGATTATGGCAGAAACCGACAATACCGGATTTTCCGATGTTTTTACTGACGACTGGTATGCGGAGGCCGTAATTTATTGCAGAGATAATGGACTTATGAGCGGTACAACATCTTCAGACTTTTCTCCGGAAAAGCTGACATCACGTGCTATGCTGGCTACTATTCTTTATCGTTATGCAGGTTCTCCGACAATCACACAGGAAATCAATTTTAGCGATACTGAGAAAAACACATGGTATAGCAATGCAATTTCATGGGCAGTTGAAAATAAGATTGTAAGCGGATATTATAACGGAAATTTTGGACCTAATGACTGGGTAACTCGTGAGCAGTTTGCCGCAATTCTTTGGAGAAATGCCGGCAATCCGGATATAAAAGAAACCCCTTCAGATTTTAAAGATGAGAATAAAATTTCATCATTTGCTGTCAATGCTGTAGATTGGGCACAGGAAAAAGGAGTTATTACCGGCAAAGCGAACAATCATTTTGATCCAAAGGGTGAGGTTACACGTGCTGAAGCTGCCGTCATGCTTTATCGTTATTTGAATACAAAAACAGAGCACATTGCTGATAACTCAGATAACTCATCAAGCATACCGGATGGAGATGAGGATTCAATGATTAATCTTACTATCACCATTCAAAATCGTACATTTGCCATAAAGCTCTATAACAATGAAACTACACAAGCCTTGATTGAGCATCTGCCTATGACTATAAATATGGGAGAACTTAATGGAAACGAAAAATATTACTTCTTATCGAGCACCCTGCCAGCCAGCCCTCAGCGTCCCGGACAAATCAAGAACGGTGATTTTATGCTGTATGGCAACAACTGCTTGGTATTGTTTTATGAGAGCTTTTCTTCGTCGTATAACTACACGAGGCTCGGATACATTGAGGATGTAACAGGACTTAAAAATGCCCTTGGGGATGATAGTGTTGAAGTAACCTTTCAAAAATAAGACAAAAAATTTGTTTATTATTACTATAGATTATATCTAATCAAAGGAGAGTAAAGAAAATGGAAAATCAAATGTTGGCAGGTAAGGTCGCGATTATAACCGGCGCAAGTTATGGTATGGGCGAAACAATCGCAGAGCTTTTTGCAGAAGAAGGAGCAGCCGTTGTTCTCACTGCACGCGGTCATGAGAAGCTTGATGTGGTGGTAAATAAAATCAAAGCGAAAGGGTATAAGGCTATTGGTATTGTAGCAGACATTGGATCCTTAGAAGATACAAAAAGGGTCTTTGAAAAAACCATTGAGGAATTCGGGGACTTGGATATACTTATTAACAATGCTGCTATTGGAGAGCAGACTATGATTGACGAAACCACCGATGAGTGGATGCAGCATATTATGAACATCAACCTTGGCGGACCAATGAGGTATATACGAGAGTCATTAAAAATATTTTTACCGAAGAATGAGGGTGTTATTATCAATATTTCTTCTGTAAACGGCGAGCGTCCGTTCTGTGGTGCGAGCTATACAGCAACGAAAGGTGCGATTAACACACTGACAAAAAATGTGGCTATGCGCTTATGCGATACCAATATTCGTTGCAATGCAGTAGCTCCCGGCGCCACTGTTACGCCGGCACATTTGGACAACAAGGAAGGTAAACAGCCCGGTGGCAATAAAATGCTGGATTACAGCGGACACTATGTATATTTTCCTGGTCCTGAGTGCGAGCCAATTGATCAGGCCTATGCCTGCCTATATCTAGCCAGCAAAATGGGAAAATGCGTAAAAGGACAGGTGCTTCAGGTCTGTAACGGAGCATTTCTGTAAAATCTATAGTGTGACAGCAGGGCCGGAGCGTTGGAGCAGAACGCTTTGACATATCAGGAAGTGTGGAAAATATGGATGAGCATGATATAGTATTTATTGGATACCCAATCTGGTTTGGAAAAGCTCAGCAAATTATCAGTACCTTCCTGTAGAGTTACGATTTTTCCGAAAAAATAATTGTGCCTTTCTGTACATCAGGCAGCAGCGGCATATCTTACAGTGCAACTAATCTGCGTTCTCTTTGCTCTGATACTATAACTTGGATGAACGGTGCTTGTTTTGGAAGAATTTTAATCACAGGCTCTACAGCCGGTTTAGGACAATTGACCGCAAAATAATTAATAGAAATAGTAAAGAATATATAAATTGTTATTTTTGATTATATTAAATTTGGAGGTAGATATGGAATACAGAACATTGCCGCATAGCGGCATGAAAGTTAGTACAATTGGAATTGGCTCAGGCAGCGTACATGAATCAAATGAAAAACAAACAGTTGAACTTATTGATTATGCTCAAAGTCAGGGAATAAACTTAATCGACATGGCAACTTCTTACCCTGAACCTTGGCAGAACTACGGTGTTGCGCTCAAAGGGAGACGTAATCAGTTTCATTTACAAATGCATCTCGGCATCACATATGAAACCGGTCAATACTCTCGAAATTATACGTTGGAATCCATTAAGCGCAGCTTTGAAAACCAGATAGAAATCACTGGATCAGATTATGCTGACATTGCTGTATTTCACTGTATTGATACGGCAGAGGACTACAACAAGCTTATGGACAATGGTGCGTTTGATTATGCAGTTAAATTGAAACGAGATGGTGTCATTCGTAATTTGGGCGTGGCAACCCATACTGCAGAGATTGCAAACCGATTCATTGCTACCGGTGAAATGGATGCTTTAATGTTCAGCATCAACGCAGCCTATGATTTAGACCCCGTAGCCAACGATCCATATGGTGAGGACAGTAAAAATTACGCCGGTATCATCGTGTCGCAAAACAGACAGAAGCTTTTTCAAGACTGTTATCGCTTAGGAATAGGAATTAATGTAATGAAAGCCTACGGTGGAGGTAAGCTTCTGGATGCAAAGACCTCACCATTTGGGCAGGCAATGTCGATTCCTCAATGCTTAAAATATGCACTGGACCGTCCGTCAGTAGTTTCCTGCATGGTTGGTGTGCGAAACAAACAGGATTTAGAGGATGCCGCTCAGCTGTACTCTGCAGCTGACAAGGAATTAGATTATTCCTTTATTATGAAAATACAGTCCCAAGATATGAGAGGTTCTTGTGTTTACTGTAATCACTGTATGCCCTGTCCCGCTGAAATAGATATAGGTCAAATTCATAAGTTTTTTGACCTATATATGGCGGGCGATGAAATGGCGAAGGAACATTATTATGCCATGAGTAAAAACGCAAGCGATTGTATTCAATGTGGAATGTGTGAGGGCCGCTGTCCATTTGGGGTAGCTATTCGAGAAAAGATGAGGTCAGCTCGTACAGCGCTGCATACCACGTCCATAATAAACTAGGGGATTCAATTAATAATAATAAGAAGCGTTTATGCTTTGAGTCAGAAATGCTTCTTATATTCTTCTCCCCAAATCCTTAGCCTTTAGGCCGTTTGCCTTTACACTTTTACGCCACTGCGTTTCTGCCATAAATTTGTATAAAAAAGCAGGGAAGTTTGGTTCTATAAAAGATAATCCGTAGTTTTGTCTTGATTTTATGCTGCTTGATAATTTCTTTAACTCAATTCCTATTGTTTTTTTCGGTCCGGAGCCGCAAGGCACGTTTTTTATAGCTAATAACATTCCGCCTCCGCCGATTCCTATACCTCCGGCCATATTAAATCCCAGACGTTTACACCAATGCCCTATAGTCTCAATTGCTAAGCAATTTTGTTTTCCTTCAAAAAAACCGTTATTTACAACTGCATATACATTAATATCTTTTAATTGATTCATATCATTAGATTTTTTTATTTCATCAATATAATGTTCAAAGTCAACAAGAATTTTCAGCAAATGAGAGGGAGCAGAATCCACATATAAAGGAAATGCAAAAACAATCGCATCACATTTGCATATATCCTCGAAATCTTTTATAGAGCAGGATGGTTTATTCCATGTAAATTCATTTATAATTATATCTGACTCGCTTTGTATTTTATTTTCGTCTCTTTCCTGCATCAAGAAATTCTTAATATCAGTTAATATAGACAAAGAAGCTGAGTTTTTTAGTTTTGGACTTCCGTTAATTAGAGCTGTTTTCATTTAAAATATCCTCCCAATCATTTGAAAATTCAATAGAATCAACTATACCGTTAAAATTTAGAGAATTGGCATTTACAAGCTTTTTGATTGTATCTTTTTCCTCGATAGTTTTCGCACCATAAAAATAAGCCTTTATGTGTATTTGATTATTGTATCTGGTTTTATGATGGATTTCACCGTTTCTTTTCGTGAAGTCAGGATGAACATATGATATAGAGCGGTCTAAGACATTTTTAACAAAAGGACTGTATGTGCCGTATTTACATTCACTTAATATAACTAAAACCTTTGACTTTGCCATCAGTTCTCCCATGTTGCTGTAGTCGTCTTTTAACATACATTGACCGGGAGTTTTAACCCAGCAGTTAAAGCATCCGATGCAGTTCTTAATTGTTCCGTTATCCGAAACAATGTGGATGTTATCTGCATCTTTTTCAAACAGATTTGCGATTTTACCATTTAATTTTTCATCCAAATCATGAATTATTAATACCATTTTCCATCCTCCGTATCTGAGTTTTTATTTTTTAAACCTTTTAATTAATAATACCTTATATGAGTGCTTTTGAACAGTGATAAAAATTATTAAATATAACTTTTAATCAGGACTTGACATATATAGATTATCGATATATTATATATGTAGATAATCTATATATGGAGGTGTAAAATGAAAATTGATAAAAGCCTGATGACCGGAAGCACTACGATGCTTATTCTAAAGTTGTTGGAGACAGAAGATATGTATGGATATATGATGATAGAGAGACTTGAAAGTATATCTAACAATATTTTTTCTTTGAAAGCAGGGACTCTGTATCCGATTTTACATAATTTAGAACAGCAGGGGATGATTTTATCCTATGAGGGTGAGGCGGTTAATAACAGACCCAGAAAGTATTACAGCATTACAAAGTCCGGTAAAAAAATGCTTAATGAAAAGAAAAGCGAATGGAATATTTTTTCCTCCGCTGTCAACAATGTTTTAGGAGGTGCTGAGTTTGCGGGAATATAATAAGGCCGATGATTATATACAAGATGTTTGTAATCAAATAAGAACCAAAAGGGCTCATAAAGCTATAGCAAAGGAAATATCTGACCATATAGAGGATCAGAGAAATTCGTTCATATTACAGGGGCAAGATGAAAAAACCGCAATTAACAATGCAATCAGAGAAATGGGTGACCCTGTTATAATAGGTGAGCAGTTTGATAAAATACATAGACCTAAGCCCGAGAAGTCAATAATAGCAATTGTTATATTGTCAATTTTTATACAGCTTATTTCGGTAAATTTATATAAAATGATTAATTTTGAGTTAAATGAATATTTGCTGTCAATTGCCATAGGAATAATAGCTATGCTCGGAATATATTTTGTCGACTACAGCAGAATAGTCAGATATTCAACTTTCATATATATTATTTTATCTGTATCCGATATTTTTTTTGAGAAAATTTCAATCCGGTTAATAGGGGCATCTTTGAGTTATTATATCTGTCTTATGATGATTATAGCGTTTTCAGGTGTTGTAATTAATTTTAAAAACAAAGGCTACAAAGGATATGCAGCTTGTATTTTGTTAATGATATTAGGGATGATTAATATAGTGAGGATAGGAAATATAGCTGCTCTTGTTATATTCTGTGCAGGAACAGGAGCTTTGCTTTTAACAGCTTGCATAAAGAATGTTTTTAAGGCTGACAGAAAAGTGACTATAGCATTGCTCATCGGAGGAGCTGCATTGTTCTTTATAGTTATATTATTTATATTCTTTGCAATACATGGGGAAGGAGATTACATATATGAAAGATTTGCTGTAGCAATTGATCCCTACAAAGATCCCAATGGCGGAGGATATCTTAAAATACTTGTAAGAGAGCTTCTGTCTGAATCAAACTTTATAGGAGAAGCTATGATGCCGGAAAGATACAGTTCACATTCTTTAGATAACATAATGCCGAGCAGAGGAGATTTTCAGCTTACTTATTTTATTGCGAAATTCGGATATATTGTCGGCATAGCAGTAATATTTATCACTACATTTTTAATACTCAGAATGTTTATATCTACATTTAAACAAAAAAATCAGCAGGGAATGTTTATTTCCCTTGGATGCTCAATTGTAATTTTAATTCAGTCTGTTTTTTATATAATGGCAAACTTAGGACATATGATAATAGGCACAATCTCATTACCCTTACTTTCATACGGAAAAACTGCATTTATTGTAAATATGATTATAATAGGGTTAATGCTGTGTACATATAGAAATGATAATGTCTTAGAACTAAAGTAATAAAAAGCGAAACTTATTTCGCTTTATGAAAGAATTTTCTTATCAGATAAAAAAGGATGCAGGCTTTCGCTCATGCATCCTCTTTATATTAAAATTCCGGCTCTATCAAGCCGTAATTGGCGTCCTTTCTTTTATATACTACATTTACCTCCTCGGTATCAGCGTTGAGGAAAACAAAGAAGTCATGTTTTAATAAATCCATTTGCAATACAGCTTCTTCTATACTCATTGGCTTAACTGCAAATCTTTTTGTTTTTACTACCTTAAAATCTTCTTCCATATCATCTAAAGGTTCAACATTCTCAAATTTTATTGACTCGTTGCTATGTTTTCTATCCTCAAGCTTTGTTTTATGCTTTCTGATTTGCTTTTCTAAAGATTCAACAGCATCATCAATTGATGAATACATGTCCTCTGAGGCTTCTTCCACTCTTAATATCCTTCCGTTAAATGGTATAGTTACCTCTACTTTTTGTTTCTTTCTTTCAACACTTAAAACAACCTTAGCCTCAATATCTTTGTAGAAAAATTTATCAAGCCTGCTTATTTTCTTTGTTGCAACTTCCTTTAATGCATCAGTCAGTTGAATGTTTTTTCCATAAACACTAATGTTCATGCAATCAACTCCTTTCAAGTTTTAATAGAATATTGTATCTTAATTATACCCTATAAGGATAGAACTAAACATTAATAAAAATATAATTATCTTGCCAATGTAAGTACAAAAACTTTATTGGCTCCGTGAAGTTTTAATATTTTACTGCATTCATTCACAGTTGCCCCGGTAGTAAATATATCATCAATAATCAGTATATCAGCACCGGCTATTAATTCAGACATCTTATTGCTTGTTAGAGCAAAGGCATTTTGAAGATTTTTTTGTCTGGAATATCTTGATAAATTGCTTTGCTTTTTTGTATTATTTATTCTTTTGAGTGCATCTATGTATGGAATATTAAAATATTTTCCGATTTTTCCTGCCAAAAGCTTTGACTGGTTATATCCTCTTTTTCTTAGTTTAATTTTATGCAAAGGAACTGATATTATGTAGTCAAAGTCCTTATAGTTAATCTCCTTCATATATTGTACAAGCAGATAAGCAAAAAGTTTGTAATAATATGTTTTGCCGCAATATTTATAATCATGTATAAGTTTTTTTGCGATTCTCTTATAATAAAACAGGCTTTTTGACATCTCAAAGCTTCTTGGTTCCCTCACACACTCGTCACAAATAATTAAATCAGGATTATGACTTAGACTTTTATTGCATATTTTACATACAGGCATCTCGATTTTTTCAAGCTTTGACAAACAGCTTTTACATATATAGGTATCGTTAATGCTTTCTTCATAGCTATTGCATATCTGGCATATGTTTTTTTCGGGATATAAAAGCTCTAAAAAGGATTTAATGTATCTAAGCATAGCTTTTACCACTTATAAAATTCCTTTACCTGTTTTAGTCTCAAGTCAAGTGCTGAATATCTATCATCAATTTTATTGTTTTTCACCATAAAATCTATATATTTTTCCTGTCCTACAAGAACCACAAGAGTTTTAGCACGTGTTACAGCCGTATACAGAAGATTTCTTGTAAGAAGCATCTCGGGAGCCCAGGTTGCAGGCATTATAATTACAGGAAATTCGCTTCCCTGACTTTTATGAACGGTTGAAGCATAAGCCAAAATTAATTCGTCCAATTGAGTGAAATTATATAAAGCTTCTTTTTTATCGTCAAATTCTACGATAAGCTCCTGATCCTTTTCGTTAATATATATTATATATCCGATATCTCCGTTATAAATTCCTTCGCCCTCAATATTCTTACCGTCTTCGTTATTAATATTCCAAGCAAGCTGATAATTATTTTTAGTCTGCATTACTTTATCACCGACTCTGAAGCATACTTTTCCTATCGTTTTTTCAGCCTTTAATTTTGAAGGAGGATTGATTACCTCCTGTAACTTATTATTTAACTCTATAACCCCAATCTCACCTTTTTTCATAGGAGATAAAACCTGAATATCTTTTACAGGGTCTATGGAATATTTTAAAGGAAGCCTTTCTGTATATAATTCAACAATTAAATCGGATATTTCCTTGTTTGTGTTTTTCTTCATAAAGAAAAAATCCGAATCTTTTTCGTTGCACACAGGCATAGTACCGCTGTTGATTCTGTGGGCATTTTCTATAATGCTGCTTCCATGTGCCTGCCTGAATATTTTATCCAGCCTTATAGTTTGGATTGCCTCACTTGATATGATATCCTTTAATACATTTCCTGCCCCGACAGATGGAAGCTGGTCCATATCACCTACAAGTACAAGCCTTGTACCTGATTTTATTGCCTTTAAAAGATTATTCATCAATATTATATCTATCATTGAGGATTCATCAACTATAACCGCATCAGCGTCAAGAGGAGAGTCCTCATTTTTGTTGAAGCTAAGATTGCTGTCGCTTTCTCCATAGGCATACTCAAGCATTCTGTGTATCGTTTTTGCTTCTCTGCCTGATGATTCGGTTATTTTCTTTGCTGCACGCCCGGTAGGGGCACAAAGAAGTACCTTTTTGTTTAATCGTTCAAATACATCTATTATTGTTTTTATTATGGTTGTTTTACCTGTTCCGGGACCGCCTGTTATAACTGTGACACCATTTTTTACAGCCTCTTTCACAGCCAAGCTTTGTGTGTCGGTCAGCTCTATATTGTTATCTCTTTGAGACAAGTCTGACTGTGCTTTGATTTCATCATCTGTAAGGCCGTAATCAACTGAGCTTAGAGATATAAGCTTATTGCATACATTTATTTCAGCATTATGGTAAGGTATATAGTATATGCAATCCTTCCCGTCTATATTTTCGATATGAAGCTTAGCCTGAAACGCCATATTTCTGATTTCAAGTGCCAATATTTCCTCGCTTGTACCCAGCAATTCTACAGCTGATTTAATCAAGATGTTTTGAGGAAGATAAGAATGCCCTCTTGCAGCTCCTTCTATGAGAAGATATTTAAGTCCAGCATCTATTCTGAATGAGGATTGTCTTTCAATTCCTATTGAAAATGCTATTTTATCAGCTAGCTTAAAGCCTATACCGTATATATCCTCCGCAAGCTTATATGGATTTTCGCGTATAACCGAAATTGTATTTTTACCATATTGCTTATATATTTTTACGGCATAGTTAGGGCTGATATTATGGCTTTGCAAAAACATCATTATTTCTTTTATATCAAGCTGATCAACAAAGCTTTCCGATATAGTTTTAGCTTTGACTTCTCCGATTCCTTCGATTTCTGTCAAACGTTCGGGATTATTTTGGATAATTGAAAAGGTATCTTGTCCGAATGCTTCTACAATTTTTTTTGCGGTAGAAGGACCAATTCCCTTTATCATTCCCGAGGCTAAATAATTTTCCACAGCATCAAGCTGAGTGGGAAGCAATATGCTGTAAGCCTCCACTTGAAACTGTTCTCCGTATTTTTGGTGTTTTATGTATTTGCCGTACATCAATATAGTTTCATTGGTTAAATCCGACGGAAAGCTTCCTGTTATTGTTACGACATTTGTATCAGTTTCTAATAAAGCAACTGTATAACCGTTATCTTCATTTCTGTAAATTATATCAAATATTATTCCCTTTAGCTCTTCCATTAAAACCTCACTTGTTTTAAGTGTATCAAGTATGTTTGATACTATTCTATAATAAATTGCTATATTTAATTTTTTGATACATATAAGTTCTCTATAATGATATTATAACTATATAATTACAGCTTATCAATATCAAATTATATTTTGAAATATTAATAATTTTTTTCTTTTAATATACCTGATTTTGTGATAAAGTAAGAACTAGTTATACTATATAGTAGTTAAAATGGGAGGACTTTGGTTATATGTCAAAGGATAATTTTGTCAAGGGTGCCGCAATTTTAGGGCTGTCCGGATTAATAGTAAAAATATTGGGAGCTATATATAGAATTCCTTTAACAGGATTAATAGGCACAGAGGGTATGGCCTACTATACAGCAGCTTATAATGTATATAATCTTCTTCTTGCTATATCTCTTGCAGGATTCCCTACAGCTATAGCAAGATTGATTTCAGAAAAAAGAGCATTAAATAACTACAAGGGAGCATATCAAGTCTATAGCATTTCTTTGTGGGGAATGTTTATAATAGGTATTGTATCTTCAGTATTAGTTTTGATATTTGCTAAGCCTATAGTGAATTTTATGGGCTTTTCGGAAGCATACTATTCAATGGTTGCATTAGTTCCGGCATTGCTTATTATACCTGTATTATCATCTTACAGAGGATTCTTCCAAGGTACTCAAAACATGGTGCCGTTTGCACTGTCTCAGCTTGCAGAGCAGCTTCTCAGAGTTGCCGTGGGATACTTTCTGGCATATTCACTTGTTAAGATAGGTCTTGCAAAAGCAGCGGCAGGCGCAACCTTTGGAGCAAGTGTCGGAAGTATAGGGGCTCTTTTAATAGTATTTTTGTTCTTCATCATGAGAAAAAGATTAACACAAAATGAAATACAGTCTTCAAATAACAACTCACTTGATGAAACTAAAACTGTTGTAAAAAATTTACTTAGAATAGCAATACCAATAACAATCGGTGCTTCTATGGCGCCTCTTATGGGAAATATGGATACATTTTTTGTTTCAAACAGACTTGCGAGTTTAAATTATTCACAGGCTGTTATTGATGATTTGTATGGTCAGTTAAACGGAATGGCTCATTCAATGATTAATTTTCCGCAGGCATTCTCTACCGCAATAGCAATCAGCTTAGTACCTGTTATGGCAGATGCATTTGTTAAAAAGGAAAGATCACGACTTAATCAGACCGCAGATATGGGAGCAAAGCTTTCATTAATTATTGCCTTGCCTTGCGGAATAGGTATGTTCATGCTGGCAGAGCCGATTATGGCCTTGTTATTTCCAAGTATGGGAGCACAAAGACATGCATCTTCGGGAGTTTTATTGCAGATACTGTCTATAGGGGTTATATTCCTTATATTAAATCAAGCATATACAGCTATGCTTCAATCAGTAAACAAACAGATGATACCTGTTAAAAATTTGTTTATAGGTCTTATTTTCAAGGTTATTTTATCATACATACTGATAGGAATAGCTCCGATAAATATTAAGGGAGCTGCATTGAGTACCTGTGCCGCATACCTGATTGCATCAATATTAAACTTAAGAGATATAAGAAAATATACCTCAATTAAGATGAGCAATATAATTAAAATATCAGCACTTCCTTTGTTATCAACTGCCATAATGGCAATAACCGTATGGATAGTCTATAGATTGACCGGAATGATTATCAGTTCTAAGGGATTAGTTACACTGTTATCAATAGCAATCGGAGGACTTATATACTTTGTAGCATTATTTGCTACAGGAGCTATAACGAGTGAGGATTTAGAGCTTATTCCTATGGGAAGCAAGATGAAAAGATTTGTCAGAAGATAAAATATATTGAATGATTTGCAAAAAATTATAAATAATAAGAAAGCAGGAACCGAGCCCATGTATAAATGTCTTATGATTTCTTGTACCATTGATACATAGGCATAACGATGGATAAAATATGGATACAATACAAATAATAGGCTTAGGGGTAGGCGGTATTGAGAATTTAAGCCTTAAAGCATATAATGCGCTTATGGAAAAAATACCCACATATTTGCGTACAGCCAGACATCCGATAGTTCAAGATCTGGAAAATAATGGAATAAATTGCATCTCGTTTGACGATTTATTTGAAAAAATTGTTGAATTTGATGAAATTTATAATAAAATTGTTGAAAAAATAGTTGCAGAACTCAAAAAATATGGTAAAATAAATTATTGCATCCCCGGTAGCCCATATGTTGGAGATTTTGTAACTAAAAAGCTTTTGGATCAATATAAGGATACAATAAATATTGAAATAATAGATAATGAAAGTTTCCTTAGCAGATGTATAAAACTTTCGGGGTATTCTGATTATAAAAATATAAAAATTATAGACCCTAATGAAATGGATGAATTTTCATTAGATCCTAATTCAGTAAATTTTATAACTCAGGTTGACAGTAAATCACTTGCATCAGAGGTTAAAATCAAGCTCATGGAATCGTATTCCGAAGGCTGTGAGGTGCTGAAAATAGATGTTTTGAGCAATTCAACAGTAAAAATCCCGCTTTTTTTACTAGACCAGGAAAGTAATTATGAATTTTCAACATATTTTTGCATTTTGCCTATTGAAAAATATAAAATAACGTTGTATAATATAGACAACTTATGTAGGATAGTCAAATACATTTACTGAATTAGGATCTAAT
>DGYI01000069.1 GCA_002396645.1 Firmicutes bacterium UBA5010
TTAGAAAAATTCAGAGAAAATTGTACCGAAAATCATAGACCGATAATTCAAAAAGAGGTTGCTCAATTTATAAAAGTGCTTTTAAATATTATAAAACCGAAAAAAATACTTGAGATAGGCACTAATGTCGGATTCTCATCTATTTTTATGTGCAAGGCTCTCAATAAGAATACAGATATATTGTCTATAGAGATAGATGAGGACATATATAAAGAAGCAATAAATAATATCAAAAGATTTGACTGTGATAAAAATATCAGACTTGTCAATGATGATGCGGCTGTTGCACTTGACTGTATAAATGAAAAATTTGACGTGGCATTTATTGATGCCTCAAAAAGTCATTATGAGGAATTTTTTGATAAAACTCTGAAAATACTAAATTCAAACGCTTTAATTATCTGTGACAATGCACTGTACAAGGGCATGGTAGCAAATGATGAACTCGTAGCAAAAAGAAAAAAAACAATTGTGAGAAATATGAGAGATTTTTTAGATTATGTCTCTAAAGATGATAGATTTGAAACTTCAATTATTCCTATCGGAGACGGAATAGCACTGATTAAGATTAAAGAGTGAAATATATTTCACCCTGAAGATTTATGATACCGCAAAGCGGAGTAAGGAATGGAGGAATTATGTTACCTAAAATATTAGCACCTGCCGGAAACTTGGAAAAATTAATAATGGCAGTAGAATACGGAGCAGATGAAGTTTTCTTTGCCGGAAAGACAATGGGATTAAGAGCAGGCTCTAAGAATTTTGATTCGGATGATTTAGAAAAGGGAATAGAATATTGCCATAAACATGGCGTAAATTCAAATATAACCGTAAATATAGTACCGCATGAAAATGATTTAAAAGGATTTGAGGAGTATCTGAAATATCTGCAAAAAATAGGTGCAGATGCACTTATTGCTTCGGATGCAGGAGTTATAGATATCATAAAGCAAACAACACCTGATATGAAAATACACCTTAGCACTCAAGCAAACACTACAAACTCAAGCGCTGCAAATTTTTGGTATAAGCAGGGTGTAAAAAGGATAGTTTTAGCAAGAGAGCTGTCATTTACAGAAATAGAAGAAATGATTAAAAATACGCCTAAAGATTTGGAATTTGAGGCATTCGTACACGGAGCAATGTGTATTTCTTATTCAGGCAGATGTCTGTTAAGCAGCTTTATGACAGGCAGATATTCAAATAAAGGAGATTGTGCTCAGCCATGCAGATGGAAATATAATATTGTTGAAGAAAAAAGACCCGGAGAGTATTTTCCTATAGAGGAAAATGACGAAGGAACATTTATTTTTAATTCCAAAGATTTATGCATGGTAGAATACATGCAAAAATTCATAGACTTAGGGATAACTGCATTAAAAATTGAAGGCAGAATGAAAAGTGAATATTACACAGCAAATGCTGTTAAAGCATATAAAAATGCACTTTTAGAAGTTAAGGAATACGGTGAAAAGGCAGATTTGCGATACTGGAAGGAAGAACTCGAAAAGGCTTCGTATAGAGATTACACATATGGCTTTTATTTGGGAAACCCCTATGAAAACGGACAACTGTATACCTCAAGTAGCTATATCAGAACATATGATGTAGTGGCTATAGTGAGAGATTATGATAAAGCTACACAAACAGCAACCCTTGAGCAGAGAAATAAATTTAACGAAGGCGATATATTAGAGGCTTTTGGACCAGTGGGAAGACATTTTGAAATAGTTGCTAATGATATGAGAAATATAAAAGGAGAAAAAATTGATTCAGCTCCTCATCCGCAAGAATTAATTCAAATGAAGATTGAAAAAGAAGTAGCACCATACTATATAATTAGAAAAAGAAAGGATTCATAAAATGAAAACACCTTTATTTATTGGTATAACCGGAGGAAGCGGCTCGGGAAAAACTACGATAGTCAATAAGATTTTTTCTGAAGTTCCTGAAAGAAGCATTGCTATAATTGAACAGGACTCGTATTACAAGGACCAAAGTCATCTATCATACGAAGAAAGGTGCAAGACAAATTATGATCATCCCTTTGCTTTTGACACCGATCTTTTGATAGAGCACATTTCATCATTGAAAAATGGACATGCCATTGAGAAGCCTTTATACGACTATGAGATTCATAACAGGAAAAAAGAGACTCAACTGATAGAGCCGAAAGAAATCATAATAATTGAAGGGCTATTAGTTTTCTATGATGAAAGAATAAGAGATTTACTGGATATTAAAATATTTGTAGATACAGATGCAGACCTAAGACTGATAAGAAGAATAATAAGGGACATCAACCACAGAGCTCGTACGCTGGATTCTGTTATAGCTCAGTATATCAATACTGTAAGACCTGCTCATGAACAATTTATAGAGCCGACTAAAAAATATGCAGATATTATAGTAACAGAAGGTGGAAACAATTTAGTAGCGATAGATTTAATGGTGACTAAGATAAAATCTTGTATGGATAAGTAGGTATTTAATGCTGTTATTAAACTTAGTGGTAAAGGGGAGATTAATATGATATTGTATATTAAACAAAAAATATTTTCTTTAGCAGACTCATACAATGTATTTGATGAAAATTTGCAGCCAATATATAAGGTTGAGAGTGAATTTTTAACATTTTTGAGTAAAATTTATCTATATGATATGTATGGAAATGAATTGTTTTTTATTAAAAAAAGATTTACATTTTTATTTGCCGAATATGAAATATATCAAGGTGATTTACTGTGTGCGCAAATAAGGCAAGAATTTTCATTTTTCAGACCAAGACTGACTGTTACAAGTTCTTATGGAAATTATGACATACAAGGGGAGTTTTTAAGCATGGATTTCAGTATTAGCTGTGACGGAAATATATTGGGAACTATAAATAAGCAGTGGCTGTCAATTGGTGATAGTTACAGATTAGAAGTAGCAGAAGAAAAAGATGCAGCCTTTTTTACCGCTCTTGTTATAGCAATAGACAATTGTCTCCATAATGGAAAGAATAATAATTAATATTATTGTGGTTTTGGCTAGCCGAAGCATTTAAAAGCCGGCTATGCAATAGCGATTAAATAATTGCCATTGCATAGTCGGTTTTCATTAGTTTATTTCTTTATTATCACTTTTCTCATAATTCAATAATGCGTCATATAGTTTTTTTAGTGCCTTTTTTTCAATTCTAGATACATAAGAACGCGATATTCCCAGTTGCTTAGCTATTTCACGCTGTGTTTTATGATCATTGTTGCGTATACCATATCTCATTTCAATTATAGTTTTTTCTCTTTTTTGCAAGGTTTTATCCCATATCTTATTTAATATTTCAATCTTTTGTTCCTTATCAATTCGACCTATAACCTCTTCGCACTCATATTTTATGATATCAATAAGGTATATGCTGTTGCCTTCCTTATCGGTTCCGAGTGGCTCATGCAGCGATATTTCATTTTTTAATTTTTTATCGCTTCTCAAGGTCATAAGTATTTCGTTTTCTATACATTTTGCAGCATATGTAGCGAGTCTGATTCCTTTATTGTTGTCAAATGTGGTAACCGCCTTAATTAACCCTATAGTGCCTATAGAAATTAAGTCCTCAGGATCAATATTCACAGATTTGTATTTTTTAACTACATGCGCAACTAAACGTAAATTTCGTTCAATCAGTATATTTCGCGATTCAAGGTCTCCTGATTTTGATTTTTCTATCAGCTCGTATTCCTCATTTTTATTTAAAGGTTGAGGAAAAGAACTGCCGTTAGTTATGTATCCAAAAAGAAAAATTGTAAATGGAAAAATAAATTCAATCAATCCATCAATCAAATCAACACCTCCACGGCTACGTTATCATTATATGTAAGAGGGACAAAAAACTTGTTTGTACCAATAAATTTGTAGAAAAATTATAAAATAGTAATATAATTATATTAAAAAGTGTTGACAGGATATCTTGGTTTGTGTATAATAAGTTTTGTCGTTACAAGATAAGTATAAAAATTGTGCGGGTATGGCGGAATT
>DGYI01000046.1:0-349 GCA_002396645.1 Firmicutes bacterium UBA5010
AATAATGTCTCCATCTTTAAGCATCACATGAAGATATCTGCGATAAATGCGGCGGTGAATTGTATCAAAGAAAAGATGATACAAAAGAAACCGTAGAAAATAGAATCAACGTTTATGTTGAACAGACAAAACCATTGATTGAATATTATACCAAAAAAGGTGTAATACTGAATATAAATGGAGAGCAGCCGATTGATAAGGTCGGAAGCGATATAATTTCAAATTTAAGAGGCGAATAATATGATTATTATTAAAACGCAGCGAGAAGTTGAAATAATGAGAAAGGCCGGAAGGATAGTTGCAGGAGCACATGATTTAGTAAAAAAACATATTAAATCCGGTATTACTA
>DGYI01000046.1:409-16786 GCA_002396645.1 Firmicutes bacterium UBA5010
TGACGATGAAAAAGAGCAGTTAATAAAAGTTACGAAACAAAGCTTTTATGAAGGTATTAAATTTGCGAAAGTTGGTTACAGATTATCAGATATATCACATGCTATTCAAGCATATGCTGAAAGCTTTGGATTTTCTGTTGTAAGAGACTTCGTAGGACATGGCGTAGGAAAGCAAATGCATGAAGCGCCTCAGATACCTAACTTCGGGAGACCCGGTAGTGGTCCGCGGCTGCAAAAAGGAATGGTTTTAGCAATAGAACCGATGATAAATGCAGGTTCATATCATGTAACTATTTTAAGTAATGATTGGACTGTAGTTACACTTGACGGGAAACCATCTGCACACTATGAGCATACTCTTGCCATAACAGATGGGGAACCGGATTTATTGACGGTACAGTAATGAGGTGAATTGATGGATACAACAGCTGGTTTGCAAAAAGGTCAAGTTGTGAAATCAAAAGCAGGAAGAGATAAAAGCAGAGTTTTTGTAATAGTGGACATTATAGATGATAGCTTTGTTTTAATAGCAGATGGTGATTTAAGAAAGCTAAGCTCACCAAAGAAAAAGAAAATAAAGCATTTAGTTGTTTATAATACAGTTTTAGAGGAATTTGCAAATATGTTAAAAAGTAATGAAAAAATCAATGATGCTACTGTAAGAAAGCTCTTAGAGCCATTCTTAACAAATAAGCATTAGAAGTGGGAGTTGAGAAATCAATGTCCAAAAAGGATGTAATAGAAGTAGAAGGAAAAGTTCTTGAGGCCCTGCCAAATGCAATGTTTAAAGTTGAACTTCAAAATGGACATCAAATATTGGCTCATATCTCAGGTAAATTGAGAATGAACTATATCAGAATCCTGGAAGGAGATGAGGTTGCAGTTGAGCTGTCACCTTATGACTTATCAAGAGGCAGGATAACTTGGAGGAAAAAGTAGTAAGGAGGGATTACAATGAAAGTAAGACCATCGGTAAAACCAATTTGTGAAAAATGTAAGATCATAAAAAGAAAAGGTAAAATAATGGTAATTTGTGAAAATCCAAAACACAAACAAAAACAAGGATAAAGCGCGAAGCTTGCTTCGCGCTGTGATAGGATGATACTAATTTTAAATAAGTATTTATTAGTATGAGCGCAAGATATCAGACTACAAAAACAATAAAGTAAACACAAAACGTAGGAGGTGTACGCTTAATGGCCAGAATAGCTGGTGTTGACTTACCAAGAGATAAAAGAGTTGAAGTAGGATTAACTTATATATTTGGTATTGGAAGACCTACTTCAAGAAAAATATTAAAAATAACAGGAGTAAATCCTGATATAAGAGTAAAAGATTTGACAGAAGATGATGTAGCTAAATTAAGAGCAGAAATAGACAAACACCCTGTAGAAGGTGACTTAAGAAGAGAGATTTCTTTAAATATAAAAAGATTAAGAGAAATCAATTGTTACAGAGGCTTAAGACACAAAAAGGGATTGCCTGTAAGAGGACAAAACACAAAAAATAATGCTAGAACAAGAAAAGGTCCTAAAAAAATAGCAGGAAAGAAAAATAAAAAATAGGAGGTGACTTAAATGGCTGCTAAAAAACAACAAAAGAACACAAGAGTAAGAAAAAGAGAACGTAAAAATATTGAAAAAGGTCAGGCCCATATTAAGTCTACCTTCAACAATACATTGGTAACATTGACTGACATGCAAGGAAATGCGATTTCTTGGGCAAGTTCAGGTCAATTAGGATTCAAAGGCTCAAGAAAATCAACTCCTTATGCAGCATCAATGGTAGCAGAAGAAGCTGCAAAAAGAGCTATGGAGCATGGATTAAAAACAATAGAAGTATACGTTAAGGGACCTGGTGCAGGAAGAGAAGCTGCAATAAGATCATTGCAAGCTGCAGGTTTGGAAGTAAGTTTGATAAAAGATGTTACTCCAATACCTCACAATGGCTGCAGACCGCCAAAACGTAGAAGAGTATAGGAAAGGTGAGGTGACAAGATGGCAAGATATACTGGACCTGTATGCAGACTTTGTAGAAGAGAAGGCTTAAAGCTTTATTTAAAAGGTGATAGATGTTATTCTGATAAGTGTTCTATCAGCAGAAGAAATTCTGCTCCTGGTCAACACGGACAAAGCAAGAAAAAACTTACTAATCACGGTGTACAGTTAAGAGAAAAACAAAAAGTTAGAAGATATTATGGTATACTAGAAGGTCAATTTGCTGAATACTTCGATATAGCTAATAAAATGCCGGGCGTAACTGGTAGTAATTTATTATCTTTATTAGAACAAAGATTTGATAATGTTGTTTACAGATTAGGATTTGCTGCGTCAAGAGCGGAAGCAAGACAATTAGTTGTACATGGACATTTCATGGTAAACGGCAAAAAGGCTGATATCCCTTCTATGATTCTTAAGGTAGGAGATGTTATATCTGTTAAAGAAGGAAGCAGAAGCTCAGCTAAATTCAAATCTATCGTAGAAAATCATAAGGTTTCTGTAGCTCAATGGCTGCAAGTAGAGCCTGATAACTTTACAGGTAGAATAATAGCTGTACCTACAAAAGCAGATATAGAATTACCAATTGAAGAGCATCTAATTGTTGAGTGGTATTCTAAATAATAATTAGTTTAAGAATTATTACCCTCGACAAAACAATAAAATCTAAGGAGGGTTTGGGATGATCGAAATTGAAAAGCCTAATATTACCTTAATTGATAAAAATGAAAAAAACACATATGGCAAGATTGTTGTTGAGCCATTAGAAAGAGGTTATGGAACAACTTTAGGGAATTCATTAAGAAGAATACTTCTTTCATCGTTACCTGGTGCAGCTGTAACATCAATAAATATTCAAGGTGTGTTGCATGAATTTTCCACCATACCCGGAGTAAGAGAAGATGTTTCAGAAATAATTCTTAACATTAAAAATATCGCTGCTAAAATGCACGTTAACGGACCTGTTCAATTATTAATTGATGCAAAAGGACCAAAAGAAGTTACAGCAGCTGATATAATTACTGGTGTGGATGTAGAAATTGTAAATGAAGATTTGCATATTGCTACTCTTGAAGAAGGCGCAGAGCTGATTATTGAGATGGAAATGGAATCGGGCCGAGGATATGTGGTTTCCGAAAGGAACAAAAAGGAAAATCAGGGCATAGGAGTCATTCCTATAGATTCAATTTATACTCCGGTAAAAAAGGTTAATTTCACGGTAGAAGATACTAGAGTTGGAAACAGAACAGATTTTGATAAGCTAACACTTGAGGTTTGGACTGACGGTACAATTGACCCTGAGGAAGCTGTATCATTAGGTGCTAAAATACTGAACGAACATCTTAACTTATTTATTTCATTGACTGAGCATATTAATGATGTTGAGATAATGATTGAAAAAGAAGAAGATGAGAAAGAAAAAGTGTTAGAAATGACAATTGAGGAACTTGATTTATCAGTTAGATCTTATAACTGTCTGAAGAGAGCAGGAATAAATTCCGTAGAAGAACTTACTTACAAGTCAGATGAAGATATGATGAAGGTAAGAAATCTTGGTAAAAAATCTTTAGACGAAGTTCAGAAAAAACTTGAAGAATTAGGTTTATCATTGAGGAAAAACGATAATTAGATTCATAAGGAGGGCTAAGCATGGGTATGCACAGAAAGCTTGGTCGCCCAACTTCTCATAGAGTAGCCATGTTAAGAAACTTAACTACAAGTTTGTTAAACAATGGCAGAATAGTAACTACTGAAACTCGCGCAAAAGAGTTAAGAAAAGTTGCTGAAAAAATGATTACTCTTGGGAAAAGAGGAGATCTACATGCAAGACGTCAAGCATTAGCATATATATATGACAAAGATGTTGTATATAAATTATTTGAAGAAATCGCTCCTAAGTACGCTGAAAGAAATGGTGGCTATACGAGAATAATGAAATTAGGACCTCGTAGAGGCGATGCAGCGGAAATGGCGATAATTGAATTAGTTTAACATAAATGTATGAGGGGGATTAAGTTTTACTTAATCCTCTACATGTGTTTATTGAAATTATTGTTAAGATTTNNAAATCTTAACAATAATTTCAATTAATATGCAGTTAAGTTAGGAGGTTTTTGCATGGATATAATTAAGATAGAAAATGTTAAATTTAAATATAGTGACGACGATAAACGATATGCTTTAAACGGAATTTCGCTTAATATCAAAAAAGGCGAATTTACAGCTGTTCTTGGTCATAATGGCTCAGGAAAATCGACTCTGGCAAAGCTTATAAACTCGTTGCTTTTACCTACAGAAGGGAAAATATATGTAGATGGAATGGATACTTCTGACGAGAGCAAACTTTGGGATATCAGACAAACAGCCGGAATGGTTTTTCAAAACCCTGATAACCAATTAGTCGCGACAATTGTAGAAGAGGATATAGCATTCGGACCTGAAAATCAAGGAGTAGAGCCATCTGAAATAAGAAAAAGAGTCGATAATGCTCTAAATGCGGTTGGTATGTATGAATTCAGAAAAAGGCCTCCACACCTTTTATCAGGAGGACAAAAGCAAAGAATTGCCATTGCCGGAGTACTTGCATTAAATTCTGAGTGTATCATTTTGGATGAGCCAACTGCAATGCTTGACCCATCCGGAAGAAAAGAAGTTATAGATACTATCAAAAGACTCAATAAAGAAGAGGGAAAAACGATTCTTTTGATTACCCATTATATGGACGAGGCTGTTCAAGCAGACAGAGTTATAATAATGGACGGCGGAAGTATAAAAATGGACGGAACACCAAAAGAAGTATTCCAAAATGTTGAAAAAATAAAAAAGTATGGGCTGGATGTTCCTCAGGTAACTGAACTTGCATATGAGTTGTCATTAGAGGGAATAGATATTTCAACAGATGTGATAACTATAAAGGAATTGGTGGATAAATTATGTCAATAAAAACAGAAAATATAATATATATATATGGAGAAGGTACACCTTTTAAGACTCTTGCATTAGATGATGTCAGCATAGATGTAGAAAAGGGTGATTTTGTTGGAATTATTGGTCATACAGGCTCTGGAAAGTCAACTTTGATTCAGCTTTTAAACGGTTTGGAAACTCCCGCCTCGGGTAAAATAACAGTAGATGATAAGCTTGTTGGTTCGGATAAATCGGAACTAAGAAAAATAAGACAAACTGTAGGACTTGTATTTCAATATCCTGAATATCAATTATTTGAGGAAACAGTAGGAAAAGATGTAGCTTTCGGACCATTAAACTTGGATTTATCTGAAAGTGAGATAAATGCAAGAGTAAAAGATGCTTTACAAGCGGTTGGGTTTAATTATGCAGATATTAAAGATAAATCACCGTTTGATTTGAGTGGAGGTCAAAAAAGAAGAGTTGCTATAGCTGGTGTTCTTGCTATGAAGCCTGACTACTTGATTCTCGATGAACCTACTGCCGGACTTGACCCGGCAGGCAGAAATGAAATTTTTGACCAAATTAAAAAGTTGCATAAGTCCAGCAAACAGACGGTAATACTGGTTTCTCACAGTATGGAAGACGTGGCAAAGCTCGTGGATAGCGTTATAGTATTATATAAAGGAAAAGTTCATATGCAGGGAACTCCGAAAGAAATATATAGAAATGCGGATGAACTCTTTAAGATTGGACTTGGGGTGCCTCAGATAGTAGAGGTTGTTTCAGCACTTAGGAAAAAGGGATTTAATATTAAAGATGATATTATAACCGTTGAAGAAGCAAAAAGTGAAATTATCAAGGAATTAAGGAGACAAAGGAATGTTTAAAAATCTTACTATTGGTCAGCATTATCCGATAGATTCAACTATACATGATCTTGATCCGAGAGTTAAAATCATAATAACATTTTTGTACATTGTATCTTTATTTATAATAGATACTTTTCCTGTATATATTTTGGTCTTGCTGTTTTTAACTTTAGCTGTCACTCTTTCTAAGGTTCCTGTAAAGTTTGTCATAAAGGGACTTAAACCTATACTTATAATAATATTTATTACATTTTTTATAAATTTATTTTTAACACCGGGTGAACAAATTTTCAAGGTACTTTTTTTAAAAGTAACTAGAGAAGGCGTATATCAGGCAAGTTTTATGGCTTTAAGATTAGTTTTACTTATACTTGGCACTTCGCTTCTAACGCTTACTACATCACCGATACTATTAACAGATGGGATAGAAAGTTTGTTAAATCCTTTTAAAAAGATCGGTTTACCGGCACATGAACTGGCTATGATGATGACGATTGCTCTTAGATTTATACCTACACTTATGGAAGAAACAGAAAAAATTATGAAAGCCCAAAGAGCAAGAGGTGCTGATTTTGAGAGCGGAAATATAATAAAAAGAGCCAAAAATTTGGTGCCGCTTTTAGTGCCTTTATTTATAAGTGCGTTCAGAAGAGCTGATGAGCTAGCTATGGCAATGGAATCAAGATGTTATAGAGGCGGCGAAAACAGAACTCGTATGAGACAGTTAATTTTAAGAAAAGGTGACTATATTGCAAGTATAATATTTGTTACTTATTTTCTTGCGATAATAATAATAAGAATATGTTAAGAAATATTAAACTTACTATATCTTACGATGGAACAAATTATCACGGCTGGCAAAAGCAAGATGAAGCTTTGACTGTTCAGTCAATGATTGAAAATGCTATATATAACATTACGGGCGAATATGCAGATTTAATCGCTTCAGGTCGGACAGATGCAAATGTTCACGCACTTGGACAGGTTGCTAATTTTAAAACTGACAGTAAAATATTGCCCGAGAAATTTTCCGTCGCTTTAAACACCAAATTGAGTAATGATATAAGAATACTAAAATCAGAGGAAGTGGATTTAGATTTTAATTCAAGATTCGATGCTAAAAGAAAAACATATCTTTATCAAATCTATAATTGTGAAACCTTAAGTCCTTTTCACCGATTATATTCTTGGCACGTACCATATACTCTGGATATTTCTCTTATGGAAAAAGCATTAAAAGAACTTGAAGGAGAACACGATTTTAAAGCGTTTATGTCATCAAAATCCGGTGTTAAATCTACTATAAGAACTATATATGGCACAGACATAAAAAAAGAAGATGATATAATAAAACTAGAAATTACAGGCAATGGATTTCTGTACAATATGGTAAGAATAATAGCGGGAACTATCGTAGAAATAGGGAATAAAAGAAGGGATATATCTTGTATAAAAGAGGCGATAAGTCTTGGACAAAGAGGTCTTCTGGGCCAGACTGCAAAGCCGCAGGGTTTGTTTCTTAAAGAGGTACAATATTAAAACTGATGCGTATATTGACAGCTTGTTTTTGTTAGATACTTTTATATTGCAAATTTTTACATATTACGATATAATTTATACAATAAGAAAACTTAGACACAGCGCACTCTATAAGAAAGGAATTATTTACTATGTTTGATAATGTTTTAAAGAATGATTTAGATAATGATTTTGAAAAGATAGAGCTTCCTTGGATTATATTTAAAGTCAGTAAAAATACGTATGCCGTAAACAGTGAGGATGTTTTGTCTATAACCAAAATGGAGGACGAAATAATAGATGTCCCTGATATTCAAGAATATATAAGAGGACTTATAAATTTAAGAGGAAGTATTATTCCGCTGATAGATCTTAAAAAATTATTTAAAGAAGATTCTTTGGATAAAATAGTGGCTGATTATTCCGAAATGATTGGCGCAAGAAAACAGGATCATATTAACTGGGTAAATGAACTTGACAGATGTATAGAGAACGGGGAACAATTTAAGCTTGCTACCGACCCTCACAAGTGTGCATTTGGAAAATGGTTTTATTCCTATAAGCCTGAAAATAACACTATAGGTTTTCATATTAAAAAGATTGAAGAACCTCACAGATTATTGCATGAGGCAGCCGAAGAATATAATAATTGCAATAAGGATCACGCTAACTGCCAAAGAGAAGAGTGTCTAAAAGATGTACTTCAAAGAGTAAAGGAAGAGTACATGCCGGAGGTTGTTCGTATACTTGATGATTCCATATCTGTACTGAAAAATAACCTCAAAGAGATGATAATTGTTTTAGAGCATGATCATTTTAAAGCCGGAATAATTGTAGACAGTGTTTTATCAATAGAAACAATCTCAGGCAGCTTTGAGCAAGGAAACATGAATAAAGAATATTATAATACTAAATTTATTTCAGGTGTAGGAAAATCTGATAAAACAGGAACTACAGTTTTAAAAGTAGATGTATGCAATATATTATCCAAAATAGATGATATTGATATGACAAAAATAGAGCTTCCGGAAGAAATAGAATTCACTGATAAAAATGAAGTTCCGGAGGAAATAGAAGACCTCGATGAAAAAGAAATTCTGGAATATATGAAAGAAATAGGATACTTAGACGAAACGGAAGAATCCCAGAAGATTGAAGAAATAGAAGAAATAAGTGAAATAGAAAAATATAATATTTAAAAAGTCGTTGATATTAATTTTAGCCTTGCAGCTTATGCAAGGCTTTAATATTTAAAGACTTTTTATTTTTGTAATTTTATTAAACTTTATTTTCAATATGTCGATATAATATTTGAGAATGTTTATATGTGAAAGGATTGATATTATGAAAATTACAAATGTAAGTAATTTTATCAGCTATAATAGCAATACATCTAAAATAAAGAAAAATGACGTAGCAGTATCAAAAAAATTCGATACTATTCAGATAAATAAAAATAATCTTGTTAATGTTGAAAACAGCAATTCTTTAGATGTAGAAAAATTAAAAAACAAAATAGTGAATGAAATTAATGATGAAAGCAATGTAGATAAAATAGAATTTCTAAGACAGCAGATTAATAATAAAACCTATATTGTAGACTCAGAAGAGCTTGCAAGAATTATGCTTAGCATATAAATAAGTTTAGTGATATAAGGTGAAGTAAATTCACGCTACGCAAAACATTCACTTGAGTGAATATTTCACAATATCTGTTTGGGTGCTGCGAAGCGGTACAATGAGAGGTTAAAATGAATAAATTAGATAATTTATATAATATACTTGAAGAACAATTGCACTTATATGAAGAGTTTATGAAAGTTGAAAACGAAAAATACAATGTAATATTAGCGGATAATATTAAAAGACTTGATGAAATAGTTACTGAAGAACAGGTGTTTTTTCTAAAATCAAGAGGACTTGATCAAAAACGAGAGCGCTTATTAAAGGAAATCGGATTTGAAGGAAAAACTTTAAGACAGGTAATAGACCTTGTTGATGATTCAAATAAAGACAGATTTAAAAAAATGCATCAAGATATATTCAATGTTCTTCAAAATTTCAAAGAAAAAAATAATCAATGTCAGGATTTAGTTCAAATAAGACTTTACAGGGCACAAACCATGATTAATAAACTCGATGAAAGCAAAGCTAACAGAAACCTTTATTTCAAGGATGGCAGCTCAGATGAAATTGATGTAAATAAGATGAAATTCATATCAAAGAAAATATAGATAAACTTAGATAATTAAAACATATAAAAAGGAGATAATGTATGTTAAGACCAACATTTTCAGGATTTCAGGTTGCAAAACTGGGCTTGAGTGTAAGCCAAAAGCTTCTGGATGTTACCGGACAAAATATAACTAATATAAATACAGATGGCTATACAAGACAGAGAGTTGATTTATATTCGATAGCTTATAGCAGTGGTGCTGATAAATATAGCTTGTTTAACGGTCAAATCGGACGTGGTGTAGGTGACACCGGAGCTTCACAGATAAGAGACCCATTTTTGGATATCAGATACAGAAATGAAGCTTCTAAAGTAGGAAGAGAAAAAGTTATAGGCGATGCTACAGCAGATTTGGAAGAAATCTTTGGGGAGATAAGTAAAAAAGGCTTAGATGCCCAATTTTCTAATATGATTTCTCAATTGCAGGCTTTAAGCGCTACTCCGTCAGACCCTGTAATTGAGGGAGTAGTTAAAACAGCAGCTACAATGATTACACAGTTATTTAACCATTATTCCAAGCAATTGAATACAGTGAGAGAACAGCAGATAACATATATGGAAGACTCAGTTAATGAAACAAATAAAATAATGGCTGAAATCGCTGATTTAAACAAACAAATAAGAGATCAGAATATTCATGGTGACAAAGCATTGGAATTAAATGACAGAAGAAATACTTTGATAGATGAATTATCTACATACATGAATATAGAAGTTCAAAGAAGATCAGAACCTATAGGAAGCGGCAGAGAGGTTGAAATCCTTTCAATAGTTTCCAAAGATACTATGGTAGGATCTCCGCCAAGAGGCTTGGTATTAATTGATGGAAATCAAACAGCGCAAATTAAATTAGATAAAACTGATGTTAAAAATATTAAAATTACACTTGAAAATTCAATAGATGCGGACTTAGCAAGCGGATCAGATATTACGGCAGATTTTGAAAAAGGTCAGATATCAGGATACTTATCATTCTTAAACAACAAAGCGGAATTTACAGATGATACTAATTTCAGTACAAAAGACAGAGGACTTCAGTATTATGAAAATATGCTGGATAAGATTGCAAATGCTTTTGCCACTATGTTTAATGATGCAAATACAAGAAAATATGATGAGGATGGTAATCTCGTAAACGAAGCCAGACCATTGTTTGAGGCAGAAGGCGGAGGAGATATAACAGCAGCCAACATTAAAATCTCTGATGCTTGGAGAGATAATACTAAGTCATATATAACAAATACAAACAAGCCTCCCATATTTGATGATGACGGAAAACCTGTTGATACTTCAGCAGCAAATGACAATATATTTAATATGATAAGCTTATTTAATAAAAAAATTGAATTTACACATGATTTTGGAGGAAGTTCCAACTTTTTATTCGAGGGAACAATACAGGAATGCCTGTCATTTACATCATCAACATTAGATCTGCAAATAAGCAATACACAATCGCTTTATGAAAGCTACGGACAAACTCTTTTAGCTGTAGATACAAGCAGAGCTTCTATATCAGGAGTTTCACTTGATGAAGAAGGAATAAACTTGCTGACGTACAATAAGTCTTACGCAGCAGCAGCAAGGCTTATGACAACTTTAGACGAGGCACTTAATACGCTTATAAACAACACTGGCAGAGTGGGATTGTAATAGGAGGGAAACATGAGAGTAACCAATAAAATGCTGACAAGCAGATATACCAGAGATTTAAACAAAAGTTTATCAAATCTTAATACGCTTTCTCAAAAGGTGGACACAGGAAGAAAATTTTTTAAGGGATCTGAAGATCCAATCGGTGCTGTAAAAGCTTACAGACTGAGAAGAGAATATCTTAAGAATGAAGATTATCTGACAAATATTGAAGAAGCTGATTCTATTTTCACGTCTGCCGAGAGTAATCTAATGGGTATAAATAAAAATTTAAATGGAGTTTATGTATCATATCTAAAAGGTATAACAGGAACCATGGGTTATGATGAAAGACAAATTATTTCTAAAGAATTGGAAAAAATACAAGAATCTATGATTACAACATTAAATTCTACATTTAATGAAAAATATTTATTCAGTGGATCAAGTATGGAAAATCCGCCATTTGAAGTGAAATTAGATAGTGTTACAGGTGAAAATCATTTATACTATAAAGGAGTCAATGTTAGTATTGCAGATAACGACCCGGCTGCCGGCTCAGCTGCAAATGATGCATATAACAAACTGAAAGCTCTTTCTGAAGAAAATATGTTCATTGACTTGGGGCTTAGCCTGCAGGTAGATGCTTCGGGTAATGTAAATCAAAACAGTGTTTTTGATTTATCCATACCAGGAATTGATTTCATGGGTTTTGGTAAAACTATGATAGATGGTAAAAAGGTAAATAATAATATATATGATTTGATAACTGATTTAAGAAAAGAACTTGATAAAACTGATTTCTCCTTAAGCGAAATAACTCCGTATATTAAAAACTTTGAAAATCAAAAAAATGAAACATTAAAACACATTACCAATATCGGAGCCAAAGCTAATTATATAGATTTTATAAAAACAAGAACAGAAGATAATAATCTGAATTTAACCGAAAAAATCAATAGTGTTGAATATATTGATCCTGCAGAGGCTATTATGGATTGGAAAATGCAGCAGTATTCTTATACAGCAGCCTTGCAAATGGGAACAAAACTAATACAGCCAAGTTTCATTGATTTTATGCGTTAAAATAAGATTTTAAAGAAAAAATTATAAGAGGTGAAAATAATTATGAAGCCGTTAATTGAAATTAAAACTATTCCGATGTCAATAGAGCTTAAAATCAATAATGCAACATATGAACTGGCTTCGGGTGATGCATCTGTAGAAATTACGCGTGATGAAGGCGGAATGCAGATGAAGATGCAGCCAACAAAACTGAAAATAGATACATTCGAAGCACGTAATTCTACACCATTTAAATCTCCGCTAAGGGCAGGCTTAGAGTTCGGAAAAAAAGGAATGCAAGCTGCATATGAGGCTACGGCTAATTTGGCAAGGGAGGGCAATATGCTGGTAAACATACATTTAAAAGATAATATTCTCACTGACATTGCGTATCAAAGATTTACTAGAGAGATGATGTCTAAGGAATTCAACTTAGGCTTTACTCCGAGCGAGCCCATAAATATAGAATTTTCAGAACCTGATATAAATATTAATTATGAAATGGATAAGCTTTATTTTGACATGAAATTAAATAAAAAAGAGATGAAATTCACACCCGGAGATATAGAATTAATTATAAAGGAATATGCCAGGGTTGAGCTTAATTATATAGGATCTCCTGTATACGTGCCTCCAAGTGCTGATCCTAACTATATACATATAGATACAAGGGCGTAATTTCATTGAGGAAAGGTTGAAAAAAATGGGCGTAGCTATGAAAATTACCACCAAAGAATTTGGTGATATTGAAGTAAGAGATGAAGATATAATAAAATTTAACAGAAGTATTTATGGATTTGAAAACAACAATAACTATGTTATACTAAAGGATCTGCCTGATGATGACATTATGTATCTGCAGTCTGTTGATGATACAAGTCTGCATTTTGTTATCGTTGATCCGTATGTGATATTGCCAAATTATGACCCTAAACTGTCAAAAGATGATATGTCCGCACTAAACATAACAAAGGATGAAGTATTGAACTTGAAATATATGCTGATAGCGGTAATAACTGAAAAAATTGAAAATTCAGTTGTAAATCTTAAAAATCCTTTGGTTATAAATCCGAATAATAAGCAGGCTATACAAGCCATATTGGAAAATCAAGATTATCCTTTAAGATATCCTTTATTTATAAATGATATGGATGGTGATGCCTCATGTTAGTTATTAAAAGAAAAGTTAATGAGTCAATATTAATCGGAGATAATAACGTATCGTTAAGCGAGCCAATAGAGATAATTATTTCCGAAATATTGGGTGACAGAGTGAAAATTGCAATAAATGCGCCTGATGAGGTTAAAATTATAAGAAAAGAAATAAAAGAAACTTTGGAATTTAACCAAAATGCAGTGACAAGCATAAGCAGAGATAAAATGAGTGAATTAAAAGCAAATCTTAAGAAAAAATAATAAAAAATACTAAAAATAAATGTGTCTTTGGTATCTTGTACCTTAGGCGCATTTTTAATGATAAAACATGTGAATTATTACCGAAATTACTGCCGAAAATCCTAAAAAAACTCTTGACAGAATTGAAATATTAATATAAACTTGATAGGTAATTGTTTATAAAAAAGCTACCAATGCCCCGGAAGCTTTTTTAACCATAGATTATAACTTATTTCTGATTATGCAGTTCAAAGTTAAAATTTTGAAATTATTTAGATATAAGTATATCAAATTAATAGGAAATTAATAGGAGGACCAATTAATATGAAAAGCTTCATTGCAAAGCCTAATGAAGTAGAAAGAAAATGGTATGTAATAGATGCCGAGGGAAAAACATTAGGTAGATTATCAACAGAAGTTGCTACGCTTTTAAGAGGAAAGCATAAACCAATATACACGCCACACGTTGATACAGGAGATCATGTTATAGTTATCAACTGTGAAAAAGTAGTTTTAACAGGAAAAAAATTAGACCAGAAGATGTATAGACATCACTCAGGTTACATGGGTGGAATGAAAGAAGTTCCTTACAGAAAATTCATGGTAGATAAATCTGAGGAAGCTGTTTATCTTGCAGTAAAAGGCATGCTTCCAAAAAACAGATTAGGAAGACAAATGATTAAAAAACTTAGAACATACGCAGGACCTGAGCATGAAAACCAAGCTCAAAAGCCTGAAGTATACGAGTTTTAATTCGGATAGGAGGAGAAATAGCTAATGAAAGCGCAATACATCGGTACTGGTAGAAGAAAAAAAGCAATTGCAAGAGTAAGATTAGTTCCTGGAACAGGAAAAGTTACTATAAATAAAAGAGATATTGAAAATTATTTCAATTATGAAACTTTAAGAGTTATTGTAAGAGAGCCTTTAATGATTACTGATACATTGGGACAATATGATGTTTTAGTAAATGTTCACGGTGGTGGATATACAGGTCAAGCTGGTGCAATCCGTCACGGAATATCAAGAGCTTTATTGCAAGCAGATGTAGAATTAAGACCTATACTTAAAAAAGCTGGTTTCTTAACAAGAGACCCAAGAATGAAAGAAAGAAAGAAATATGGTCTTAAAAAAGCTAGAAAGGCATCACAATTCAGTAAGAGATAAAAATGTGTTGCTTGCAACATGTTATGCAAATTTGAGTCTACGGTACAAATTTGTGAGATTAATAAAATCATATATATTAGCGGTTCCTTTTTTTGGAACCGCTTAGTGTTTCCTTGGCACCCACTTAAAAAATCAAGAGCTTCATTTTGTGTTATCATAAAATGAATGGTGCTCCGGAAACTATATACTAATATCAAATATAGATATTAGAACAAAAATAGTGAAGGAGTTTTTTTATGGAAAAAAACAGAGCAAAATTTGTAACACAAACTGCAATAGTGGCAGCGCTGTATACGGCGCTGACATTAGTATTTAGCTTTATGTCTTATGGAGCTGTACAATTTAGAGTCGCAGAAATATTAGTTTTATTGGTATTCATAGACAAGAAGTATTTTCTGGGATTAGTGCTTGGCTGTGCAATAAGCAACGCCTTCAGCCCGCTCGGAATGATAGATGTTGTAGTGGGAACATTGGCAACATCAATAGCTTTATTATTTATTATATTTATTAAAAAAATTATGAAGGATAATAAAAAATCACTGATAATAGCAAGCTTAGGCCCTGTTATATCAAATGCTGTATTTGTCGGTATAGAGCTTACAGTATTATTTAAAGAACTTCCTTTTATAGTAAATGCAGCATATGTTGCTTTGGGAGAATTTGTGGTAGTAACTGTAGCAGGAGTTTTTATATTCCTTAAATTTAAAAATTTATTAGAAAAAATCCCATCAATGTAAGCAAAGTTTTTAATTAACACTAAATATTTTATTAAAATAAGCATTTAGATATTATGTATTAAATGCTTATTTTTATGAGAAATTAATTATCATGTATACCATATATAACTTATATATCTTATTTTATACTATTTTTAAACTATTAATTGACAGATTGAATAAAAAAGCTTAAAATATAATAGGACTATTTTGACATTACATATAAAATGGATAAATTCTTAAAAAACGTAAATTAACTTAGTGCTTAAATTTATTTCAATTCGAATAAACAGCTAATAGGCTGGTTATAATACACAAAAAGGAGGATGCGGTTAATGATTTCAGCAAGTGATTTTAAAAAAGGCGTTACGATGGTATGGAATGAAGGACTATGGCAAATAGCTGATTTTCAACATGTTAAGCCCGGAAAAGGTGCAGCTTTTGTTAGAGCAACGCTAAAAAATATTAAAACAGGTGCTACAAGAATAGAAACTTTTAACCCAAGTGACAAGTTTCCAAAGGCGCACATAGAAACTAAAGAAATGCAGTATTTATATAGTGATGGTGAACTATATTACTTTATGGATCTTGAATCTTATGAACAGATTCCGCTTAACCATGATCAGGTTGAGNNTGAAGTTTTATGAAGGAAAGCCTTTTGAGGTGCAAGCACCAAATTTCGTAGAGCTTGAGGTTGTTGAAACTGAACCAGGATTTAAAGGTGATACAGCTACAGGAGCTAATAAGCCTGCAAAGCTTGAAACAGGAGCTGTAGTAACTGTTCCGTTATTTGTAGAAATAGGGGACAAATTAAAAGTAGACACAAGAAGTGGAGAGTACTTGTCGAGAGTATAAAGCTAATTACATATCTG
>DGYI01000044.1:0-365 GCA_002396645.1 Firmicutes bacterium UBA5010
AATTCTCCTTTTTTCACATCATCTCCGGCCTTTAGATACATCTTGTCAAGATGATAGTATGTCGTAAACAAGCCAAAGCCATGATCTATCACTATTGTATTGCCTGTTAAAATCATATATCTTGCCAGAACGACCTTTCCTGTATTTGATGCCTTTATTTTGGTTCCTGTAGGTGCTGCTAAATCTATGCCCGAATGTCTTGAGGATGATTTCTCATCATTTACATATCTGATTTCAGCAAAATCTGTTGTCAGTATACCTTCTATAGGCATTATGAAATTATCCTCCCACAACTTTTCTGATGATGTGATATCTCTTGCTGCCTTGACATATTGTACGTATTCTTTGTTAGCTTCGGCTGTTCT
>DGYI01000044.1:399-755 GCA_002396645.1 Firmicutes bacterium UBA5010
GGTATTGGGTTTTAAAGCTTTTGCTGTTTACTGTAAATGTTTGTGTCAGCTTATACTCATCAGCCTTTCCTTCATTTATAGTGCATACTATCTCATATTCGCCCGGAACGGTATTAAGGCTTATAGGCATAATGCTTATATAAGCTTCTTCATACTTAAATATTTCTATTTCGGATTCTATTGCGGTACAGCTTATTTTTAGGGTTTCATCAGGGTTTGAATTTTTTATCATGACCGATAAAGCATTTCCGGGATAGTTATCGTTTGACATCAAAACAAGCTCAGCAGGTAAATCTACATTAGCTATGAAATTAATATTTTGTTCTCCGTAATAATCTCTGCTGAGTTTTTCGTTC
>DGYI01000044.1:919-91823 GCA_002396645.1 Firmicutes bacterium UBA5010
CTTATTAATGCACGCACTAATGTCTTCATTTTTCTTAAAGGACACTTTAGGTATTGTGTTGTTGACATACAAATCGGCAAAATCATCATTTAAATAAAATTTCTTTGACACATATTCTCTTACCTCATATACATTTTCACCCTCAGATATATATGTTTTTTGATTAGTATAATCAAATGAAAAGAAATATGTTTTATATTCTTCGCCCTTATATCCTATTATAACTTCGAAATCAGGATTTAAAGAAAGCTCTTCGGCTTTTTGGGATTTTCTTATCGCTTCTCTTATCAATTTTGCAGTCTGTCCGTTTACATCCAGGTCAGTTTTTTCATTAGTGCGTGCATTAATAAGCTCTATATTTTTAATATTTGATGCACTCACACTGCATCCTGATAAAAAAGCAAGGGATAAAAATAAAATTACAAATATTGCTGACAGAAAAAATTTTTTAATTCTCATCTAAATTTCCTCATCTCCTCATAACGTAAAATAGCATATATAAATATTATTTATATAAATTACTTTTATTATGCACAAAATATAGATATCTAAGTAAAGAATATATTCTTATAAATTTTATTTGCTGCTCATAATTTTTGCAAATTCTTCTATATTTTTTTCATTTATTTGAGGAAGGTTTTTATTTTCATTTTTTTCAAACACTTTTACTACCATTTTGATTATAAATTTATCAATTCCTCTGGTTTTTTTTAAATTAATTTCTCCGCCGAACCAAGCTCTGTATCTGCAATTTTTAAGCAGGCTTTTATCAAAATTAGCATTAAAATCTCTGTTTATATTTTCCTCCATGCTGCTGCAAATAAACAACCCTAAATTTTTATTCAATAATTCTTGAGCATTCTCATCACAAAATTTCTTGATTTTTTTATTTATCTGTCCCATTCTGATTGAGCTTCCTATCATGACTGTATCGTAACCGGACAATGACAATCCTCCTGCTTTTTTAATATCCAGTAATTCTGCATCGCCTAGTTTTTGTGCCAAAATTTGTGAGCATCTTTTGGTTGTTCCGTTTTTACTTGAATAAATTATAACCGATTTCATAATTTGATTTCCTCCGCACTCAGCGTATTTTGAATTTATTATATTGTAACATATTTAAAATTGTTTGGTCAAAATTAAAATTAAGTTTTATTTTATTCAAAATTTGTGTAAAATATATTTAACTAAGAATGAAAGGATAAAAAGATAAAAAATTATGGACTTAAATACGGTTAAAGCATTTGAAGTTTACAGGCATTTTAAAGGAAATTTATATCAGATAATCGCAATTGCCAAGCACACTGAAACTGAGGAAAGTCTGGTTATATATCAGGCTTTATACGGTGATTTTAAAATTTATGCCAGACCTTACGATATGTTTTTCAGCAAAGTAGATAGAGTAAAGTATCCTGATGCAGCTCAGGAATACAGGTTTGAAAAAGCGGAATTATAAAAAGGTATCGAAAAAATTCGATACCTTCTATATTTTATCATCTTGATTCTCATGGCTTTTTATACTAAGAGACATGAAAGCTTTTAAGCTTATATTATAAATATTTTTTTAAATCTTCTACCTTATTGAGTTTTTCCCATGGCAAATCTAAATCATTTCTTCCGAAATGTCCATATGATGCGACCTGTTTATATAAAGGTCTTCTTAAATCAAGATCTTTAATTATCGCAGCAGGTCTTAGGTCAAAGTTCTTTGTTATTGCTTCTTCTATTTTTTCTTCTGCTATTTTATTAGTTCCAAAGGTATCTACCATTATGGAAACAGGCTTTGCAACTCCTATTGCATATGCAAGCTGAACTTCGCATTTATCAGCAAGTCCCGCAGCAACAATATTTTTGGCAATATGTCTTGCCGCATAAGCCGCAGAACGGTCAACCTTTGTAGGATCCTTTCCTGAGAAAGCTCCCCCTCCGTGTCTTGCGTATCCTCCATAGGTATCTACTATTATTTTTCTTCCGGTAAGTCCTGTATCTCCTTGAGGACCTCCTATAACAAATCTTCCTGTAGGATTGATGAAGTATTTTGTATCTTTGTCCAGCAATTCAGCAGGTACTACCGCTTTTATAACATGCTCTTTCAAGTCCTCAGCTATTTGCTGCATAGTTACTTCTTCATCATGCTGTGTAGATATAACTACAGTATCCACTCTTACAGGCTTATTGTCGTGATATTCTACTGTAACCTGTGTTTTTCCGTCCGGTCTTAAATAAGCAAATTTGTCGTTTTTTCTTACTTCTGTCAGCTTTCTTGCAAGATTGTGAGCTAAATAAATAGGCATAGGCATATATGCATCCGTTTCATTGCATGCATATCCAAACATCAAGCCTTGATCTCCCGCTCCTGTTTTATCGTTTTCGTCATAATTATTAGTCTTAAATTCAACAGCAGCATTAACTCCCATAGCTATATCTGAAGACTGCTCGTCAATTGCTGTTAAAACCGCACAGGTCGAATTATCAAAGCCATATTTTGCTCTTGTATATCCTATTTCACCAACTATCTCTCTGACTATTTTAGGAATGTCTATATAACAGTTAGTAGAAATCTGACCTGAGACTAGAATCATTCCTGTAGCTGCAGTAGTTTCGCACGCTACTCTTCCGTTTGGATCGCATTGTAATATCGCATCTAAAACACCATCTGATATTTGATCGCACATTTTGTCAGGGTGACCTTCTGTTACTGATTCAGAGGTAAACAACCATTTTTTCATAACTTTCCTCCTTAGTGAGTTATATAAATTATCTCAAAAAATAAATAAATCTTTCTCCTGAAGAGAAAGATAACTGTTTTTGTTATATTCTCCTCATCTTTCGCTAAACGTAGGATTTAGCACCTTGAAAAATCTTTTTTATAAAAGACTCACAGGCTGCCGGGTTTCATAGGGCCTAATCCCTCCACCACTCTTGATAAGGTTTGTAATCTTATGCTAACATAAGATTTTTTAATTGTCAACTATTTAATTTTTTTATTATTTTTTAAATTTTTATTGATTAAATAGTCAAAAAAAGGCTCTTCCCTGTTTCATATTGACATTTTTCTTGTAGAAAGCACGTAAGATTTATGTTATACTTGTTCTGTAATTAAATAAAAATGCAGTACAAATTATTTATATTTTATTAGGAGAATTATTAATGAGAAGATTATTGCTTATTTGCTGTGTGCTTGTCATGATATTTTCTTTAATTGCTTGCTCATCTAAAAAAACAGATATGCCAAAGGAAAAATATATCATGAACGGTTCTGTAGCCTTAGGAGCAGTGGATAATGAGAACTCAGATAAAACTAAGGTCACATATTCTGTTGTGATCAGCGCAAGCAAGGAAGATATTGAAAATATTGATGAACAAGAACCGTTAATTAATATGAATTACTATGATTTCATACTGGAAAATGGTCCTCATAATGCAGAGATTAAAGATATAGAAACCAAAAATCCATATTTAGAAATTTCGGGAAGCTTTGTGTTTGATACAAGTGATAAAAGTAAAGAGGAAATAGTTGCAATGGATTTATTTCAAGGGGTCAAAATTGTTGATAAGGATAAAAAAGAATATATTCTTAATTTTAATAATAACTCTAAAAAATGAGCATAATGTGAAGCTGATAAATTATATAAAACAAACAACAACCAGTATTTATGCGGGTTTGCGGTGTATAGCACATCGCAGACCTGTTTTTTCTTTACAGATATAATTTTATTTTTTATTATTTTTAAACCTTGAAACATTTGTATACCTTTTTCGTCTAAGCTTATTAGGGTATAGTTTCAGCTTTGCTATGCAATTCCTGCTATTTTAAAATATGACACTTTTTGCTGTCTTCTCGGCTTAAAATACATATTATAATCTGTTTTTATAATGTAATATAAAGGTACAAATGTTATTATATTATTATATTATAATCTGTTTTATTATAATATAATATACAGTGTATATCGTGCATTGCATATTATAAATGTTTCGACCTGTTCGAGACTACATAGACTAATATTTAAGCCAGAAGAAAGGTTAAAGGAACTTATGAAACAAATACTCGGAGCATTGCGCAAGGCAGTATCTGATTTTGACATGATACAGGACGGTGACAAAATAGTCGTCGGAATTTCAGGCGGAAAGGACAGCATGGCTTTATTATACGCTTTAAAGCTTTTCCAAAGATTTAGCCCTGCTAAATTTGATTTATATGGGGTGACCATAGATATGGGATTTGAGAATTTTGACCTAAGCCCTATATACGAATTCTGCAGTAAAATAGATGTGCCTTATAAAGTTGTACGCACTGAAATTGCCAAAATTGTTTTTGATATACGCAAGGAGTCTAATCCATGTGCTTTATGTGCTAAAATGCGCAGAGGTGCTCTGCATAACACAGTAAAGGAGCTTGGTTTTAATAAAATAGCTCTCGGACATCATTCTGATGATGCTATAGAAACGATGTTTCTGAATATGCTCTATGAAGGAAGAGTAGCTACATTTAAACCTCTTACATATTTAGACCGCAAAGATATTCACAACATACGACCTTTTGTATATGTCAAAGAGCACCAGGTTATAAGCGCTGTCAGAAAACACGATATTCCTGTTCTCAAAAGTCCATGTCCAATGGACAAAAACACAAAGCGTGAAGAAGTTAAACAAATGCTGAATCAAATTTACAAAACTATCCCGGAAGGCAGAGATAGGCTTTTAACTGCTATTAGGAACAAGGATAATTTCGAACTATGGTGGTAGATGGTTTTTATGAAGCCTGAAATTATCCTCGGATAATTTCGAATTATGGTGGTAGATGATTCTTATGAAATCTGAAATTATCCTCGGATAATTTCGAACTATGGTGGTAGATGGTTTTTATGAAACCTGAAATTATCCTCGGATAATTTCGAATTATGGTGGTAAAAGTGTCTTTCAGAGCCTTATTTATGTTGGCAAATGATTTCAAACTATGGTAAAGGAGTGATTAAAATTAAATTTAAAAAAATATTAGCAACAGCGCTTGTATGCTCAATAGCGCTTAGTTACCCTGTATACGCGGTTGAATACAGTTCTATTTATGATTTATCCGATAAAGTGAAAATGTCAAGCGGTATATCATATGAGGGAATCAGAAGATTGACCTCACTGGGCTGGATGAATATAAATGTTGTCAGAGCAAATTTAAAAGATGAATATACTCATACTAAACCTCTATATAATGTAAACGGAACATCAAAGGGTACTTCACTATCGTCAATGATGAAAAACTTCGGTGCCGTTGCCGGAATTAACGGAGATTTTTTCTATATGGAAAATCCTATGCAGCCTTATGGACCTATAATTTCTGAAGGCGAAGTTATCGGTTCTCCTCTGTATGGTTATGATAAATATCCTACGATTTCTCTGGATAAAAACGGCGGTGTCGATATTTCGGTATGGAATCCCGCTATATCGGTTAAAAGCTCATCGGGTGCCATAACTAGTGTTGCATTTATCAATAAAGGAGCTTCTATAAAATATAATACAATAATATTAAATAGTTATTACGGTGAAAAATCTATAGGAAAATCAAAAAATCAAGATATCGTTGAAATTGTTGTAAAAGACAACATGGTTACAGAAATCAGAGATAATATGGATGCAACTTCGATACCAAAGGACGGCTACATAATAGTTTGTGCCTCATCTAACAAAAATGAAGTTAAAAACGCATTTAAAGTCGGAGAATCTGTTGAACTGACATTCAAATTTGATTTTGATATAAATAATCTGCAATGGGCTGTCGGCGGAGTTAATCATCTTGTTAAAGACGGTGTAGTTAATAAAATCCATGACGGCGTTCTGGGAAGGCATCCAAGAACCGCGGTTGGTTTTAATAAGGATAATACTGAAATAATATTTGTAACTATAGACGGAAGAAATAAAAATTATGTCGGTGTTACACAAACCGAGCTTGCTAAAATAATGATTGATCTGGGCGCATATAACGTTATAAACCTTGATGGCGGCGGATCAACTACAATGGGTGTTGATTTCTTAAAAAACGGAAATATAGAAGTAGTTAATTTTCCTTCTGACGGTCGTGAAAGATCTATAGTTTCGGGCTTGGGAATATTTGATACAGCTCCTGAAAGTGATGTTGTCGATACTATCGAGCTAAACCCCGAATATGATAAAATCTTCAAAAATACGGGTGTTGCACTGAATGTTAAAGGATTTAACAAATACTATTCACCTGTAGATATATCTGATAAAACTATTAAATATACCTTTGACGAAACAAAGGGTAAAATAGTTGATAATAAATTTATACCTTCTGTTCCCGGTGTTGTGGAAATTAAAGCAAAAATAGGTGACATAGAGTCTACTGCTAAAATAACTGTACTTGATGAGCCTGTAACTCTGAGCTTTGAGCAAGATACCTTAGTATTGGAAGCAGGTGAAAAGTACGAGTTTAAAAATATTATAGGTGTTGATAAAAACGGAGATTCCGCATATATATCAGCTGATAATTTAACCTGGAGCTACAGAAATTCAGTTGGAAAAGTTGAAAACGGAATATTTACAGCTAATGATGTTACCAATACAGGTGCTCTGACCGCAATATGCGGAAATGCAGTAAAGCATATAATTGTCAAAGTCGGATATAAAGCTCAGACTATTTTCAGTTTTGAGAATGAGGATTTGAAGAACCTGAACTTCTCTACTTATCCGGAGAATTCAAAAGGCGGTATTGAGCTGTCTGAGGATATTTATAAGGAAAAATACGCATCGATTAAATTGTCTTATGACTTTACTAATATGACGGATCAAAGTATTGCATTTGTAGACTTCGGCAAGAATTCTGAAGGGCTTTTAGTTAAGGGAACTCCAAAAGCAATAGGAATGTGGGTTTACGGTGATAATAGCACTCACTGGCTAAGAACAAGAGTTCAGGATTCAAGCGGAAAAGTGCACAAAATTGATTTTGCGGAAGAAGTGGATTGGGAAGGCTGGAAATGGGTGACTGCTAAGCTTCCTGAAGATATAGCTTACCCTGTAACTGTTAAAAATGTTTATTTAGCAGAGATAAATGAAACTAAAAAGGATACCGGAGCTATATATATAGACAGCCTAAGAGCATTGTATGAACCAAATGATAAGGATTTGAACTTACGTGAAGAATCAGTTTTCAATGATGAACTAAGAGTTGAATCGGTTAAGGACTATGCTCATAAGCTAAGCTTGATTGACGGAGTTATAAACTTGGAAACAAAAGACAAAATAAAAATAGATGCTCCGATAAGTTTAAGCATTAATATAAAAAACGGAAGCATCAATTATGAAGATATTAAGCTTTGGGATAAGATAAAAGCTCTAAGCTCTTATAATAACCAAAATATTGTTATATCCTTAAACTATGATATAAACAAAATTACTGATGACAGAGAAAAGGAAGTAATTAGTATTATACTTGAGCAGACCGCTGCAAACAATAATGTGTTCGTAGTAAACAAGGATGATACTGAAAACACTGTAATCAAAAATGGTATAAGATATATACAATATGACGACTCCTTTGAGCTATATGTAAATAAAGACGGAGTTTTCTATAAAAATTAATTTATAAAAATACTGGCTCCTATAGGATATAAAATCTATAGGAGCTTTATTTTATGCGAATATGTCTGTTTTAACTCAAACTAACGCAGTTGAAATTATGATGTTGAATTTTGTATTATTTAGTGATATTATGAAGTAAATATTAAATTTTAGGTAAAAGGTCGTAAAGGTTGAAAGAAATGAAAAATAAAGAGAGGATAAGCACCGAGTTTGCTTTTAGCAAGCTTTGTCTATCGCACAAATGTTCAGTTTCTCTTGAAAATAGAAACTGGAGTTCTTATGCAATAGGTGCATGGACATAAAAATGATAAATAATAAAAATAATCTGCTTGTTTTTTTATTTACCGGAATAATAATTTCATTTACTTTTATTTTATTTTCAATAAGGCTTTTCTCAAATCCTTATATGATGGAGGAACTTATACGATTAAATAATGATTGGGAATACAGTATAAACATTGAAGATAAAAGCATACATCTTAAAAATCTGGTAAATATCAGAGACGTTAAGGCTGATGATACCTTATATTTAAAGCATACTATTAAAAGCAATATCGGAAATGCATACTTAATGCTAAATACTTCTCATCAAAATGTTATCGTTTTCCTTGATGATGAAATAGTATATGAAAAGGTCTATATCAATTCTAAAAACCCCGGCATTGCGCTTAATATAATAGATATTGGCAGCGAATATAGGAATAAAGAGTTAAAAATAGCTTTATCATCCCCGTATGATGCTTATTCCGGAAAAGTCAATACAATATACTTATGTAAATTAAACTCTTTGATATCGCTTCTATTGTCAATTTCTATTAAAGATTTAATTATGAGCTTAATATGTATCATCATTGGTTTTATAGGAATTTATTTTTATATAGTATTCAGAAATAAAAACAGAACTGATATTACATTTTTATTTTTCAGCCTTTTCTGTGTATCAATCGGTCTGTACTTCCCAAGTAAGCAGCCTATTATGAATATATTTTTTAATCCTGTTGCTATATCTAATATAAATTTGTTTTTATTATATGTTTTGCCGCTGCCTACCTTACTTTTAATATATAAATTATGTACAAAATACAAAAAATATATATCATATTTAATAATTGCAAATTTTACTTCTTTACTTATAATAACTGCCGGAGCAATATTCGGGCTTATTGAACTTCCGAACACGCTTAATTTTTATTATTTTATTTTATTTTTAGATTTGGCAATTGCATCTTATACTTGCTATTTAGAGATAAAATCAAAAAATCCTCTTATGCCTGCCGTTATATTGACCGGCTTAACTATTTTCTTATTTGGAATAATAGATTTTTTAAACTCTAAATTCATATTTTATGATACTAACATACACTTATATAAATACGCTTTGCTTATATTTATAGTTACAATTGGATTTATGTATTTCTCAAAATTTATTTCAAATATAGCAAATGCAAATCTAATAAAGCAGAGTAATCAGACACTGAAATCCATTGCTTATAATGACGATTTAACTAAGCTTAAAAATCGCGCCGCTTTTGACAAAACACTGTCTTCTCTTTCTGAAAAAAAGATTGGTTTAAGCGACACAGCTGTGATTGTATTTGATCTTAACAGATTAAAATCTATAAATGATAATCTTGGACATGTTACAGGAGATAAGTATATAAAGCTATGTGCCGATTGTTTAAAGAGAGTTTTTGTAAATGGAGAGCATATTTTCAGAATAGGCGGAGATGAATTTGTTGTTATATGCACAAATTCAAATATAAGCTCTTTACAAGAAAGAATAAAGACATTATATGCAAATTTCGAAAGATACAGCTATGGAAATTTGCAGCTGAGCGTAGCATACGGCTTTGAATTTTATGACGGATATTTAGATAAAGACCTCTATGGTACCTTCAACAGAGCCGATAAAAAAATGTATTCTTTTAAGTCAAGGCAAAAATCTTTATATAGGGTCGAATAAAAAATCTGCGGCAAAATTGCCGCAGTTTTTTATTGTTGCTTATACATCTCATATAGCTTATTCATTACAGATGCGGCAGCTGCTCTTGTTATATTTCCGTTATAATTAAAGGCATTGCTGCTTTCACCGCCTATTATTCCCTTAGAATAAACTATCTTTATATTATTTACCTGCCATTCTGCCAAGCCGTCTATATCGGTAAACGGTAATTCAGTTTCCGATAATTTAAAAGTCTCATTTACATCAAATTCTCTTTCTACTCCAAGAAGCTGTGATTCTGAATCAAACTTTTCTTGTTCAAGCTTCATAATCTGTTTTGCTATTATACAGGTTATCTCTCCTCTGCTTATGGAGGAGCCTGCATTAATATTCTCTCCGTATAGACCTAAAAGTCCTGCCTCATCTAATGCTCTGACATAATCTACAGACCATGAGCTTAAATCATCCTTATTTGCAAATCTAAGTTCTTCTTCGCTGTTACTTGTTATATCAAATACCTTAGAGAATAATGCATAAAATTCTTGCGCAGATATATTGTCATCAGGACAAAACTGTGTATCTGTTTTTCCGCTGATGAATTTATGATTATATAAATTCATAATAGAAGCTGCACTCCAATGATATACTATGTCCTCAAAAGGATAAATTCCGTATTCGATATCTCCTACTTTTTTTATCCAATTTCTTTGTACCCAGGCACTGAGATTATCATTTATCTTTATCTTGTACCAATAGTATCCATCAGAAAGTGTCGGACCATCTACTATTTGCGCCATTTGTCCATTATTTACAGTACCTATAGCCTTACCCGCAGGTGAATCATACAGATATCTGTCGCCCAATATGCTGTTTATTAAGATTATATCATTTTTGCTGTATTGATATATGTTTGCGTAATTTTTATCAGACGGGGTAGCCACATTCAGCCCTCTGCTCGGTCTGCCCGATGAAGGAAGTCTTGATGTGTCTATTTTATTTATAGATTGCTCAAAATAACTTTCACAAATCTTATAAACTTTTTCTTGATATGCTCGTGAGTTAGTGTTAGGATTATTGCTGGCAGCCCAGCCATTATATGCCCATAACGCAAAGTACCAATTTTCCAATATATTAGGATCCATATTTCCGACACTCGAAATGCTGGTATTTTGTACACTTGCATTCCATTTCATAAGAAGCACGTCTATACCCGCATTAATGTTGTAATCTAAGTCATACTTTAATTTTTCTGTATCAAATATATTGTTAGTATTTGTTACCTGCATTAATCCAATGTGTTTTCCGTTTGACGAGATTTTTGGATTTCCATTTGAATTGAAATGCTCAAAACCTGATTCGATTTGTGCTATCGCCTTTACAAAGACAGCCGGGACGCCCCGTTCCAAAGCTATTTTATCGATTCTGGCTTCTAGTTCTTCTCTGGTATAGTTAAGTCCATACCCTATCTGTGTAAATAATATTAACATGACTAATGTTAAAGTCATAACCTTCTTGGCTACAGTTCTAAATATTTTCATACTTATAACCTACCTTTCTTAAATTTTGTAACTATATAAGCTTGATTTTAAACTTATATTATATATATAAATTTCAAACCAAGTTAAACTATACGGTCTATTATATCAAAGATATCTTCTTTAATATTTTTAAGACTTTCCCTTGCTTCTTCCTCTGATTTGCCGCATAAAGAAAAATATATTTTCATTTTAGGCTCTGTCCCTGAGGGACGAATAGCAAACCATGATTCATCTTCAAGGTAAAATTTCAAAACATTAGACTTAGGATAGTCCAGCTTTTCAAAGTCTCCTGTTATAAAATCATAAAGTATACCCAGTTTAAAATCATATAAGTGTTTTATATTTTTTCCACATATTACAGAGGGTTTATTTTCTCTAAAGTATTCCATTATTTTATTTATTTTGCTTTGTCCACTTATGCCCTCAAGTGAAAGTGAAACTGTTTCTTCTATATGGAAATTATATTCATCATAAAGCTTTTTTAATACATCTAATAAAGATGCTCCTCTTTTTTTATAAAAAGCGCTCATTTCAGCTATAAGCATTGATGCTGCAACGGCATCCTTATCTCTTGCGTGGTCTCCTACTAAATACCCGTAGCTTTCTTCATATCCGAAGACAAACTTACACTGTCCGGATTTCTCACATTTTTTTATTGTATCAGCTATATACTTAAATCCTGTTAAGGTTTTTAAGGTTTTTATACCGTAGCTCTGTGCTATTTTTTCTCCTAAATCACTTGTTACAACAGTATTTATCATGAGCATATTATCAGATAATGTATTGTTATCTTTCTTATTTTGCAATATATAATTAATTAGGAGTGCTCCTACTTGATTTCCGCTTAAAGGTATATATTCACCGTTTTTTTCATCTCTTACTACAAGACCTACCCTGTCACAATCGGGATCGGTAGCTAAAATTATATCAGCCTCTGTTTTTTCAGCCATTTTAATAGCGAGAGTGAAAGCTTCGATATCTTCGGGATTGGGAAGCTTAACTGTAGAAAAATCAGAATCAGGAGCTTCCTGCTCCGAAACAACATATACGTTTTTGAATCCTCTTTCTTTCAATACCCTTCTGACAGGAATATTGCCTGTTCCATGCAAAGGTGTGTAAACTATTCTTATATTATACTCTAAATCTTTATTAAAGCTTAATGACTTCACGCATTCAATATACTTGTCATCAATATACTTGTCTATATATATTATATTAGACTCAGCTAAATTATGTGAATATTTTATGCAATTAAAATCAATCTTAGAAATTTCCTCCGTTATCAAATCGGCCTCTGCTTCTAAAATTTGGGATCCGTAGCTGTTATAAACTTTATAACCGTTATATTCAGGTGGATTATGGCTTGCGGTTATAACAATGCCCGCCTTACAGCCAAGCTCTCTTACTGTAAAAGACAGCTCAGGCGTTGATCTTAAATCCTCAAACATGTAAACTTTTATTCCGTTGGATGAAAGAACATCAGCTGCTTTTAAGGCAAAAGTCTTGGACATATGTCTTGAATCATATGCTATTGCTGCACTGATATCATTTTTATACTGCTCAAGCAAATAATTTGCAAGTCCCTGGCTTGTTTTAGCCACAGTGAAAATATTTATCCTGTTAGTTCCTGCACCTATTATTCCTCTTAATCCCGCAGTTCCAAATTCTAAGTCCTTATAAAATCTATCTTCAATTTCTTCGACGCAGCCTTCAAGTTTTCTTAGTTCTTCTTTAGTATTTTCGTCTGTGAATCCGCCTTCAATCCAAGACTTATATTCTTCTAAATGCCTCATAACTCACCTTTTAGTCAATAATAGTTTTTAAATAATCTCTAAACTTATACCCTAAATCTTCTCTTCTAATCGCAAAATCAACTATAGCTTCTAAATATCCCAGTTTATTTCCGGTATCATATCTTTTTCCATCAAAAATATAAGCATACATTTCCTGATTTTTTATAAGCTCCAAAAGTCCATCAGTAAGCTGTATCTCTCCTAATGCCCCGGGCTTTACATTCTCAAGTATATCAAATATCTCCGGCATAATAATATATCTTCCGACTATTGCAATATTGCTTGGTGCCTTTCCTACCGGAGGCTTTTCAATCAGACCGTCTACTTTATAAAGTTTTTCATCAATTTTTGTTCCTGATACTATACCGTATTTATTTACTTCATTTTCATTTACCGTTTGAACGCCTATTATAGATGATTGATATTTATCAAACATATCAGTCATCTGTTTCAAACACGAAACAGGTGAATAAATTATATCATCAGGTAAAATAACAGCAAAAGGCTCATTGCCTACAAATGTTTTTGCACATCCTACGGCATGACCCAAGCCCTTTGTTTCTTTTTGTCTTATGTAATGAATATTTGCTAAGTTTGTGATATTTCTAAGCTCTTGCAAATCCTCGATTTTATTGTTCTTCTCCAACAAATTTTCGAGTTCCGGAAAATTATCAAAATGATCCTCTATAGCTTTTTTATACCCGCTTGTTATAATTAATATATCCTCTATCCCTGCATCAACAGCTTCTTCGATAACATACTGGATTGCCGGTCTGTCTACAATAGGAACCATTTCCTTAGGTATAGACTTTGTCGCAGGCAATAGTCTTGTTCCAAAGCCTGCGGCAGGGATAACAGCTTTTTTAATCTTCATGTTTATATTCCTTTCAATGCAATTCATTAGTGTTTGCTTGCAACATCAAAGGGAATTACTTTGCAATTCCGGTGCGTTGCTCGCAACACCAATGTGTTGCTTGCAACACAATTTATATTTGTCTATAATCTTTTCTTATATCATCAGTTAACAAGGTATCACTTAATGTATCCAAATGCTCAAGTGATTTTCCTGTACCTTTAGCCACACATGAAATCGCATCATCAGCTATATTTGTTGCAACTCCTGTTCTCTTGGAGATAAGTTTATCTAAGCCGCCTATTAAAGAGCCTCCGCCGGTCATAACTATACCCTTTTCGCTTATATCGGATGCCAATTCAGGAGGAGTTTTTTCAAATACAGAGTGAACCGCATCAGCTATAGCTGTTACAGTTTCTTCAAGTGCCTCAAGCATATCTGATGAAGATATTGTTATGTTTTTAGGAAGTCCCGTTACCAAGTTTCTTCCCCTTACTTCCATGAATTTTTCTTCTTCTACAGGGAATGCAGTGCCTATGTTTATTTTTAAGTCTTCCGCACTTCTTGAACCAATCATAACATTGTACTTTTTACGCACATATCTGACTATTGCTTCATCGCACTTGTCGCCTGCTATTTTAATTGATTTGCTTACAACTATGCCGCCCAATGAAATAACTGCTATATCGGTTGTTCCTCCGCCTATATCTATTATCATATTACCTGTAGGTTTTGATATATCAAGTCCTGCACCTATTGCAGCCGCTACAGGTTCTTCTATCAGATATGTTTTCTTAGCTCCTGCATTGTTGCTTGCTTCTAAAACAGCTCTTTTTTCTACTTCTGTAACACCGCTTGGTACACAAACAATTACTCTTGGCTTCATCAATGATGCGCCTGTAGCTTTTTTGATAAAATATTTAAGCATTTTTTCAGTTATATCGAAATCAGAAATAACACCGTCTCTCAATGGTCTTATTGCAACAATATTACCAGGTGTTCTTCCTAACATTTTTCTTGCTTCTTCCCCAACCTCTAAAATTTTATTTGTATTTTTGTCTATTGCTACAACTGAGGGCTCTTGCATGACAATTCCTTTTCCGCGTATATAAACCAATACACTTGCAGTACCAAGATCTATACCCATATCTGCTCTTATACCCATTATCTTACCTCCACATTTTTATCTAAATTATATATATTAATTTTAATTTTCAAAGTATCAACTCATAGCATATCATATTTTGCTTATTTTATCAAAAATTGATTGTCTATTTATAGCATACTGACTATAACATTATACATAAAATTTAAAATAATTTCAATTTGTTTTTTGCCAACATATTTTTGTATATAAATTCATAATATGTATTATATGGTCTCGCTACGCGAGACCTTGGAAATATCCTGCGGATATTTCTGTTGGCTTAAGTTTGGTTTTAATTATTTTTTGGGGAGATAAAAATAATATTATGGTATTTAAAATAAAAATCCGGAATCTGATAATCATTTTGTTTGTTGTCACAATTTCAGCCAGTCTACTTATATGCCACAATTCCAATTCAGTATATAATTCTGTATATACTTCTTCATCAGCAGACAAAAAGTTTATAAAATACGTAGAATTCAATGTGCCATATTCTCTTATGGATTATGCCCTAAAATATGATATTAATTCTCATGATACAGATAAACCCCTTCATTGGATTGAATTAATAGCATATCTGGCAGCCAAGTATGGAGGAGAATTTTCAAAGTATAAGTCAAAGCATCTCGATACTTTGGTATCCAGTCTTAACAGCGGAAGCACTATGGAGGAGCTTACAAAAGATATGAAATACTACAGTTATTATCTTGAAGCATATACAGCTGTTTTAGGCGGATTTGTAGGTGAATTTGAAATAGAGCGCCCTGTTAAAGATGAGCCCGAAAAAAAGGAATGGGTCAAAAAATATGGTTTAATAGCATTTTCACCGATTGCTAAAGGATATGATTACAGTCATTATGATGATTTCGGAGACTCAAGAAGCTACGGATATAGAAGAAAACATCTGGGTAATGATTTAATAGGTCAGGTTGGTACTCCTATAATTGCTATTGAAGGGGGAATAGTAGAGGCACTGGGCTGGAATAAATACGGCGGCTGGAGAATTGGTATCAGAAGCTTTGATAAGAAAAGATATTACTACTACGCACATCTCAGAAAAAACTTTCCTTATAACAAGGAGCTTGAAGTTGGGAGCATAGTAAAAGCAGGTGATGTTATCGGATATATGGGAAGAACAGGCTACAGCGATACGGAAAACACCAATAATCTTACTACTCCGCATCTTCATTTTGGCTTGCAGCTTATATTTGACGAATCACAAAAAGAAAGCAACAACGAAATATGGATAAATGTATACAATATAATTCGTTTACTGCACAGAAATAAATCCGAGACAGTTAAAAACTTGGAAACAAAGGAATATAAAAGGATTTATGATATAAAATATTAATTGATTTTTTATTTTATCGTGTTATAATATATAGTATTGTTTTTACGAATCAACTAAGGAGAAAGATATGTACTATATTTCAGACAATGATAAAATATTCCATAGCTCCGTGGATAAAGTACACGGAGGCATCTATGAGAGAAATTAAAGAAAATAAAATGGGCTCTGCCCCTATGCTTAAGCTTATTATTTCAATGTCTGTTCCTGCAATGTTTTCAATGCTCATTCAATCGCTTTACAACATTGTGGACAGCATTTTCGTGGCTCAATTAGGAGAGAGCGCTTTGACCGCAGTCTCTCTTGCCTTTCCTATACAAATGCTCATTATATCTGTTGCGGTAGGTACAGGAATAGGTATTAATTCACTCGTATCAAGAAGGCTTGGAGAGAAAAGGCAAGAGGAAGCAAACAGCGCATCAACACACGGAATTATACTGGGTCTGTTCAGCGGAATAATCTTTTCGTTGTTGCTTTCTTTTTGNNTCTGTTCAGCGGAATAATCTTTGCCATACTTGGAGTTTTATTTACAAGACTTTTCTTTGAAGCATTTACCGATAATAAAACAATAGTAGATATGGGATATAGTTACATTATTGTAGTAACTGTTTTATCCTTCGGTGCTTTTATTCAGATTAATGTTGAAAAAACCTTGCAGGCAACGGGAAATATGATATATCCCATGATATTTCAACTGGTCGGAGCGATAACTAATATCATACTTGACCCAATAATGATATTTGGTATGTTTGGTTTTCCCAGACTTGTNNGTGCTGGGCGCACCCCTCGCCACTGTTACCGGACAAATTGTTGCAATGTCACTTTCATTATATGTATTATTTAAGAAAAGTCATGAAGTTCACATAACATTTAAACGCTTTAAGCTTAATTTTAAAACAATCAAGGACATATATGCAGTAGGGCTTCCCTCAATGATTATGCAGGCTATAGCTTCAGTGCTTGTTGTAGGTCTTAACTCAATTCTGATTGCATTTTCTGATGCGGCAGTATCTGTTCTTGGAGTATATTATAAGCTTCAATCATTTATATTTATGCCTGTATTTGGCTTAACTCAAGGGGTAATGCCTATTATGGGATATAATTACGGAGCAAAAAATAAGCAAAGACTTTTATCGGCATTAAAAATAGGAAGTGTATTTGCTATATTGATAATGTTATTTGGGACAATCCTGTTCATGAGTATTCCCGATAAGCTGCTTATGATGTTTAAGGCATCTGATCAGATGTTAGAGGTTGGTACAAAGGCGCTTAGAACTATATCTATATGCTTTGTTCCGGCAGCTTTAGGAATAATGTTCTCAACCTTATTCCAGGCACTCGGTCAAGGTCGTAAAAGCCTTTATATTTCGATTTTAAGACAGCTCGTAATCATTTTACCATCAGCTTATTTATTGTCAAAGATAGGTGTAAATTATGTATGGTACGCCTTCCCTATAGCCGAGGTGTTTTCCTTGACAGTAGGTATTTTATTCTTATCAATAATATATAAGAAGACTATAAAAACCTTATAATTGCAACTGTGCAATATCAAAATAAAAGTTCGTTTTGATGCTGCACAGTTTTTATTTTCTTGACAAAATTCGGATTAAATATTATACTATCATCTGTACAACTTTNNGTGAAAGAAATTTTTTCATAATACTATCATCTGTACAACTTTATGATGTTGTAACATTTTTTTACAAAAGGAGATTTTTAAACTATGGAACCTGATGGTGGGTTATGGATGTATATAATCCTGCTACTATTTCTTATCTTAACAAATGCGTTTTTTGCAATGAGCGAAATCGCAGTAATTTCATTAAATGACAGCAAGCTAAAAAAGATGGCCGGCAACGGAGACAAAAAAGCAAGAACACTTGTAAAGCTAATCGAAGAGCCTTCAAAATTTCTTGCTACAATTCAAGTCGGCGTTACAATATCGGGATTTTTGGCATCAGCGGTTGCAGCTGATACTTTCACGGAATACATTGTGTATTTCTTCAGAGATTCCAGTATAAGTACATCTACAATAAAGGCAGTGTCATTAGTCGTAATAACACTCTTACTTTCATATTTCACATTGGTTTTTGGGGAATTAGTTCCAAAAAGACTGGCAATGCAGAATTATGAAAAAATTTCTTTCACAGTCTCAAGACCTCTTTCTATATTATACAAAATAGAAAAACCAATCGTTGCATTATTATCGGCTTCTACAAACGGAATGCTCAGACTTTTGGGAATAGACCCAAGTCAGAAACCGGAAGAAGTAACCGAGGAAGAAATACGAATGATGATTGACGTCGGAAACGAAAGCGGAACTATAGAGCAAAGTGAAAAGGATATGCTGCACAATATATTTGATTTTGATGACAGAATAGTTGATGAAATTATGACACACAGGACTGAAATAACTGCTGTAGACATAAACTCTTCTTTAAACGAAATCATAGATATAGCTCTTGAGGAAGGCTATTCGAGAATGCCTGTTTATGAAGATGACCTTGACAATATCGTGGGCATACTTTATATCAAAGACCTATTAAAATTAGTTCTTGAGCAATCTACAGAAAATTTCGACATAAGAGATTATATGCGAAAAGCCCTATATATACCTGAAACAAACAGATGCAAGGATTTATTTCAGGAGTTTCAAAAAACAAAGGTTCAGATGGCTGTCATAGTAGATGAATATGGCGGTACATCAGGTATTGTAACTATGGAGGATTTAATTGAATCCATAGTAGGAAATATTCAAGATGAATATGATGATGAAGAAGAGGAAATAAGATTTATTTCTGATAATATATATGAAATAGATGGCATGTTTGCCTTAGATAAAATTGAAAAATTATTTAATATCAGATTTTCTCAAGACGAAGACTATGATTATGACACTATAAGCGGATATATAACCGGATTTTTAGGAAGAATTCCTTCGAGGGACGAGCATCCTGTCATAACCGTTGATAATGTGGATTTCGAAGTTCTTAATGTCGAGGAACACAGAATAACAGCTGTTCAGGCAGTTATTAAGCCCAGAGAAGAAGCTGACGAAGAAATTGAAGATTAAAGAGCGAAGCAGGCTTTGCTCTATGGAAGAATCGTTCCGATTCTTCAGAAAAGGATGAATCATTGAAGATTCATCCCTTTTTTATTATTCTTTATTTTTTAATATTTTTAGAAGTAAATCTACTGTTCCTACATTATAGTTCGCAAAGGAGAACAGCCCTTTTTTATCTGCAACTGCTGTAATAAACGGAAGTCTTAAATCTCCTACCCCCATTTTTCTTCTTAATTCCTTCCACTCTTTAGTAAAGCTTGATTGCTGATAGCTTGCTATGCTCTTATTTAAAACTTCTGATAAAATATTGTTTTTCTCTGAGCTTTTTCCTTTTAATATAACATTAATTCCAAGCTCCTTTATCTGCTCTTCATGCTCTAAAAGCTCATTTAGAAAATGCTCTGTCGGCTCAGCCCCGTTTTCGATATAGCCTAAAATAATTTTACCGTCCTGGTTTACTATCGATTCGTCTATGCTTTCTTTTTTAAGCTTCTCCTTGGTACTGTCTATATGCTTATCCAGCATTACGCTTATGCTCTCGCCCTTTTCAAGGAAATAAAATTGTAAATTTCCGGTAACAGAGCCGTCAATCTGCCTTGAAGCTTGAGTAATTGCATAAAATCCCGGACTGACAGAAACTTCGTCTGAACTTTTTAATTCTTCGGACATATTTAAAAATTTGAAATATCCGCTGTCAAGCTCGCAAGCGGTAAAATCAGCTCTATATGAAAGATTTTCTTTATTAATAAATTTTATGCTTGATGATTTTTCTCTCTCTTTGCGAACTGATACAAAATCTCCTTTGTCATAATACTCAAGACTTCTGTCAACAGGATTAAGTCTTGCCGGTATACCCAGAGCTCTTAATATCTGAACTGTATGAATCGGCAAGCTAAAGCTTGTGGCAATGTTATTCTTTAAAGCTCCCTTGATATCAGCTACAAGGGCTGTATAAACATAATCGTCAAGAAGTCTTATATTTGAGTTAATATAATCAAATATCTGTTGAGGTTCAGTTATATTTTTTTCTTCAAAAAAGTCCTTAACATATTTTTTGTATTCATATATAGTTTCGTTTTCTACTCTTGATGGAAGAATATATTTTTTAAAAATTTCATCTGAGTATTTGTCCTTATATTCGTATGCAAAATTCATATCACAAAGCTTTTCAAATGTTATATCGGTATAATCTTTCTTAGTCAATGTCAGTAAAATTTCATTTTTATTTTCTTCGCTGATAACGGTATAATCTAAGAATTTTTGTATTTCTGCACTGTTTAAGCCTGATAGCTGTATGAATTTATTTTCACTTTCACTTGATTTTCTGTGTGAATTTATCCGCTTGTTTAAAAGCCTTGTCATTTTATCCTTATGCTCTTGTGATTGCTCAAAATCAACATTTGATATATCACCGACATAAGGTGCAAGATTAAATTCAAGTCTGTCGGGTTTTTCAGATAAATCCAAAATTATTGAGTCTTCGTTCTCAAAACAGTTTTTTATGTCATATTTTCCTTCAAGATAGCTAAATACCAAGAACTCGCCTCTTCCTACTTCAAATACTGCTTTTCCGTTAGAATCTGATACTTTTTCACAGACAAGTCTCGGTATATTATAATTGATTACATAAAGTCCGATTTTGGCATTGGATATCAGATTATTTCCATCTGCAAGACTCACTGTAAGCTCTCTTGTTTTTCCGTAAACGCTTGTTGAAATAGCTGAGTTAAATATTTTATTTCGTTCGCTGTCAGTCTGTCTTTCTCCTAATTCAAAATATCTGTGTCTGACAACGAGCGCTCTTGAAGCAGCATTGTTAAACCAAGCTATATTCAGCTTTTCTTCGGGCTCACAGGCCCCCATAAACTCCCATTTCTCCCCTGTGAATACCTCTACCCAAGCATGATTATCGTCACAGTGAGACCAATATGGACTGTAGCACTGTCTTGACGGAATACCGACACTTCTTAATGCGCTGACTAAAAGCACACTTTCTTCGCCGCATCTTCCCTTTCCCGCTCTTATAGTAGTCAAAGCGTTTTGAGTTCTCGCATCAGCCTGCGCATATGTAGCTTTTGAGAAACACCAGTAATTAACTTCCAATGCACTCTCAACTATACATTTTGGATTTATAAGCTCTTCAAGCTCCTTGTAAAAATATAGGGCATAGAGTGAAAAATCTTCGTTATTTGCTCTATACGGCAATACAAAATCAAAAACAATATCAATCGGTAGATTTTTGCAATATTCAAGTGAATTAATAATCCTGTATATATGGATAACATGCTGCAGTACATCTGTTAAATCAACGCTTATGATATCAGTCGCCGACATTTGTGTTATTGCTTTCATAAAAAAGACTCTCAAATCCTTTGAAACAGCTTCTGCAATACTTCTTATTTCATCACTTTTTTCAGGAAATAGAGTCAGGTATTTATTAAAATCATTTTCTACATTTATAATTAAATCCTTTGATAACATTCTTAGCCTCCTGTTGATATTCTTTATGTAAATTATATCCCAGTGCTTATAGCTTGTCAATCATAAGGCATTATGCTAAAATAAAGTTCAGGATATAAAAATAAAATTCTCAGACAGTAATGAAAGGAACGTGATTAAGGTGAAAATAGAAGTCTGCTGCGGATCATATGCTGATGCCCTTGCCGCATATAAAGGCGGAGCAAATCGTGTCGAGCTTTGCTCTTCTCTATTCTTCGGAGGATTGACTCCTTCTTTTGGCTCATTTTTAATGACTAAGAAAAACACAAATCTTGAGATTGCAGTTATGCTGCGTCCCAGAGAAGGAGGATTTTGCTATTCAGAAGATGAGTTGGAGCTTTTAATTGAGGACGGTAAAATCTTTATAGAACACGGTGCTGATGCTATTGTATTCGGATGTTTAAACAGTGACAGAACTATAAATTATGAAGCCTGTAAAAGAGTCTGTGATATGGTCGGCGGAAGATGTGAGATTGTTTTTCACAGAGCCTTTGATATATCTACAAGCCCTATAGATGAGGCTGTTGCTCGTCTTAGAGATATAGGCATAAGCAGGATTTTAAGTTCGGGCAAAGAAAAAACTGCATCAGAAGGGGCAAAAAATCTAAAAAGAATGATAGATATAGGCGGAATTCAGATTCTTCCTGCAGGATCAATAAGAGTGCATAATTTAGAAGCGCTTTGGCAGGAAACAGGCTGTGACTATGTTCATACTTCAGCGTTTGAAAGTCATATTGACCCTTCGGCAATACATGACAGCATATTTTTTACCGGAATTTCGGCTCCGAAGCAAGGAGAATACAGTCTGGCTAACAGTGATATTATAAAAAACATCGTGGAATTCGGGAGGGATTTAGATTGAGAATATTATCCTTTGATATAGGAGGCACTTTAATAAAATCAGCGATTTATGATGAAGAAACAGGACTTTCGTGTTTTGAGGAGCATAGCTATCCTATACCCGGAAAAGATGGAGTATTAAAAGTGCTTCGCTCTTGTATGGATAAAAACGATTTTGACGGAATAGGTATAAGCACAGCAGGACTTGTTGATGAAAAAGAAGGACAGATAATTTTTTGCAGTGATGCTATTCCGGGTTATACGGGAGCCAGACTTAAGGAAATATTTGAGAGTGAATACAATAAGCCTGTATGGCTTGTAAATGATGTAAATGCAGCCGCATTAGGCGAAGCATATTTCGGAGCGGGAAAAGATTATGACGATTTTATCTGTCTGACTTATGGGACAGGTGTAGGCGGTGCTATAGTTATAAATAAAGAAATATACGGCGGAAAGAGCGGATATGCCGGAGAAATGGGACACATAGTTACTCATCTGCACGGAAAGGATTGTGTTTGCGGCAAAAAAGGATGCTACAACGAGTATGCTTCGACAAGAGCATTAACAAAGAGATGTATGATGCTAAACAGCAGTTTTGATAACGGAAAGAAAATATTCTCCGCATTAAATGAAGGAAATTCTCAAGTAAAAAAAGAAGTAGACGAGTGGATAGATGAAATTATTTACGGTCTTATAAATATAGTTCATATCTTTAATCCTCCTTGTTTAGTGCTGGGCGGAGGTATAATGGACCAAGAATATATTGTCTCAGAGGTGAATAAAAAGCTTAAAACTGCCGTCATGCAAGGATACAGCGATCTTGAGATATTAAAAGCATTTTTAGGCAATAAAGCAGGTCTTATGGGAGCTGCCCAATATACATTAAGAAAAATGAGATTTAAGAAAAGCGAAGCAAATAATTAAAAAATACTTTTACGGAAGGAGATTATGAATATAGATGATATTTAAAGGCGGAAAAGTTTTTATTGAAAATAGCTTTAAAATCCTGGATTTTGAGCTTGAAAACGGAAAATTTTCTAAAATAGAGAATACGCTTGATCACAGCTCTATTGTATATTTAGATGAATATATTGTTATTCCCGGTCTTGTAGATATTCACACTCACGGTATAGCAGGCTTTGATTTCGGAGATGCAAGCAGTGATGAAATGAAGATTATGGCAGATAGCTATATTAAGAACGGCACTACAAGCGTCCTTCCCACTCTGGTATCTCTGCGTGAAAATGAATATAAAAATCAAATACCAAAGATATTGGATAATTACAGCGATAATTCGCCTTTTGTCGGTATAAATCTGGAGGGTCCGTTTATAAACCTTCTAAAAAAAGGCGCGCACAATGAAAACAGCATACAGGATATAAATATTGAATTAACTGAGAAGCTATGGAATTTATCAGAGGGAAGAATAAGGCTCATGACCGTGGCCCCGGAGCTTAATGGATTTGAGGAGCTATACAATTATTCCGCCGGAAAGTTCAAATTATCATTAGGTCACAGTAACTGTGATACAAGTACAGCAAAAAAAGCTTATAATATTGGGGTTAATCATGTAACTCACCTTTTTAACGCAATGAATCCGCTTCATCACAGGGAACCTTCTATCATTGGAGTTTCTCTTGAAAATCCTATGATAAAGGAGCTTATATGCGACGGCATACATGTTGATGATACTGTATTAAAGGCACTTTTCAGAGCATATTCAAGTGAAATAGCTATAGTTTCGGATTCTATTGCCGCTTGTTGTTTGGGAGATGGAAAGTACAGTCTTGGAGGACTTGAGCTTACAGTGAAGGATAAAAAGGCGATTTTAAGTGACGGCACAATAGCCGGCTCAGCATACACTCTTTTTGACGGATTAAAGCATCTTGTTTCTATCGGTGTGCGTTTAGAGGATGCTATCAGAAGTGCAAGCTATATTCCTGCCAAGGCAATAGGCTTAGATGATAAAATCGGAAGCATAAAAATAGGCGCAAATGCTGATTTCATAGTATGTGATAAAGAATTGAATATAGTTAAGGTTTATAAGAACGGACAGCTTGTGAATTAGTATATTTTGACTTATAATATAAAAAAACAAGGATATCGGTAAATACCGATATCCTTAAATTTTTCTGTTTATTTCTCTATTTTTTTGTATTCTACAAGTCCTGCAGCCAAAATTCTCATTGATGCTTCTAAATCTTCTTTTTTAAGAACATATGATATTCTGACTTCATCTACTCCTAAGCCTTTAGTAGCATAGAAACCTTCTGCCGGAGCCATCATAACTGTTGCATTATCTAAGCTGAAATCTGTCAGCATCCATTTAACAAAATCTTCTGCGCTCTTAACAGGTAATTTAGCTATTATGTAGAAAGCGCCTTTTGGCTCTTCGCAAATTACACCTTCCATTTTCTTTAATGCTCCGTAAACAACGTCTCTTCTTAACTGATATTCAGCAAATGCTTTTTTCATATATTCAGGAGAAACATTAGCTAATGCAGCAGCACCAACCTGCTCTATTGTAGCAACACAAAGTCTTCCTTGGCAAAGTTTCATTATTTGTCCCATAAGCTCTTTATTTTTACTTGCTATACAGCCAATTCTTGCTCCGCAAGCGCTATATCTCTTTGATATACTGTCTGTGATTATTACTCTGTCTTCTATTTCTTTTAACTGAGCAAAGCTCACATACTCTAATCCGTCATATACGAATTCTCTGTAAACTTCATCAGCTATAATATATAAGTTATTTTCAAGAGCTAAATCTCTAACCATTTCTATCTGCTCTTTTGAGTAAACAGCACCTGTTGGGTTTCCAGGGTTTGAAAGCATTATCGCTTTTGTTCTGTCTGTTACTTTAGCTTGTATTTCTGACTTAGCGGGAAGTTTGAATCCGTCTTCAGCTTTTGTAGTTATCGGAACAACTTTAATTCCCGCTGAGTTTCCGAAACTGTTGTAATTTGTGTAAAACGGCTCAGGAACCAACACTTCATCTCCGTAATCACATGTTGCTATAAGAGAAAAAGTTAAAGCTTCACTTCCTCCGTTAGTTATAAGTATTTCATCCTTGTCATATTTTACGCCAAAGCCTTCGTAGTATTTGATAAAGCTGTCTATCAACTCAGGAATACCTTGTGAGAAAGCATAAGACAATACTTTTTCATCAAAATTTCTTACAGCTTCAAAAAACTCCTTCGGTGTCTCTATATCAGGCTGACCGATATTTAAATGGTATACCTTTTTACCTTGTTTCTTTGCTGCTTCAGCAAGCGGAACAAGCTTTCTTATTGGAGATAACTGCATTTCATCAATTCTTTGTGAATACTTCATTAATACATACCTTCCTTTAATATTAATTATTTTATTATAAATTATATGTTCTTATAATTGTGATACAATCCGGCCAAAGCTAATTATATATGTTTGTTAATTATTTTTCAAGCAACATTTTTATCTTTTGAACAGGGTCCAAAAGCTCGCTTAAAGATTTGTCGGAATTTAAAACATCTATTATGCTGGCAATATATTTTGACATATCAACTTCCTGATACCATTTACGTACTTTTAGCTCCGGAGTTCTATAAATCAAATTTGTTGTATAAACCTTTGAAATCAAACCTTCCTCAAAGGCTTTGTCAAATCTTGCAAGTCCTTCATTAAATAAACCAAAAGCAGCAAACATATATACCTTTTTTGCGCCTCTTTCACGCAATTTAGCTGCCGCATCAATCAATGTTTCACCGGATGCAATCATATCATCTATAAGTATTACGTCCTTACCTGTAATGTCTTCTCCCAAAAACTGATGGCTTACAACCGGGTTTTTACCGTTCACTACACTTGTATAGTCTCTTCTTTTATAGAACATACCAAGGTCTAAGCCCATAACTGTCGAATAATAAATACATCTTTTCATCCCTCCTGCATCAGGAGAAATAATCATCATGTTATCTCTGTTTATTTTTACGTCTGTTTCATTTCTTACAAATGCTTTTATCATCTGATAAGTTGGATGAAAATTTTCAAAGCCGCTAAGCGGTATAGCATTTTGAACTTTAGGCTCGTGAACATCAAAAGAAATTATATTTTCAACTCCCATATGTACAAGTTCCTGCAATGCAATAGCACAATCTAAGGATTCTCTCATTTGTCTTGCATCTTGTCTTCCCTGATACAGCATAGGCATAATTACTGTAATCCTTCTTGCCTTGCCTCCTATCGCAGCTATAATTCTTTTTAAGTCCTGAAAATGATCGTCAGGGCTCATCAATGTTTCCCTGCCGTACATCTTGTATGTCATACCATAATTATACATATCACAAACTATAAATACGTCGTGACCTCTGACAGATTCATAAACAATCCCCTTTGCCTCTCCGTTTCCGAATCTTATGGATTTAGCATTTAACTTATAAGTGTTTATCCTTTTTTTCTTAACCTCATCTTGACGCCATTCAAGTAAATAATCGTCAATTTTTTGTGTCATCTCCTCGACACCGTTCATCCCTATAATCGATAAATCAGCAATAGGCTCATATTCTTCATGAATATATTCTGCAGACATTTGATCCTCCAATTTTATATAATATTATTCACGTAAATTATAATATAAATATTTTTAAACATACGTATTTTCCCAAGATAATTCTACACAATCTCATTGCATTTTACAATACCAAAATGCATATTTTTTATCATTCCCATAAATCTCGTTTTATATAAGGAATAATTAGCTTTTAATTATTTCTTTTATGCAATGCCGGGTAATAATATAATTTAAAAAAGGTAAAAATTTTTTAGGCTTTTAAAACAAATTCAGGGAGTAAAAAAGTAAAACACATTCACTCTATAAAAGAATAGTTCTGATTCTTCATTTATCTAATAGAAAGGAAGAAAGTAGAACTTTATCAGATAAAAAAACAACACCCAACGTCACATGGTGATCGTCAAATGTCATTTATAATGGTGATCCATCCGCGATTCGAACGCGGGACACCCTGATTAAAAGTCAGGTGCTCTGCCGGCTGAGCTAATGGATCAATTATTTATTTTGGTCGTCATTTCAACGACTTTTATATAATATAACAAATTAATACTATTGTCAACAAAAAAATATATTTTTTTACTGGTAAAGAATTGTAATAATTTTTTTTGAGTGAGATATGATTTATTTATCTGAAATCAACATGTGCAATTATCATATCTCACTCAAAAATCAAATATTGTGAACTTTTTTAGTTCTGATACTCTTTATAACCATCATTACAAGCAGCAATATTCCCACATAACCGTTAATTACATAAATTATATTAACAAGCTTGTTAAACGGAACCATCAATCCTATAAAACATCCTATGGCAGCCAATACAAGTGTTATAATTTTAAATTTATTTGTATTTTCATCTGCTACTCTGGAAGATACTGTCCATAAAAGAGGTACAGCAGTTGTATAAATACCTCCTGCAACAGTCACTGAGAATATAATTGCAACAACAGGATGAATATTTGCAGCCAATATTAAAGATGGAATCATAGATGTATAAACCTGCTCTATATTTGCCATTAATCCCAGTGATACTACAAGTATTGCCGCAAAAAAAGCTGCCGCCCCTAAAACAGCACCATATGCCGCCTCTTTTTTACTGTTTGCCGTCGCTCCCATTGAGGACATAAAAGATGCCAGCCACAGCATGCAAAACCCTACATATGACCCCGCAGCAAACAGCCAGTTTGTAGATGCTTTCATTATATCCAAATTCGGAAGCAATTCATTAGCTTTGCTTATACCTGCAGGGTTTTGTAAAATTGCTGTTAATCCTAATAATATAGACATAATAACGATTATCGGACCGATTTTTCCTATTACATCGACAATTTTACCAAGTCCAAAAATAACTGTTCCTGCAGAAATAACAGCCATTATTATACCTCCGACATAAACAGGCCATCCGTACTGCTGATTTAAAGTCGCGCCTGCGCCTGCAATCATAACTATAAATGACATATATATAAATACAATTGAAAAATAATCATAGAATTTTCCTATTTTACTGCCGCAATAATATGTGTAGATATCACTTCCTTTAGGGAATTTGTTTTCCTGTCCGACAGTAATAAAACTAACTCCAACATATAAAAACAGTCCAAACACAACTATAGCTCCTGCTACTCCCATATAACCATAGGCAGTAAAATATTGAAGTATTTCTTGCCCTGTGGCAAAGCCTGAACCAATTAAAAAAGCAATAAACGCACCAGCAAACGATATCACACGTCCTATTTTTACTACTTGAGTATCCATATATCCTCCTATTATTTGAATAAGGATGCTGTTGCAGCCTCTTTATCTGCAACAGCTCCTATAATTGTTTAAAATATTGTGCTTATTATTCAAACACCGTTTGACCGTCAACTTCTGTCTGAAGTGCTTTAAGTGCTCTTTCTACCAATTCTCTTCTTAATTTTTTACTTTTTTCTTCTCCAAGGTTTGGATCTCCTAAAGGATAAGGTATACCAATTGCAGGAATTATTCTGTTAGCTCCTATTGTTAATGATATCGGCACAACCGTGCACATATGAACCACAGGTATTCCAACTCTTTCAATTTCTTTTACCATCGTTGCTCCGCAACGAGTACAAGTTCCTCAGGTTGATGTCAGTATAACCGCTCCAACTCCATCTTCCAACAATTTTTTTGTAAATTGTTCCCCAAAGCCTTTTGAATTGCCAACTGATGTTCCTGTCCCAGTAGTAGTAACAAAGTAGTTGCAAAGCTCTCCTATTACTCCTTCTTTCTCCATTTCACGAAGAACATCCAAAGGCACAACTAAATTTGGATTCTCTGTTACAAATGCCCTGTCATATCCTCCGTGTACTGTCATGAATCTATCTTTAGTCAAACTATCCATACCTGTAATGTCATAAACACCGTACTTTGTTGCACTTGATGATTCTATTCTGTCAGGATTGCCTTGAGGAACAATACCTCCTGAGGTTACCACAGCAAGTTTTATCTTTGTAATATCCTTAACCGCAGGATTTGGGGGAACTCTGTCAAATGAAGGCATTGGATATTCTGTTTCATATTTTTTACCGGCAATTTTATCAAGCAATACATCAACAGCTCTTTCTGAACCTCTTCTTTCATTGAAATAGTTAACGCGTATTCCTCTTTCAATATATCCTTCCTCGGAAGGTGATAATATTTCTTCTTTATTTACCATCTTTTTAGCAAGACTGCAAAGCTTGCCCATTGCCTTTCTCATACCTGCTGCTGAAATATCCGTCTGAATAATATGCAAATCTTTTCTGAACATATCAACGCCGGGATTTTCAGGATACATTCCTGTTATAACCGGAATATTAAGCTCAGTTTCTACAGCTTTTGCAATGGTACCGCAAGCAACACCATATCTTCCCGCATTAAAAGCAGGCCCTGCAACAAACAAATCAGGTTTATGAGGCTTAATCATATCCAGTATTTTTGCTTTGGCTTCTTCCAGATTTTCTCCAAAGTAGTTATCACCGCATACTATGGTTGCAACAACTTCATATTCATCACCCAGTCCTGCTTGAAGGGCAAGTCCGGGTCCTACTGTTCCTATCATTAATTCAGGCATTATATCAGCCTTTTCTTCTCCGCCTATATTTGCAAAGAATTGATTTATATAGTGGACAACTCTGAATTTATTCATTATTTTTTCCTCCTTTTAATATCCCTTAGCTGCAAGCTTGTTATATCCGTTTGCAATTGTAGATGCTATAATAATTTGAAGTTCTGCCTCGATGCTTCCATCAGGCTTTAAGCTTCCCTCATATCCGCCTATCATTGTTTCAACGAATTCAAGAGTGCCTATTACCTTATCCATAGGAGGGAAATCTATTATTACATTTCCGTTCCCGCAAGATACCAATGCATCAGCTTCTTCAACAGCATCTGCCAAGGATTGTGATTTTCCGTCTCTTCCGGGAAACTCATCAGTAATCAAAACTACCTTAACTCCTTTTTGGCTTACCTTTTTGCAGTTCATCATTAAGTCTGTATCAGGGTTTCCATAGCCTTCCTCTGTAATAATTACTCCATCAAGCCCTAAGAATTCACATAATTTTGCCGTCATATCAGACGATCTTTCCTTGTCCGCAAGAAATACATTTTCATTAGTTAATATAACACCTATAAAGTTTAAATCCACACCATGCCTTTTATATAAGTCCTCAATAACAGGATTGTTTAAGTGGTGGAAGGTTGTTACTTTATCACAAGGTGCAACACAATTACCGCTAATTATTGCACCGTCCATAATTTCAGTAGGATACATAAATGTAGGTACCATAACCTTAGCATCCACACCGTAGTAATACGTATCGTGCAAAAGTCCTTGGGATTGCAGCATATGAATATATCCTATCTTAGGAAGATCCGGGTATTGATTAATTTGCTCCTGAATAGGTTTTGTTTCATATACAACTATCTCATCAGGCTCAAGATTTCTTCCTGCTTCTCCTATATATGCTGCAACTTTTAATCCCGCTATTCTTCCCGCTGCTTCATAATCATGAGTTTCTAACCCTTCTGCAGGCTCTATTACAACACATACATTATTAGTCTGAGAAAATGGAGTGTATTTTGCAGAAGGTCCTGACATATCTATAAGTCCTTCTTGAAAACCAACTATTTTTCCGCAAGTTATAACAGTCGTTCCCACAAGAGCATGGGTTCTTCCATTTCCTACTTCTTTAACCTTGTTTATAGTTCCGGGAAACATCTGTCCACTGCCTGAAACCTTTACTCTTGGTTCTATAACGTCCTTTACAGGAGCTATTCTTACCGACTCACCCGGTCTGGCTAATTCAACATCAGCCTTAATAATTCTGTCATCTTCAAGTACAAGATTTATTATTTCATCCTTGTTAACATAAAGTGTTCCCTTTACAACTTCAGTATTTTTTCCAAATTGAACATCATTAATTTTAATTTTGCCTAATTCTAATCTCAAAATTATTGCCTCCTTTTTATATAAATTCCGATATTTACTGCTTTCATCAATATTGCAAATATCGAAACTCTAATCGATAATTCTACATAATTTTAAACACAGGATTTTTTACAACGTTTTCAATAAACGATAAATCAACTGTTTTAAAATCGTTTAATATTTTGTCATTCCATTTCGGGGTTTGCTTAAATCTTAAAAATTTTTCAGCAGCCTGCAGACTGTTTTCTATGAGCATTATGCTTTCATAATCAGCTTTTCCGAACTTCTTTTCAGCAACAACTGTTTTGTAAGGTGTTTGATTCGGTTTAAGACTTCCAGCCATAGGATGTGTAAGAAGCTTGTACCCAAGATGCAGGTAATCTCTGGTTTTTTCCAAAACATCGATGTAGCTTCTATCCTCTAAAAATACAATCTCATATTTTCCCTTATATTTTTCATATACCTTGCTATTGTTTGTAATTATTACTTTGCTCGATGTTAGCACCTCCTTAAATTATTTTTTTCTTGCCTATTTGTTAAGCAAATAACATACCAACTATTAAAATTTGTATAAATATTTTTTTAATATTGATATTTCAGTATGAAAAAAATTTATAATAAATGTTTCTAAGATTTTTTTGTGAATTTCCGAACGGTTATAGTGAAATTTTTTTCTTGACCGTGAAATAATTTTCATTATATAATCTTAAAAGGTATATAATAGTTGAGAGGTAAAATATGAACGAAATAAAAATAATGATAATAAACAACGAAAAGCATTATATAAGCATTATTACAAATGTACTTTTACAAATTACCAAAAATATATCTGCTGTCCAAAATCTTGATAAAGCATTTAATATTTTATCATGTGAAGATTACGACTTTGTTATAACAGACTATCATTTGTTTGATAAGAAATATACTATACAAAACTTCATATCACCTTTTCCCAAAACAGAGTTAATAATAGCAGCATCAAGTCCTTCTTACAGCGACGGCAGCTATTCATTGCAAAACGGTGCAAGTGACTATATAGATTTAAACAAAGAAATTAATACTTTGCCAAATAAAATTCAAAGTATTTTATCCAACAAGAAAAAAAGAGCAGATATGAAAGAAAGTTTATTAAATGGATATCTGTTGAACAGCAATAACGAAAGCTACAAAAAAATGCTGCTTCATTGTGAAAAAGTTGCAAATTCAAAGGTCAATATTCTACTTACCGGAGAGTCAGGCAGTGGGAAGGAAGTAGCTGCTAAATATATACATTTATGCAGTTCAAGAAGCAGCAATAGCTTTGTTGCTGTAAACTGCAGCTCATTTACCGAAACTTTGCTTGAATCGGAACTATTCGGGCACGAGCATGGCTCATTTACCGGAGCTACAAAAGCTAAGGAGGGTAAGTTTGAGCTATCAAATAACGGAACGCTGTTTTTAGACGAGGTTGGTGATATCAATCTGACGACACAGGTTAAGCTGCTTAGAGTTCTTGAAACAAAAAAGGTTGAAAGATTAGGAAGTAATATCGAAAAATATATAGATTTCAGGCTGATTTCCGCAACAAATAAGGATTTGCCGGAAGAGGTAGCCAACAAGAATTTCAGAGAGGATTTCTTTTACAGGATAAGCTCCATAGTAATTAATGTGCCTTCGCTCAAAGAAAGAACAGAGGATTTGGATAATCTCATTAAGTATTTTCTTGAAAAATCTCAGGAAGAAAATAATATTAAGATTACCGGAATGGACGAGCAAGCCAGAGATTTTTTATTTTCATATGAGTATCCCGGCAATATACGAGAGCTTAAAAGCATAATTGACAGGATGGTCGTTCTTTCATCTGACGGGATAATCACAAAAGATGGAATCCCCATTCTTTACAATATAAAAAAGAAAACGTCTCAGCTTTCAAATGTAAATTCATTACATAATCAACACTATAAACTAGCTTCTTTAAAGGATTTCAGAAGGGAATCAGAGTCAGAATATATACGCTGGGTGTTGGAACAGACAGGCGGAAATGTATCTGAAGCCGCGCAAAAACTGCAAATCAGCACACGTCAGCTATTTAATAAGATAAGTGAATACGATATAGACCGGACAAGCAAACGACTTTGATCTGAAAGTTCTGATAAAGCTTATATTTTAAATATATTAACTAATATTTATATATACTAAACTAATATAATGAAGTGTTTTTGACTATAGATTAATTTAATATATTTTTTCAGATTTTTTGTTTTATAAAAAAACTAAATTCAAATGATATTCAAAATAAAGTTAAAATTCCAACGTTTTATATTTAATGCTTTAAAATTAGCCTAATATTGCCGACAATGGGCCTTAATTGACATTTATTTTTTTGTATGTTAATATTTTGTTAATAATATTGTTGCAATATTTGCAAACAAATAACACTATGAGGTGATAATATGTCTATTAATATGGTTGCTGACCACGCGAGATGGCCTATAGCTAATGACCCTATATTTGAAATATCAGGAAGAGCTAAAAAAGCTATTGATGAATTTGGTAAGGAAAATGTAATTGATGCTACTTTAGGTGCATTATATGATGATGACGGAAATCTAATTTGTATGGATTCGGTTTATACTACACTAAAAAATATGCCAAATGAAAAAATTGCTGCTTATGCTCCTTTAGCAGGAACTCCCGGATTTTTAAATGCGGTAGAAACAGCTTGCTTCGGAGATTACAAGCCTGATGCACATATAAGATCGGTTGCTACTCCGGGAGGAACAGGCGGTGTTAAGCATGCAATCTGTAACTATACAAATTCCGGCGATGCGATATTGGTCGGTGATTGGTACTGGTCTCCATATGCTACAATTTCCGAAGAAATCGGACGAACAGTTCAAACATTTACATTGTTTAATGAAGAAGGAAATTTCAACATAATATCTTTCAAAGAGCACTTTGAAGCATTGATGAAAAAACAAAAAAGAGTTCTTACAATACTTAATACTCCTGCACATAACCCTACAGGATACAGTATATCGGATGAAGAGTGGGATGAAATTTTAGACATTTTCAAAAATGCTGCTAAAGATGAAAATAACAGAGTAATTTTACTGGTTGATACTGCTTATATAGATTTTGCGGGAGAAGGTCAGGAAAGAAGAAAATTCTTTAAAAAATTCTCAAATCTTCCTGAAAACTTGTTTGTAATGATAGCATACAGCATGTCTAAAGGATATACTATGTACGGTATGCGTTCGGGAGCAGCTATAGGTATTTCTTCAAATGAAGATTTAGCTATAGAATTCCAATATTCTTGTATGCACTCAGGCCGCGCGAACTGGTCAAACGGTACAAGAGGAGCTATGGAAGTTATGTCAACTATATATGCAGACCCTGACAAGCTTAAGGCATACTTGAAAGAAGTTGAAGAAAATAAGCAAATGCTTCAGGAAAGAGCAAAAATATTTGTTGATGAAGCTCAAAAAGTAGGGCTTAAAACTTTACCGTACAGAGATGGTTTCTTCATAACTATAGAGCATCCTGAGCCTAAAAAACTTATGGAAGAATTGACAAAACAAAACTTATATCTGGTTTCTCTTAAAAAAGGTATAAGATTTGCTATATGTGCTGTATCAGGAGAGAAATGCAGAAAATCAGCAGCTATAATTAAAAAGGCTATGGATGATTTGAAATAATATATAAAAACTTTTTTAAAGCGCATATCTACAGTTTTAACACTGTAAATATGCGCTTTTGTTTTTGTTGTGAAAATAAATTTATGTTTTATAGTATTCAGCAATCACTTCAATCAGATATTTATAGGTATCTCCTGTAATTCCAAAGGTATTTTGAGAGGTATTTTGATAAAAATCTTCCGCAAGTTTCACCATATCATCATTTACTTTATTGGCTTCAAGAACACTCTCTTTCCAATATCGGACACATTTAATCGCTCTCTTATCCTTTGCAGATAAGTTGTTTGCAAAGCAGAAATTCAAATCTTTTATAAAAGCATTCCAGCCTTTTATATTGAAATCCGGTTTTTCCTTATCATATTTTATTAGATTATCAATCTGCGCTTGTGAAACAGCAGTGTTGTTTCCGATGTGCGAGAAAAAGGGAAGAATGGATGGAGTTATGTCCTGATTTTCTTTTATTTTCTCATTTAGTCTTGATAAGCGCATTAAACGCAGCTGTAAATCAGTAATTTCTGTTTCTACTCTGCGCCTTTCTTCTTCAATAAAAATCTGAATATCAAAATTGTTGTTATTTACATATTGATGAATTTCATTCAAACTCATTCCCATATTTTTAAGTGAAAGAATGACAAAAATTTTTGAAAAAGAATCCGAATCATATAAACGATGTCCAAGCTCATTGATATGAGCCGGTTTCAACAAGTTTATTTCATCATAGTACTGTAGTGTTCTCACGCTTATGCCGGTTAGTTCAGCAAATGCCTTGATTTTTATATAGTGATTCATTATTGCCCTCTCTATTCTATACTGCTTTCTGATATAACATTTGCTAAATGGCTGTATATGTTTATCACTTTCTGCCACTCGGTCTGTTCTAGCTGCTTTGACAGATATACTAATTCAGCATCATTTTTAGCTATTACCTTTTCATCGGCAAATGGAAGCGGCTGCATTAGCATCCCTCTGGCAGAATTGTCCCCCGCCATTATAAAATGGCTCGGCAGCTGTTCACTTTGTACTGTAAAATAATCAAATAAAATATTGACATTATCAATATGTGCCTCAACTGTACCTGTGTGTAAGCCTGTATTCCAATCACCTGTTGTTATCGATAACAGAGATTTACCGTCAAATAAATCGGCTATAGTTCCATCAAACTGACTGAGTTTCCCGGTATATTCTATACTAAACTTTGAATTTGTTATCATGCAGAAAATAGATATTTCTTTTGAAAGGCGCAATGAAAAACTTATTTTCTGATTAAAATCATTCATAGCAGATAAAAGGATGCAGTTTGTAATTATCTGTTTTAAAAACTCACGAATATAATCGTTACCTGTAAAATCATTTAGTTCCTTTTCTGCAATTTGATACGTGTCTGCAATTACAATTCTAAAATCCTTATTCGTTGAAAGCATTTTTATAATATTTTTTATTTTTATCACCTCAAAGTTATTGTACACTATCACGTAACGTGATACGCAAGCTTTTTTATTAATATATAATATTGACTTATTTTCAATCAACTATGTAATATGGGCAATCAATATAATGAAAATGATTTCTCTGTTCCTTGTACCTGTTTATATCGCCTTTTTTGTAGAAAGCAAGCAATATTTGTGATATACTTGTTTTATAATTAAAATTTAAGGGGATTGATAAAGTGGAAATTATTGAATATTTTTCGAGTGAAAATAAAGAGCATTGGAAGGAACAGATTGAGCTTGCAGATTGGGAAGCAGCAAAATTCCTTCTTAAATTATTAAATGATATGCAGAAATTTAATGAGCTTTTGGGGAACAATGGCAAGCTATTTCTGCTAGTTGATAGAAAAAACATAGTTTCATTTGCAACACTTACTTATCAGGATTGTATCCGTGATGAAAGCATGCTTCCTTGGATAGGTTTTTTATTCACTTATCACGATTATAGAGGTAATCGATACAGTGAAAAACTTCTAAAGCATGTTGAGAAAGAAGCAAAATCAGAGAATCATTCAGTTATATATCTCGGAACTGATCATATAGGGTTGTATGAGAAATATGGATACATCTATTCGGAAACACGTAAAGACTGTTGGAATAATGATACAAGAATATACTATAAAAAGCTTTAGAAAATAAAAAACAATGAGTACATACATGTCACAATTTATAAATGGAAGAACTTTGTCTAATGAATTTTATTCAGAGCTTATTCGACCACTATTATCTAACATACCGCATGATGCCTGTTTAATTGGTTAGGATAAAACACTTTGCATTGTAATAGATAAATAAACATCAATATAGATTCTCTCTGTCAGATAAGACTATTATGATAATGCTGTTCCGTCGTTATTATTGGCAAATGCTGTTCTTAAATGTTTTTTTATCATAAGCTTATGCTCTCAGCAATCTATTTTTCTATTCTGCAAAGTGGCATTTTATGGTATGATTATCATTTATAATTATATTTTCAGGCTTTTTCTGATTGCAGATTGGCATGCTTTTTGGGCATCTGTCGAAAAAAACACAGGCATTATCATTTTTCTTATCCTTATATTCTGTATTAATTTCTTCCTCGATTTCTTGATTATCTTCAAGACTTAGAACTGATGAAAGCAACAGTTTGGTATATGGGTGTCTGCAATTTTTATAAATCTCTTCACAATTTCCGCTTTCCACTATCTCTCCCATGTACATTACGATAATTCTATCTGCCATATAGTATACAATGTTTAGGTTGTGAGATATAAAAAGCATAGATAGGCTTAATTCTTCCTGCAGGGATTTTAACAAATTTAATATCTGAGCCTGTACGGACAAGTCAAGAGCAGATACCACCTCGTCAGCAATTATAAGGCTTGGATTGGTCAATAGTGCCAAGAGTATACATATACGCTGTTTTTGACCTCCGCTTAGCTCATGAGGGTATCTTGACAGATAAGATTTTGTCAGTCCTATCTTCGTGATATATTGATTAATGATATTTTCCTGTTCCTCTTTATCAGTTATATTTATGCTGAATAAAGCTTCTTTTAAAACCCTTTGTATCTTCATCTGAGGATTTAATGCAGAGCTTGGGTTTTGAAATATCATTTGTATTTTACTTCTTATCGGCTGCAGGTCTTTTTTTGACAGCTTAGATATATTTTTGCCTTCAAATATTACATTTCCGGAATCAGCCTCTGTAAGCTTTGTTATAATTTTACCGACAGTGGTTTTTCCGCAGCCTGATTCTCCTATTAATCCAACAATTTCTCCGCGGTTAATTTCAAAGGATATATCACTGACAGCCTTAAATTTCTTTTTTCTTTTGAACATGCTGTGTGAATTGAAACTATCATATGATTTTTGTAAATTTTCTACCTTTAATATATAATTGTTCATACTAAACTCCTATTATGCCGTAGACTTAATGCAGTCAAACTTTGAAGCGGCATCACAAATAATGTGAAACATTTTTCAGCGTGAAATATTTTCACGCTTTAATAATAAAGAGTGCAGGAAACCTTGCGATTATTATCAATTTGTACATCTTTAATTTCAGCTTTGCATTTATCTGTTCTATCCTTGCATCTGTCATAAAATATACATTCACTATTCTTTCTCTCATTCAGCGCAGGAACGAATCCATCTATTGCGGTAAGCGGCTTATTTTTGTTGTCAGTATTCGGTATAGATTGAATAAGAGCCTTTGTATATGGATGCTTCGGGTCTTTTATAATATCATAGGTTTTGCCGTATTCAACTATTTTACCCGCATACATCACTCCTATATGAGTACAGAGATTGTTAATAACAGTAATATCATGAGATATAAATATTATCCCCATATTGTTTTTTTCTTGTATATTTTTAATTAGATTCAATATTTTGTTTTGAGTAGTAACATCCAGCGCCGTAGTTGGCTCATCAGCTATAAGATACTGAGGATTGCAGGCTATTGCTATTGCTATCATTACACGCTGTCTTTGCCCTCCGCTTAAATTGTGAGGATACTTGTTAATGATATTATCAATATTATTTATAGTATTTGGGGTATTTTTAAATCCAACATCAGCTAAGGAATTATTAACCTTATTTTTCAGTTCACTCTTAGTCAGCTTATAGTGTATCTTATAAGCTTCCTCTATTTGCTTTCCTATCTTTATAAGAGGATTTAGGGAAGCCATAGAATCTTGAAATATCATAGACAGCTTTGTTCCGCGAATTTGTTCATATTCTTTTTCGCTATATTTTGTTAAATCTGTATCATCTAAATAAATTGAACCTGCCGTAATTCTTTTATTTTTTCTTAACAGTCCCATAATTGATGAAGCAATCATGCTTTTGCCGCAGCCTGATTCGCCGACAAGTCCTAATGTCTGATTTTTTTCAACGCTAAGGCTTATATCTGACAGCACCTCATAGGACTGTTTGTTTTCTCTGATTTCAACAGTCAAATTAGTTACATTCAGCATTTAGTCCTCCTTATTATTAGATTTTGCATCTAACAAGTCACTTAATCCATCTCCAAGCAAATTAAATCCCAACACCAATAATGTTATCATTGTTCCGGGCAGTAAAACAAGCCAGGGTGCTGTAATCACAAATGCCTGTCCTTCGCTTAGCATTTGTCCCCAACTGGGATTAGGAGGCTGAATTCCTAATCCGAGATAACTAAGCGAAGCTTCTATCAAAACAGCATCAGCAAATCCCATAGATGCTGTTATAATAATTGAAGATATAATATTAGGCAAAATATGGATTATCATTACTCTAAATGGCTTTAATCCGATTAATGAAGTCCATTCTATATATTCAACGGATTTAATCTTTAATACATTTGCTCTTGTAATTCTGATAAATGAAGGCATAAGTATTATAGATATTGCTACTGTAGTCGATATAAAACTTTTTCCAAAAACCGCAGATATCATCATAGCAAACAAAAGTCCCGGTATGGCCTTAAACGCGTCGGTAAATCTCATAATTATATTACCGATAAAGCCTTGGAAATATCCCGCGATAAGTCCTGACAGCACACCGAAAATCATTGCACTGCTTACAGAAATAATACCTATCAAAAAGGCAGTTTGTCCGGCTGTCATAGTTCTTGACAGCAAATCTCTGCCTAATCTGTCAGTTCCGCCAGGGTGCTGTATAGACGGAGGAAGCATCTGCGCCTTTGAATCTATTTGTGTAGGAGGATAAGGAGTATAAAACAAGCTTATCAGCGTTATAGCTGCAAGAATTGCTATAAGAATAAACCCTATCAAAAAATTCTTATTTTTAAAAGCTCTCATTATTATTTCTCATTTCTTTCAACTTTACCTCCATTAAAGCAATTCGCGATTAACATAGAATGAAGTGTTTTTTCTTCACTCTTTCACTCTGATTCTTGGGTCTATTACTTTATATAAAATATCTAAAAGTAAAAATACCAAAATGACCACAAAGGATATGTATACACAAATCCCTTGTGTCAACGGTAAATCCTTTGATTTTATTGCCGCTGTTAATAAGGATCCTATACCCGGTATTGAAAATACCGCTTCTACTACTATACTTCCTGTAACTATATTCACAAACAGTATTCCCAATATTGTAACAATAGGAACCATAGCGTTGCGAAAAACATGCTTGTATAATATTCGTTTTTCTTTTACACCTTTATTTTTTGCAAGCAAAACATAATCTTCATTTAACTGTTCCAGTATTGAATTTCTGACATATCTGACGGTAATAGATATAGCCGATACACTAACTGCAATTGCCGGTAATATCAAGCCCTTAACAAACTGTAAAATTCCGTTTGTTATAGGCTGAAACGAGGCAACCGGAATTAGCTTTAATTTTATGCTAAAAATCAATATTAAAACTAAGGCAAAGAAAAAAAACGGAACAGCAATGCCAAGCTGAGTAATTATATTAAATATTATACCTGCACCTCTATTAGATTTATTGTACTTTGCAACAATTATTCCAAGTGGTATTCCTATAAATATAATAAAAGTAAATGATAATATGGTCAGACCCAAGGTATTTGGAAGTCTTTCTGCAATTAGTTTGTTAACAGATGTATTATATCTTATAGATTTACCCATATCAAAATGCAGCAGCTTGTTTAACCATGAAAAATACCTTTGCAATACGGGTTTGTCCAACTCAAACTCTTCACGTAAAACTTGCTCTAAAGCCTCATCCGATTCCTCCCCCAGCTTTGACAATATAGGGTCTCCCGGTATAAATTGAAATATTACAAATATTATTATGGATACTAACAACAAAGTCAAAATTGAGTATAGAATTCTTTTTAACATTCTTTCAGCCTTTTAATTATTTAAATTTTAATGTTCTTAAATCTATAAAGTTAATCGGATAACTAACATATCCTTCTATTTTATTATCTACAACTACATGATTTGATGGATCCATTATAAATACTGAGGAGGCATCATCTGCAAGAACTTTTTGAGCCTCTTTATAATAAGCAATTCTCTTGTCATTGTCCACTTCTTTAGCAGCTGAGCTTATAAGGTTATCATATTCAGTATTATTGTAGTTTATAAAATTCTTACTATAGTCGGATACATATCTTTTTAAAATTCCGTCAGGATCAAGCTTGCCGGTAAATCCTACTATTGTCGCCTCATGATTTCTGTTTGTATAAACATCATCTAACCATGTGCTCCAGTCAATTATTTCAATCTGCATATCAATTCCTGCCTTTGACAGCTGTTGTTTAATAATTTGCGCCGCATCTACGTTTAATTTATATTCGCTTGCCACCTTACAAGTAAATTTCAGGTTCTCATAATCAGCTTCTTTTAATAAGCTTTTAGCCTTTTCAGTATCGGTTTTATACATATTTTCCAGACCATCCTGATAATATAAAGACATAACAGGGGAAAAATTTGAACCTAATTTTGCAGCATTTGGTGAAATCATTGAAATTATCTCATCTTTGTCAATTGCATAATTTATAGCCTCTCTGACCTTCTTGTTTTTAAATGCTTGAAAGTCATTATTAAGACCTAATATCTGAACGGTATTCATAGGATAATCGACAATTGTAAATCTATCTGCCGGTATTTGAGGTATTATATCTTCTGTTATATTCATTAAGTTAATCTCGCCGTTAGACAAAGACAATACCGCAGTATTCATATCGCTGAATATCTTAAACTCCGCAACATCTATATGAGGCTGATTTGATATATAATAATCTTTATTTTTCTCAAGCACTATGCTTACACCCGGAGTATAGCTTTTAAACTTATAAGGACCTGCACCAACAGGATTTTCAGCTTGAGAAGCACCTGAATTTTCAGGTATAATAGCTATTGTCATTTTAGACAGGAATGCCACATCAGTTTGCTTTAGATTAACTATAACTGTATAATCATCCTCTGCAACTACATTATCAATGACATTAGCATATGAGCTTGACAAGGGTTTATCCTGATCGCCGGTATTGCCGCATAGTCTATCAAGGGAGTACTTAACATCCGCTGAGGTTAAATCGCTTCCATCATGAAACTTAATACCTTGATTAAGCTTAAATTTGTATGATGTCATATCGTCATTTACTGTATAGTTTTGTGCTATTTCAGGTACTAATTCTCCGCCGGAACTTGGTGAAAATAAGCCTGTAAACACATTATACATAATCTCTTGTGTACCTGTAGCGTTAGATAGATGCGGATCTAATGAATCAATATCTTGAGGTATGCCAACCACTATTTTTGTTAATTCTTTAACAGATGCATCATCTTTTTCTTCTTTACTTGAATTATTGCACCCAACTAAAAGAATAGTTACAGCACAAAAACAGCCTATTAATTTGATAACTTTTCCTAATTTCATTTTACTTCTCCTATTTTAAGTAATAAAATTAAATTAGTCTTATATCATTAGAAAATTGAAATATTCTTAGAAATGTGCAACACAAAAAGAAAGGCTATAACAATGGTATCAACGCATTACTTCCATATAGGTAAATATGCTCTTCAATTTGATAAGTAACAGTTCAATTTCTGTTCTCGTTCTAAATATAGATACAAGACAAATCCATGGTTATTATAGCACACATACAAATTTTTGCAATGTTTTTTTGTGCAAATAATAAAAAACAAGCGTAAACAGCTTGTTTTTATATATGCATTCTTCTTACAATTTCCGCTTTTAATGCCTTTCCTTCAAAAAGAATTAATATCGCCAATGATACTATACTTCCTGCAACACATATAAGTGTCGGATAAACAATCTTTACAATATCCAAAAGAAGAAGAATAAGAGGAACTATACCAAATAATATATCTATTATTAAATAAACTATATAATCTTCTATTCTTAGTTTTTTGATATTTGCAACAATAAACATCTCAATCATGGCAAAGCAGCATATCAGCGGGAGGACATAATCTATAGACCAGCCTTTATAGCCTGTTAATATATCCCATATAATTGACAATATAGATATAATTACAGTTAACCAAATTGTATTTTTTGTAATATTGCCATGCATTTTAACTGTTATCCATATAACTATCCATCCGGTTACAAAGCCTGCTATAACATAAAATGACCATCTGCCGCCAAATGCTACATTTATTAAAATACATACAGCACCGGCTACTATAGTTATAAGAGCGGTAATTTTAAGTATTAAATATATCAGATGCTTTTCTTCCTTTATAATCGGAAAAGCATTTGTTTGGCTTGGCTCTCCTATAATATCACCTTGACATAATGGGCATTTTTCATGGTTGCCTGTGACACTGACCTTGCAATTTTCACAATATAGCATCTTCATTCTCCTTTATATCAAGATTTGTGGTTATTTCTACATCTAAACCATATCCTGCAAGTGTTTTAAAAAATCTGCGCTGTACATCTGTGCTTACAAGCGGTGATGTAAAACTAATAACGCAGTTATCATTATATGAGCACATACAAACCTGCAAACGCTTCGTACATGTAAATACATCAAACAAATTAATATATGGTTTAAATTCCTCCGGCATTTCGATTTTTCCTACATTAGAGAATGCAGCGGTTACACCCCTGTCCGCTAACATAGACGCTATTTTCATAATAGGATTTTTTAAAAATAACGGTATAATCTTGGCAGCAAATTGATTTTCAAGTGCTGACAGTCTAATCATACGTTCACTTAATTTCTCAGCGGTTACTTTCTCTTTCAGAGATTTATCCACGTATTCTATTATATCCGATAATTCAGAGCTATTTTTCATAAAATTATATTCAATATTTACTACACCGAAAAAATTTCTTGCTGACTCAGACTCAAAGAAATTTCTTAAATTTACCGGAACACAAACGACTACAGGCTTTGTTTTATCGCGCATAGCCATGCATTGTCCTATAGAGCGAATAAGTATCGAAAGTAAAAAGGCTGTAAGTGTAGAGTTGTGTTCATGTGCCTTTTCTAACAATTTTTTAACGGATACTCTTCCTTCAATAACACGAACAATTCCTATATCAACATATTCTTCTTTAAATCTAAAGGCTCTTGGCGTTTTTTCCTTAAAAGGAAGCTTCTTTTTTAAGTAATACTTAAAGAAGCTGTCATCTACCTTTTCTCTTTCAGAGGCATTGTAATTAAACATTAAGTGCTTACCATCAAGTTCTTTAGAATATTTTTCTTTCAGATAATAAAATACTAATGTTTTTAAAAAATTTAATGCTCCTGTTCCATCTGATAATGCGTGGTATACTTCTAAATTTATACGTTTTTCAAAATAAGTAACTTCAAACAGAAGATTTCTTCTGATGCTGCTGTAAATAGGCGCGCACGGCATTTTGTATTCCTCTCTGACAACAGGCTTTATTGAGCTATCCTCTAAGTAGTACCAAAACATTCCTTTTTTAAGCACCGATTTATAGAACGGAAATCTTTCTATAGTTAAATCCAGAGCATTTTTTAACACATCTTTATCTACATTTTCGTATAATTCACAGGTGCATCTAAACACCTTGCTATCTCTACTATTAACAGTAGGCGGAAATATCTTGGCAGCATTATCAAGTTTCCTCCAACTTCTTTGTACTTTCTTATTATCCAAGAAATCACCTCCAAAGAAATTCGTTTATTATATCATAGGTTTTTTGTACCATATCAAAATTAGGCGGCAATGAAAAGTATCCATGTAATGCATCGGGGATACGATATATATAAGCCTTGTTTCCTGCTTCTAGTAATTTTTCGCCATAAGCTTCTCCCTCATCTCTTAATGGGCAAAATTCAGCGGTAATTATTAAGCTTTCAGGTTGATTTGTCAAATCGCAAGCACATAATGGAGAGAAATACGGATTTTTTTTATCCTCCTCAGAAGAAATATAAAGATCCATATATCCCTCTACTCTTTTTGAAGTCAAAAGATAATCCTTTCCATTTTCTTTAACTGAAGCAAATGGTGAATTTTCACTGTAATCATTGCCTGCTGCAGGATAAATCAGTATTTGCTTTGCAGGCATAAACTCTTTTCTGTCTCTTGCCATAAGTGATAAAGCAGCCGCTAAATTACCTCCTGCACTATCACCGATAACAGTTATGTTTTCGGGTTTTATATCGCTGTAGTTTTCATCTGTATATAGTTTTTTTGCCACAGCATAGCAATCTTCCAAGCCGATAGGGAACTTGTTTTCCGGTGCTAATCTATAGTCTACCGAAACTACAATATGCTTAGTTAAACGAGCCATATTAGCACATACCTTCGTATAGCTGTCAATGTTTCCTGATACCCAGCCTCCGCCATGAAAAAATAAAAGCATACGGTCAGTTTCTTCATCTTTAGGAGAAAATATTCGCACAGGAATTTCATGTTCTCCGTTTAGAATTAAATGGTCCCATATTTTATAATTTTTAGATGTCTTGAAACCCCTGCCTTTTAAATTCTTTACCCTACGATGTAATTTATATGTTTTTTTTATATCTACATCAGGATAAGACAAAGCCTTTAATGCCGCAAGCATAACTTTACTTATAGCCATTAAAATCCCACCTTAATTATTAACACTATTATTTGTAATTATAATATTATCTATTTTTCATTTGTTCAAGTCTTTCTGAAACTGTATTCATCATATCTTGATATTTAGCCATTTTTTCTCTTTCCTCAGCTACTACGTTTTCAGGCGCCTTGCTCATGAATTTTTCATTTGAAAGTTTTCCTTTAACTCTGTCAAGTTCTGATTGAAGCTTAATCTTCTCTTTTTCAAGTCTCTCTATCTCTTTTTCAAAGTCTATCAAATCAGCAAGCGGCAAGCAGATTTCCGTTCCATCTATTACTCCTGTTGCAGTATCTTCGCTTATTTCAGACTTATTGTTTACTATTTGTATTTCTGTTATATTTGCAAGAGTAGCAAAGTATTGTGAAGCATTTTCAAGATATGAGCGTACACTTTCCTTTGACGGTATGAATACGGCTCTTGCCTTTCTTGACGGAGCAACATTCATTTCGGCTCTTATATTTCTTATCTTTGTTACTGCCTCCATGATAAACTGCATATTTTGCTCTGCATCCGGGAAGCTTTCGATGTCAGCATATTTTGGCCAATCAGATTTTATAAGCCTTGAGGAAGTACCCGGCAAATTAGACCAAATTTCCTCTGTTATAAACGGCATAAACGGATGAAGCAGCCTAAGCATATCTTTAAGAACTTTTATCAGTACAAATTTAGCAGTATCCTTAGTCAATTTGTCATCGCCATATAATCTCGGCTTAACTATCTCTATATACCAGTCGCAGTATTCGTTCCAGATAAAATCATATATTTTTTGTGCGGCTATACCAAGCTCAAACTTATCAAGGTTTTGAGTAACTTCTTTTGTAACTGTATTTACTCTTGAAATTATCCACTTATCTTCTGTTTTCAAATTTGCAAATGCTGTTTTTTCATCTAAAATGGTTTTGCTTTCAGAATCATTTTCTAAATTCATCAAAACGAATCTCGAAGCATTCCAAAGCTTATTTGCAAAGTTTCTGCAAGCCTCAAGCTTCTCAACTTTAAATCTTGTATCATTTCCCGGAGATATACCTGTCATAAGCATAAATCTTAAAGCATCCGCTCCGTATTGGTCTATAATTTCAAGCGGATCTACACCGTTACCGAGAGATTTGGACATTTTTCTTCCTTCCGCATCTCTTACAAGTCCGTGAATGAAAACATGCTCAAACGGAACCTTTCCAAGCTGTTCAAGACTTGAGAACACCATTCTTACAACCCAGAAAAATATTATATCATATCCTGTAACTAAGACATTTGTAGGGAAGAAATAATCAAGTTCAGGTGTTTTTTCAGGCCAGCCCAGCGTCGAAAACGGCCATAAGGCTGAACTGAACCACGTATCGAGTACGTCTTCATCCTGCTTAATATCAGTGCTGCCGCATTTATCACATTTATGCGGAGCATCTCTTAATACCATCATTTCTTTGCAATCCTGACAATAATATGCAGGTATTCTGTGTCCCCACCATAATTGTCTTGATATACACCAATCTCTTATCCCCTCAAGCCAATTATAATATATCTTTGTAAATCTTTCGGGAACAAATTCTACATCTTTGTTTTGTGCAGCTTCAATAGCAGGCTTTGCAAGCTCTTCCATCTTAACAAACCACTGGTCGGAAACTCTTGGCTCAACTACGCTGTGGCATCTGTAGCAGGTTCCTACGTTATGAGCTGTATCTTCAATTTTCAATATATATCCGCTTTCTTCCAACTCTTTGACAAATGCTTTTCGGCACTCATATCTGTCCATGCCGTTGTATTTGCCGGCAACTTCATTCATCGTTCCGTTTTCATTCATGCAGGAAATAAATTCGAGCTTATGTCTTAAGCCTATTTCAAAGTCGTTAGGGTCATGGCACGGAGTTATTTTAAGCGCTCCGGTACCCTTAGTCATATCAGGGTATTCGTCACCTATAATTTCTATCTCTCTTCCCACTAAAGGAACTATTACTTTTCTTCCTATAAGATTTTTATATCTTTCATCATCATAGTGTGCGGCTATTGCGGTATCTCCGAATATTGTTTCAGGTCTTGTTGTAGCAACTATGAAATACTCATCAGGATTATCAGCATACGGATATTTTACATAGTAATATTTTCCGGGCTTATCCTCATGTTCAACCTCGGCATCCGATATGGAGGTCAAGCAATCTGTACACCAGTTTATGATTCTGTTTCCTCTGTATATAAGGCCCTTTTCATAAAGCTTGATAAAAACCTCCGTTACAGCCTTATTACAGCCTTCATCCATTGTAAATCTTTCTTTTGACCAGTCACAGGAGTTACCGAGCTTTCTCATCTGCTCTACTATTCTTCCGCCGTACTCTTCCTTCCAAGCCCACGCTCTTTTAAGAAATTCATCTCTTCCAAGCTCTTCCTTGGATTTTCCTTCTTCGTCTCTTATCCTTTCAACTACCTTTACCTCTGTAGCTATGCTTGCATGATCTGTACCCGGCAGCCATAAGGCTTCAAAGCCCTGCATTCTTTTCCATCTGATTAGAACATCCTGCAAGGTATGATCAAGCGCATGCCCCATATGAAGCTGCCCTGTGATGTTTGGCGGAGGCAAAACAATCGTGTAAGGGGTTTTATCCTTATTTACATCCGCCTTAAAGCAATTTTCATCCATCCACGCCTTATAAATTTTTTCTTCAAAATCTTTCGGATTATATTTTGTATTCAATATTTCTTCCTCCTTCTTTATATACAAAAAAGCGAGTTTTCTTATCCTATAGGACGAGAAAACCCGCGGTACCACCTAAATTCCAATTACGGCTCTTAATTATTTAACGGTTTTATCCGTTTAATCCTACTGCTATTTCAGATTAAATGCTCCAAAGCTACCTTCAATATATATTTCCTATGCAGTCTTTCAGCCAAGGCACCGCACTCTCTAAAGGCTTTTTATATTTACTCCTCTTTATCATTGCAATATATTTATTTCAATTTATGATATTAAAATTTATCATAAATGTCAATAGTTTTTTATTGAAAACTCTGCCCGAAAAATTTAAAAATTATTTATAACTCTCAAAACTTAAGAAACCATAAAATTTTTACTTCATTATCAATTCATATAATCTGTACAGCATTAATGCGGCTTCTGCCCTGGTAGCATTTGCTTTTGGATTGAATTTTCCGTCAGTTCCTTTTATTATCCCGTTATGAATTGTAATCACAGCTCCTTCTTCTGCCCATGATGCAATGGTACTTCCATCGCTGAATTTTGTTAATGCTGTTTTGTCTTGTTTTTTATATGAATTTTTCAGCAATATTTCTCCTATTATCTTCGACATTTCCTCTCTGGTGATATATCCGTTCGGATCGAAGCTAAGTTCGGACTTGCCGTTTATAAGACCTTCTCTATATACTGCTGCTATAGATTTATAGTACCATTTATCCTTATTCACATCTTTAAAAGCTAAGCTTCCTTCTAAATTTTCGTTATACTTTAGCATTCTTGATATCAACGCAGAAAACTCGGCTCTTGTGATATTGTCGGCAGGTGCAAATTTATCTAAGGTGCTTCCGTTTACTATTCCTCTTGCTGTCATGCTGTTTATAGCCTCTTCTGCCCATTTGTAATTTGTTAAATCCTTAAATGCAGACTCATTCTCTTCTACTCTAAATTCACCTAATTTATGAGTTAAAAATTTAATGCCCTTTGCAGATTGGTCATATACTCCCCCTATCAAGCTTTTTATTCCGTCTTCACCAACCAAAACTACAGTAAGATTATTTTTATTTGTCATATCAGCGTCATAATCCAGCGTTATCTTGAGCGGATTTTCTAATATATTTAACTCCCTCTCAGATTGCTCTAATTTTATAATTACTTCACTTTTATTCTTTTCAAATTTTATTTTTATATCATCTTTTATATCTTTACCTATAAAGTCAGGAGCTATTTCAATTAAAGCTTGATTTGAAAATATTTTTACATTCTCTACTTTTTTGAGCACTGCCCTTTCTAAAAACAGCTTTGACAGTGTAAATTCACTGATATTTCTACTCTTCTCAACAGCATTTATTTTAACACTCTTTTTTATATTTCTATTTGAATCTTCGCTGATTTTAGACAGCTTATCTTCAACTTTAATGGAAATATCCAATATTTTATCAATTATTTTATTTATTGCATTTTTATCCTTTATTGTGCCTATGGAATTTAAAATTATTCCCATATTTTCCGAAGCCGCTTCAGCAAATTCCTCTATGCTTTTCATGTCATCGGATGTCAGGTTTACCGTTACAGCTCCAAAATAATCTAATAATTTTTGTATTGCCTCTATTATCTCTTTTTCTGTAGAATTTTTGTTGTTTATAATCTTTAGAGTTTCCTCGATAATTTTATTCAATTCAGATGTATTGTAGCTGTTTGAAGGCATCGGCGCTCCTATATCTTGTCCCAAATTCTCAGTATATAGCCACTTTATGATATCTCCATTTTTTAAGCTTACTAAACCTGCTCCGACATTAGGATATACCCCATTTACCGAATACATCCATCCACTGCCTTCTCCTCTGTCAAGCTGCCTTTGATTATCAATACTTGCTATATATCCGTTTATATTTTCATATTCAATGCCCTTGCTGCCGAGTATTCTGGTTGTTAAGTTTAATACAGTTTCATTATCAGATATAACAATATTTTTTTCGTCTAAAACAACACCCTTATATCCCTTAATATATAGGTCTACTTTCTCGTCCTTAGGTTCTTCCGGATTGGAAGAGCTTTTCATTACAATTTCTATTGTTGCTATCTTATCATCAACTTTAACCTGGCATTCGTAAGTCTTATCTAAGTCTAAAGTAGTTTTAAATTCTATTTTCCCTAAATCATCCGTTACACCTTGATTTATATAGTAATATTTTATTTCATCTTTAATCGTTATGCTTGCAGATCTGTTTCTGACGCTGCTTACGCTTATAGTTACATCATTATTATTTTGAATATACTCTATTGAAATATTTTGTTCTGCCATGACCATTGATGGTATGAGCATAAGCAAAATTAATACAATCGACATGATTCTCTGAATATTTTTTCGCATTTTTTACTCCTTTACCTTGTATTTAACAATTGAATTTATTTTGATACGAAAGCAGGGAAATCTCCTCTTTTGCATTTAAAGCTAAAGAGGAAATATTCCCCTTTATTAATTCACAGATTTGTTAATAACCTTAAATCGCAGCTGTGAATTATATCCTTTTTTTAATTAGCTATTTCAAATTCTGTGTAATCGTTCATTATTATAGTTTGATTTTCCAAGCTGTCCCATAGGAATATCCTGATATAATAATCTCCGCTGACAGAAATTAATAAACCTACAGCTAACTCTTTTTCTTCATCGCTGCTTAATTCTGCTCTCTCTATTTCATAACTTATCATTTTATTGCTTTTCTTGTCATATAAAGCTACTATCAAGGTTACCGATTTTTTCTCTTTTGTTAAATTCTTCACTTCTATCTTTGCCTCAAGTTTATTTTCACTTGATATTTCGGTACTTCCGGTATAATTTGTTTCAAATTCTTTTTCTGATATGCTTAGTTCAACACTATGATTTATGCTTTTACCCTCAAGCTTTGCAGTTATAATAACCTCACCCGGTTTTTTAGTTTTTACAATTCCGGCCTCATCTACTGTTGCTATTTCGCTGTCTGAGCTTGACCATTCTATTTTACCGGCAGGTACTAAATTGTTATTAGAGTCATATCCATTTACAAACAGCTTTATTATCTCGCCTTCTATTATCTTAGATATAGCAGGCTTTTGGATTGCTATTCTGACAATTTCGTTATCGTTTAGTTTTATTTCATTAAACATTGATTTGCCCATATATACATCAGCTAAGGCAATAAAAGCCTGTTCTGTTATCATATCAATATCTGTACCATATTCTGATTTATTTTCAAAATGTCCGTCTTCATAGAAGCTCATCAAGGAATCCACTATAGTTTTTCCGTTTTTAGTCCATCCTTCTGATAAAGGATCTTCTCCTACTGCTATCAAGCCTTGAAGAACTGCCGATGCCGAATACGGATTTTCTGCGCCATATACTATATAACCTCCTGTATTTGCATCCTGTTCTGCTTTAAGATAGCTTAGACCTTTGTTTATCGCATCCTGCACCTGAGCTTTATCTTTGTATCTTACCAAAGCTGTTAAAACCATGCCAGTTTCATCTATTCCGGCAAAACTGCCTTTTGCATCCTGATATCTTATCAAAGCATCTATCGCTTTTTCCCTGTCATATTGAGCATTAGCCATGTCTAAGGCTAAGACAGAAAAAGCAAGAGTTGTCGGGTAATCATCATATTGTCCTATGATAAATTTACCTTCGGCGTTTTGAGCAGACACTAAAGCTTCTACATAATTTTTACCCTTATGATTATACGGATTTTTCCCTGCCGCTATCAGTCCTATAATATTACCTACATTTTCAGAAGCAGATTTAGGATTTTCATTTGTTTTAAATTTATACGCAATCTCTAATAAATCCTTATCCATATTATCACTTGTATAATTATAGCCTATAGCCTCTCTGAAGGTATAATCGGCTTTGTTAGAATAATGCTTTCTCAAAGCTTTTATTGCATCCTCTATACTTATGTCAATTTTACCTTCTTCACTTACTCTTATTTTTATACTGTCTTTTATGCTCTTATCTTCTGCAAGAGCTGCTGTTAAGGTAACTTCACCTGCTTTTTTAGCTACCAGATTTCCATGTTCTATTACAGCTATTTCCGCATTGGAGCTTAGCCACAATATTTCCTTATCCGCAACTACAGCAGTTCCTTTGCGTACTTCTGCTACAAGAGGCAGTTCTTCACCGATACTTAGAGATGTCTTATTAGTTTTTATCTTTATACTTAGCTTTTCTTCTTCCTCGCCGCCAAGCTCTTTCCAAGTCGGAGCATTATCCCTTTCCCAATCATAGGTACAGAACCAAATAACTTTATCTCCTTCTTTTAGTTTTACCTGACCGGCAGAGAAATTTGGAATCTCGCCATTAACAGTGAACATCCAGCCGCCTGTTACAGGTCCTGTAATTCCATAAATTGAGGTTATCCAATCACCATTTGCCTGATATTCGTCAGTAGTAGCCTGTAATGCACCAAACGCTGTGAAGCCTCCATCGTGTTTATCTTTATCTATATTTACCATACCGACATTTTTATGTACCGAATAAGTTCCATCCTCTTCAAATACTACTATAGCAGTTCCTACCGAAATTTGCTTTTCCTCCGGATCGCCTGAGCCGTTTCCTTTTTCACCTATAACAGTAACTACGGCAGATACATTTTGCTTATAAAGTTTTTGAAAATCCTCTATATTCGGATATTTTAATGCGTATTTGCCATACACTATGCTGGATAGACTGCTCTCTATTTTTACCTCAGTATTAAATTCAGGTTTTGTAACTAACAGATTCTCATGTGCTATTATATTAGGCTTACTTGACCTGAACAGTCTCCATTGCTCTTGGTTTTCCCATCCTTCTATATTATCCGGACATATTCCTGTATTTCTGTCATCATTTATATGTCTTGTCCATACTAATTCACCGTTGATTAAGTTTACTTCCCTAAATACTCTTAAATTGCTTGTTATCTCATCAGCACTGAGATTATCTCCTTTTATTCCTTTGAAATAATTTTCTTTAGCTAATTGCATCAAATTAATCTCATCATCTATTTCCTTCTGTGATAGAGCAGTGATTTTAATCGGTATAAGTTTTGTAACTTCTATATTCTTTTCTTTATGCTTCATATGCACTGTCAAGTTTACTTCTTCTGCTTCTTCTCCGGGCAATGGTCTGTAAACATTTGCTCTGTAAGAATTTACTACAAGCAAGTCACTGTCACTGCTGACTTCAAACTTATAATCAAAGTAATTATCTATGCCTGTATCTTGTGGTATTATGAGTTGAATATCATTTCTGACATCATCCGGATTTATTGCTTGCTTATTAGTGAAATCTTTGAGTTTATCAACTGTGTAATTATCATCTAAGAGCTTCTGCATTTCTGCAATTGTATCATTTACATTATCTCCCGAGACAGTCAGTTCATATTTTTGCGTTAATATTAAGTCCTCTGTTTCGTAAAAATCATGATTAAATTGTATTTTGCACACTAAATTTACTTTTTTATCTTCACTGCTTCGGATAGGCTTAATTGTGCTTGGACTTAGAGGTATTGAACTGTTCACTACCTTTAAAACACCGCTATCTGATGATTCCCATGAAAGCATTGTATATTGAATACTTGTCGGAACCTCAAAGCTTTCTTTTATTTTGTCAAATGACTCATTGCTTCCAATTAAATTATTGCTTAACGGTTCTATAATATTTGTTCGTATGGCATCTCTGACTCTGTCTCTGTCCCATCCTATTACAGTACGAATAGCATAATCTTTTTTTGCTTCACCTTTTGAAAACTCAAAATTCAATTCAACCTGTCTGTTGCCCGGTAATCCATATCTTAAATGTTCTTCATCAAACATATAATCAATATTTCCGTCTAAATCTATAAATTCTTGTTTGTCTGATGATTTAACACTTACTTCTATTCCTTCAAATCCTTTTGCCTTTAGTACATCCTTCATATGCACATTAACATTATTATCTTTGTCCGAGTTTAATTTCAAATTAAACCATTCAAGGCTTTTTATCGCATCACTTAAATACTTCTCATCATCGTCTTCTGCAGGTTTGTTTTTTGTTAATATGTAATCAAAATGTTTTTTAAGTTCATAGCTGCCTTTAGATAAGGTTGCTGTCAGCCTTACTTCTCTTTCACCTTCATCAGGCAATGTGATAAATCCAATATCGCCATCTATTTCTATAAGAGTTTCATCGGATGACTCCCAATAAATTGATATGGAATAATCTCCACCCTTATCATAGTCAACTAATCTTATCCATTTATCATCAGTCACAGGTGATTTTAACTCATTAGGAGTGCTTTGCACTGTTACTTTAAGAATATCCGCTGCTCTTTTTAAATCCTCTAATTCAGGAATTACTTCTTCTTCGCTTTCTAATCCCTGCCACCTTAGAGTAGGATAATCATCTTTAGTAAACACAAATTCATCATCAGTATCTACAATTATAACGTCGTCAGGTATATTTAATTTGTCTATTATTTCTGTAGTCTTGAAATCTTCTACTGATACTTTGCCTAAGCTCCAATCTGTTTCACCAGCAAGATAGAAAGTATTTTTTGAGATTCCGCCTGTCGGTGATATTGGATTTTTTTCATTTGCCGTTAATTCTCCTGTATTATAGGCGTTTATAATTTTAATCTCACCGGTGTATGTAGTATTTTGTATTATTCCTACTATACCGCCGGCTTTACCATTATCTCCGCCACGTACATTTCCTTGATTATACACATTATTAATTATTGTAGAAGGATTCTTTTTATCAATTGCTCCCACTATACCGCCTGCAGTATCTGCATAGCCTGTTCTTGATTTTACAATTCCAAAGTTAGCTGCTGAACTTATTCTTCCTTGCGCTTGACCAGCTATACCACCTATAAGTGAATACCCTTCTATGTTTCCATAATTTGAAACTGTGTAAATAGTGCCTTCATTTACTCCGGCTATACCACCTACATAATTACCTTGAGTTGTAGTTGCCGTGTTCTTAACTGTTGCATAATTCTCTACTTCACTTATTGTGCCTTGATTTTTTCCTGCAACTGCACCTAAATTAATTTTATTTCCTTGAATTGAACCGGTCAGTTTGAAATTTCTCACAGTACCTTTATTAGTTTCTATAAATCCTTTAGTATGTGCGGTTGCATTTATATTTATATTCCTTATGTAAAACCCATTGCCGTTAAACTCTCCCAAAAAGCTTTTAATCGGAGTCCATAGTTCATTTTCCAAGTCTATATCATTTAATAATTCTGCATTTATTTCTTCTGTCGGCAGCTCATTTGCTTTATTTGCAAACCAAAATAAATCCTCTTTTGTTTTTAATTGATAAAAGCCATTTATTATCTCAGGCTCTTCACTGCCTTCTTCATTACTCTGTTCATTTTGGCTTTCTATGCTTTCCTCTATCTTTAGCACTTGCTCATCGCCTGTCGCAAATACCTGCGTGGCTATGTCAGGCACTAAGCTAAACAGCATAGTTAAAACCATAATTAAACTTAAAATTCTTTTCCTCACATTAATTCCTCCTAAAATTTATAATAAAAAAAATGCCCTAACCCTCAAGGATTAAGACATTTTATATAAAGTATAAGACATTGCATAAAAATACTATACAAAAATACACTTAGTACACATCCACCTCAATCCCAGAAGGTTTTTATAATGCTATACTTAGGCAGTTCTCCTGACTTATGGATCAAAGCATATCTTTCGCCTTCCCAAGAATATTCTCAGTGGCATATTGAAAGGATGCTCCCCAATTACAGTGGCCGGACCGTTCATGATTTTAACATGATTCCCTTTTAATCTTTATAAAACTATTTCCTTCTATACCTTCAAAAACCTTGCAAAGCCTATCCAAGACTTTGGAATTCCAGTAATAAAAAGAAAATTATAAAGAACCTAAATATTTTAATATTAATTTTTCTGACAAGGCTATTATATAGTAAAGAATCATTTAAGTCAATAATGCTGTTTACATAATTTTTTTTGTATTTTTACCCTTATTTAGAGCTTGATTATTTCAAATCAGTCTGATATTATAGCTAATATAATTGTTCAAAATAGTTAATATTATAGTATATCACTGAATGAATGGAGATAAAAAATGGACAGGCTCGGACATAATAACAGATATAATATAATCGGGGGGCTTTTAGGCACTTTTGTTGCATCCAGTGCAGGATATCTGGGAACATACTTAAAAGTTCTCGGAGGAAATGATTTTCATTTTGCACTATTAAATGCATTTCCTAGCATGATAGCTGTGCTTGTTCTAATACCCGGTGCTATAATAATTGACAGCACAAAAAACAAGCTGAGGACAACACTTCTTATATGTTTTTTATCAAGAGCATTTTTCCTTTTATATGCCCTTGTTCCATTTCTGCCGAGAGAGTTTCATGCAATCAGCCTCGTAGCACTAATGGGTCTCAGAAACGCACCGGAAGCCGTATGGGGTATCGGATACCAGTCTCTTATGGCTGATGTTTTTCCGATAGATAAATTAAACTCAATCATAGGAAGCAGAAACAGATTCAACAGCATACTGACAATAGGCGCAACATTTATACTCGGGATGTTTTTAACTCTTAACGAAAGCTTTCCTATAGATATAATATTATTGTACAAAATACTCTTTATTTTTACATTTGTAGTAGGTGTAATTGAAATTATTCAATATAAAAATTTCGCTTTTGAAGCAAATCCGCCTCAAAGAAGTGAGCATTTGGGTAAAAAACTGCTCGGCATAATAAAGACCTTGCCTGAGCACCCGAAATATATAAAATATTGTTCGACAGTAATAATATTTTACTTAGGCTGGCAAATGGCATGGCCTTTATATAACTTATATCAATTAGATGTTTTAAATGCAAATGCAGCTTGGGTAGGTTATCTTAATATAACCTCAACGATTGTTCAGTTTTTAACAATAAATATGTGGATGAAACTGGCCGATAAGCTTGGAAGCAGGGTTATTTTAGGTGTATGTATGTCATTAATGGCTCTTTCTCCGTTTGTATATGCTTTAAGCAGTACCTTGCCTATGCTTTTGGCAATGCAATTGATAATAGGAAGCGGAATGTCAGGTGCCACAACTCTTTTGTTTAATGAGCTTATATGCGTCAGTCCCGAAAAAAACAGAACTCTTTATATATCACTGTTTACTTGTCTTACACAAATTACAAGCTCATTTATGCCTTTTATAGGTACTTATATAAAGGGAACATTTTCTATTCATATGGCATTATATATCAGTTCGGCAATAAGATTTTTAGGTGCGGGAATATTTTTATGGGCATTCAGAAAAGAAAGACAATGTCAAGACCAGGAATGAGTTATTAATAAGCTATCATAGTTTCAAGCGGAGCTTTTAAATAAGCTCGAATAAATTAATATATAACTTTGAGTTATCTAAATAGACAAAGGTATAACTAATTTCTATTGTTATAAGCTTATATATTAATTTATAATATATGGAGTATTTGAATAACTACTGTCTGTATGGAGGTAAAAATGAACTTTATAGGTATTGACATAGGCTCTACTGCGGCGAAAACCGTTATATTTGACGGAAATAAAATTATAGATTGCTTTACTCTGCCTACAGGCTGGAACAGTAAGGAAACCTCAGAGCTGATTAAAAGCAGGCTTATTGATGCAGGTATTGTACTTGATAAAAATAGCACGAAGATTATTGCAACCGGATATGGAAGAATATCCGTAGATTTTGCTGATGATGTTGTTACAGAGATAAAATGTCACGGCTTAGGCGGTGGATATCTTTTAAATGAAAACTGTACCGTAATTGACATAGGCGGTCAGGATACAAAGGTTGTCACATATAAAAACGGTATGGTTACAAAGTTTCTGATGAATGATAAATGCTCTGCCGGAACAGGGAAGTTTATAGAGATTATGGCTAACAGAATGGGACTTAGTCTCGGAGAGTTTTTAGGGCTTGCCGAGCATGGAAAAGCTCTTAATATAAGCTCAATGTGCACAGTTTTCGCTGAATCCGAGGTTATAGGATATATAGGTGCCGGAGCCGACAGAAAGGATATAGCTGCAGGCGTTATAGATTCTGTAGTGACTAAGGTAAGTCAATTAGTAAACAGGCATGGTGTAGAAGGTAAATGTATACTTACCGGGGGTTTGAGTCAATCTTCATATGTAGCTGATGAGTTGTCTAAAAAAATAGGACATGATGTATGTAAAAATGAGCTGGGAAGATATGCAGGTGCCTTGGGCGCCGCAATTATAGCTGCTAAATAAAAGGTGAACTACGTTCACTCTGTATCTGATAGGAAATAGAACTTTCCTATCAGATAAAAACAGTGCCGATACACGGGAGTTTGTGTATTGGCACTGTTTTTATTTATTTTAAAATTTCTATGAAAGCCGCTATTCTTGTATCGAGTTGTCCAACATCTGATTGTGAATAATCTGTCTCGATTGTTATATAAGGTATGTTTTTCTCATTTTCAGTAAATCTCTTAATTTGAAGAGTTTCAACGCTGTACGGATGACATGATGTCAATACCACGTCTATAACCCCATCTACTTGATATTCATCTATCATTTTATCTAAAAGCTCTATTCTTTTTCCATTCGGAGATATACATGCACATCCGATGTTAAGGTATTTACGAGCTATAGCTTCGTAGATGTCTTCTGCATTTTCATCAACATTTTCTTCTATTGCCTTAGCACCGCCGCAGTTTTCCAAAGCAACCACACATCCGCCGTTATCTTCTATAGCCTTAAACAGCTTCGCACTTACTCCGCCTATAGGTGAACCTGTTATCAATATACGAGGTTTTTTAGCATCCTCTTCATTAGGAACATATTCGCTCTTAATTTGCTCAATAAGAGCTTTCATTTCCTCTATATTAGCTTCTTTATCGAACTTAAAGCCTGCTCCGTAAAGAGTATTGTGCACTTTAGAGCCCAGGATTGGCGATGGCTTTAATTTGCCCAGGCTGTAGAATTCTTTTCTTACGTCTCTTTCTCTGTTTTTCAGCTTCACAGCCTCTCTAACTTGTTCCTCTGTTATTGTAACACCAAAAAATTCTTCAAGTTTTTCTTTATATCCTATAACTTCTTTTTTCCACATCTCAAATCCGCTTTTGCCCGTCGCGCTGTTTGGAAGCTCCATAATATGAACAGGTTTAAATTCACTTAAGTATTCATACATCTTTTTCTTTCCGTCGCAAGTAGATTCGCCTACAACTAAATCAGAGAAATAGAAGAACGGACATTTATCGGTTTTTGCAAATCCATAGCTTGCTTTTATAAGCGGACATAGGTTTTTAGGTAAATCTTTTTCAGCCTCAGGGATTGTCTCCTCTGAAAATGAGCATAGGCTGATAGGCACTGCACCCATAGCCATTGGAATTTCCTCCGGCATAAATGTGCAGAAAACTCCTACAACCGGTATTTCTTTTTCTTTAAGTTCTTTAACAGATAAAAAGGCATTTCGTCTGGCCTCTGCAAACTCTTCAAATATTGCCGGTAATTCTTTTCTTACTTTCATATTAACCTCCATAATGTTTAACAATACCTTTATTTATTTTTATCTAAAGTATTTTTAATCTTTGTCCCAAAATTTGTCCCTATCCTTAAATGGTATTGAATTTCAGCCAGTTTGTCAATTTAAAATAAATTATACAACTACCCTTTACTATGAAATTTTTTATTATCAACATTTGCAGCTTCCTTTATAGTTGATAAAATACTGCTTATATTTTCTAATCCTGTTCCTACACCCAAGCCACAGGCAGGCGAAATTATATGAAAGCCATCATTTATACATTTGAGTGTCGATGTACGTATTTTTTCTTTGCTTCCGAACTCAAGCATATAGGTGTTTATATTGCCCATTATCGTGTGTCCTTCCAACTCCTTTTTTATGTCTTTAATGTTGACCATAGAATCGAAGCTTAACGCATCTGCTTTAATATCAGCTATAATATTCTTAACAATATTCATGTTTCCACATATATGAACAATAATTCTTGTGTCGCAGCAGCTTTTAATTTTATCTATTATCTGGTTTATATAAGGTATTGCAAATTCTTTAAATGCAGCAGGTCCAAGTATCTCACCTGTTGCACTCGGGTCAGATATAGTTATACAGTCAGCACCTGCCTCAAGCTGCTTGATGCCAAATAGTGCGATTTGTTCAGATATAAAGTTCATAAGGCATTTAGAAGCCTCTTTGTGTTTCTTAAGTCCTCTATAAAAAATATTAGGGTCAAGCACTGATGTTGCAACACTTACAGGTCCTGTCAAATTGCCTATAATAGGAACTCCATCCTTGTACTCTTTTAATTTTTTTATTGAATCAAGAACTACTGCTGCTCTTCCGGATTCAAAGTCAATCTTTTTCAAGCTATTCCATTCAGCTGATTGTTTTAGGCAATATTCAGCTATATGCGGCTCTATCATCATATCTCCAAAGTTTACGGAAGATCCCATGGCTTCTGCTTCAACAGTCATGCAAAACGGCACTCCATAGTTCTCAAATAATCCGAAAGTATAAACCGCTCTTGAAAGTTCTGTCATCAAATCAGAGTTACTGTGAGCATCAGGCCATATTGCATCAGTTTTTTGCATTAGTTCTTTAGTCACCATATTCATCATTCCACCGGGGCAGATGCAAGGTGGTCTATCGATATCTTTTTTATCAATGGCATTAAATAGCCTTTCTTTTTCTGTAAACATATTTTTATACTGACAGCAATTCATCAATTAATTTAACTGCTTCAACAGCATTTGGCGAATAACCGTCTGCTCCTATTTTTTTTGAAAATGAAAGCGATATCGGAGCCCCTCCTATTATAACTTTAACTGAATCTCGAAGATTTTGCTCCTTTAAAAGCTCTATGACTTTTTGCATACTACTCATGGTGCTTGACATAAGAGTTGACATAGCCAAAACATCTGCATTGGTTTCTGCTATTTTATCAACAAAACTTTGGCATGGCACATTTCTTCCCATATCTATAAGTTCATATCCTGCTGCCTCAAGCATTATTTTAACTAAATTTTTCCCTATATCATGAGTATCTCCCTCTACTACACCCAGAACAATTTTTTTACTTTTGCTGAAATTATTTTTATCTAAATGCGGCTTCAAAACATTCAAGCCGTTATACATTGATTCAGAGCATACCAAAAGCTCAGGAATAAAATATTCCTCCTCTTCAAAAAGCTTAGCCGCGCGCTGCATACCGTCTACAAGTCCATCTAATATACCATCTATAGCAGGATATCCTGCATCTATATATTGCTTTGCTACATCTGCTGTCAGCTCGTCTTCCATCTCTAAAACACAGTCAGACAATTTTGACAATAGTGTTTCTTTATTTTTCATTTCTTTCAACCCTACCTATATGCAATTATTTTAATTTTAAAATCTTTATTTTTTACCCGCATTTTCTCTGCTTACATACATCTGGTTGCTGCTACGAATTCAAGTCAGATCTTTAATATTTATCTGTGTTTTCTTGTCAAAAATATGGATTTTAGTTCTGTCAAAACTCAAATATATTTTTTCACCGCTGTCCGGAATATTTTCGGAATCCGATTGCAGCACCAAATCTGCTGAGCCAAAATTAATGTGTACAATTCTATATGAACCCATGTTTTCTACAAAATTTACTCTTAGTTCAATATCATATAAGCTATCTTTATCTCTAAGTCTTATATGCTCGGGGCGTATGCCCATAATAAGTTCTTGATTGAGCTCCAGCTCTGATACAGATTTTTCATCATCTATTTCCATGCTTATATTATCGGATATAAAAAACGGTCTGCCCTCCTCAGAGCTGTATTTGCCTGAGATGAAATTCATTTGGGGACTGCCTATAAAACCGGCAACAAATAAATTTCTTGGACTGTTAAAAATTTCTTTAGGACTTCCGACCTGCATTATATTGCCCTCGTCCATAACAACTATTTTAGTTGCAAGTGTCATGGCTTCAACTTGATCATGTGTAACAAAAACAAATGTTGCCTTTAAATCCTTATGAATTTTTATAAGCTCATTTCTCATCTGCACTCTTAGTTTTGCGTCAAGGTTTGATAATGGTTCATCCATTAAAAATACTTTAGGATTTCTAACCATTGCACGCCCCATAGCAACTCTTTGTCTTTGTCCGCCGGATAGTTCCTTAGGCCTTCTTTGCAATTCCTTTTCGATATCCAGTATTTTAGCTATATTTTTAACTTTCTCGTCTATTTCTTTTTTGTTCACTTTTCTGTTTTTAAGTCCGAATGCTATATTATCATATACAGACATATGCGGATATAAGGCATAATTTTGAAATACCATTGCGATATTTCTATCCTTTGGCTCTACATCATTTACCTTCACATCATCTATATATATTTCTCCGATGCTTATATCCTCAAGTCCCGCAAGCATTCTAAGAGTTGTGGTCTTGCCGCAGCCCGATGGTCCAAGAAATACAACAAATTCCTCATCTTCTATCTCTAAGCTGATGTTTTTTACAGCTTCAAATTCATTTTTAGTTCCCTTGCTGTAAATTTTAGTTAAATTCTTAAAATATATATTTGACATTATAACCTCCAGTTATGCCGCAGTTTTGACCGAATCGAGACATTGAAGCGGCATTGTAAAATAGAATAGCGTGAAGTATTTTTTTCACGTTGTATACTCCTTAAGATAGTTTGTTATCTTTTGAGCTTCCTCAAAAGCTGCATCAATCAAATTTTCATTTATCTTATTATTCTGCTTTAGCAGATTAATTTCATTTTTATTATCATTTACCAATGCCTTAATTAATTGCCTAAGATATCTGTATTCATCATTAGCCCATATTTTAAATTTTTTAGTTTCATCTATTGCCAGTTGTACATTTTCATAAGGTGTGTTTGGCGGAAGCATACAACCTGTACTGAAAATAAAGTTTTTATAATTCTTGCAAGCCTCGTTTATTTCTATAGCTTCTTTTATTATTTCCTGCTTATCTCCGTATTTAAGCAGCATAGGATTTATATTTCCCATAATAACAACATCATCCGGAACGATTCTTATACATTTTTCTATATCTGTTACATAGTCTATGCTGAGAACCTGAGCACCTGTTTCTACTAAAGATTTAGTATGTTTTAAAGTTTTTCCGCATACATGCAAAAATCCCGGAACTTCAACCGAACTAAATATAGACTTTAGGTATATACCACAAAATTCATTAAATTTTTTCGGTGATAAAAGTGAGGCAACCGGCTCTGCTATCCATAATAAATCTATGCCCTGTTTCTCTTCTTCCTTTGCCAAATACACCATTTGTTCAGTGACAAAATCCATAACAGATTTAACAAAAGCAGGATTCTTAATTATATATTTATTGAGATTTTCCATACCAACCAAGGCGCCTGCAACTGTTAAAGGTCCAAAAAAACCTCCTCCTACAGGAATCTTTTTATCTAATTTTGCTATATATTTTAATTCTTCTTCAATTGTCAGGGAATCAAGACTTCTGTTTTTAATAAGTTCAAAATTATTCGGATTAATCAGCTCATCTTCGGAAACATTTGTTACATTGTCACTAATCGTACAAAGTTTAAAACCCAATGCCTTTGCGAATTCATTGTAGCCTAGGCATGTAAAGTCAAATGCCTTGTCTCCTCCCCAAATCGGTGATATAAGCCTGTCTTCAAAATCAAATAAATAATCAATTATATTTTTCATAGCTTTATTTTTCAACTCCCTTAAATACAATTCCCTTTGATATGTGAGACTGCCCTACAAAGTAAATAATCAGGGACGGAATAATAAGTAAAACAGATGCAGCCATTGTTATAGGTATTGAGCTTGTACCCTCATAACTTGCTGTGCTGTTCAAGTAGCTAAGTGCAACGGCAACGGTTCTTTGCTCCTCTCTGACAATATAAATCAGCGGACCGAAAAAGTCATTCCAGACTCCCATAAATGTATATATTACAATAACCATAATAGCAGGCTTTGACATAGGCAGAACTATCTTAAACAGGATTTTCAAATCAGAGCAGCCGTCCATTTTTGCCGCATCTATCAGTTCTGAAGGTATAGTGAGAAAAAATTGCCTTAAAAGAAATATATAAAATGCACTTCCAAAAAATGATGGAACCCATAAAGGCAGCATTGTCCCGTACCAACCTATGTGATTGAATAATATAAACTGAGGAAAGAAAATAACAACACCGGGAAGCATCATTGTTGATAATAATAAAATAAACATTTTGTTTTTATATTTATGCTTTAAAAAAGAAAATCCATATGCCACGAGAGAGCAGGAAAGAACATTGCCTATAATATTGATAGCTGTCAATTTTAATGAATTAAATATATATAAAGAAAAATTATAATCAGTAAATAATCGAATATAGTTTTTAAAATCAAAGCTTTCGGGTATCCATTTTATAGGGAGCTCATAGACTTTTAACGGGCTTTTAAATGATGTTGAAATCATCCATATAAATGGTAAAATCATCAAAAATGCACCTATGCTTATTAATATATATGTGAATAGTTTTAATATCCTTTTTCTTATAACCGGGTTCATTATATGATATCTCCTCCGTCTTTTGATTCATAGTATACTTTTCCTTTTGAAACTTTGAGTAAAAGCATAGTTATTGCGAATATTATCAAGAACAAAATCCAAGCAAGAGCACAGGCTTTGCCCATTTGTTTCCATGTAAATGCATGCTTATATACATAAAACGCATAAAATAATGTTTGATTATTGGGTCCTCCATTAGTCATTATATACGCGCTTGTAAAAGTCTGCAGGCTTCCTATAACACTTGTCAAGGTCGTAAAAAGCAAGACCGGGCTCATTGAAGGAATAGTGATTTTAATAAGTCTGGTCCACCAGCCTGCAGCATCTAAGCGTGCACTTTCATATAAATACGCAGGTATACCTTGCAGTCCCGACAGATACATGATAATTCCCCCGCCTATTCCCCATACACTCATTATTACCATAGCAGGCATTACCCAAAATTCATCCGATAACCACCTTGGGCCTTCTATTCCGAATTTCAGTAAAAAGTTATTTAAAAGCCCGAATTCACTGTTAAATATCCATGACCAAAGTAAAGAAACCACTACTCCTGATACAACAGCCGGCAAATAATATATAGTTCTGTATAAATTAATACATTTAATTTCACTGTTTAACAGAATCGCCACAAATAAGGATAAAACAACATTTATCGGAACGCTCAGAGCCGTAAATACAAGCGTAACTCTTAATGATTTATAAAAAAGAGGATCTTTAAAAACATTTATATAATTATCAAAGCCTACAAATTTAGGACTTGATAATATATTCCATTCGGTCAAGCTTATGATAAGTGAGCTTATCATGGGAATTATAGTAAGTAGAACAAAACCGATAAGCCATGGCAAAATAAAAATTAAAAATTTATTTTTGGCGAATATTGTCTTGGTTTTTTTTATAAACAGCATTATGCCGCCTGCATTATCGGTTTTATTTTTACGAATCTTAATCATTAAGTCCTCCTAAAACATAGGGGCAAAGAAATATCTTCACCCCTAATAAATTACTTATTATTTAAAATTTTATCAAAGCCCTCGTGGATCTGCTTTGCAGCATCTTCTGCTGTAATAGTGCTGTTGACAAGCTGCTGCATAGCAGGATCAAAAACCTTTGTTATATACTCATCCCAATTAGTAAGCATTGCATCATTATGAATTGATTTTTCCAATGATGTTACTCTTAATATATGGTTCTCCGGTGCCCCCTCAATATTTATAACTTCGTCAGATTGTGATATATCTTTATTTATTACTGTAATAAGACCTGAAGCTGCCAATAATTTTTGAGCTTCGTCGCTTTGCATAAATTTAGCAAATTCCCATGCCAAATCAGGGTTTTTGCTTGTTTTTGCTATAGCATATCCTGCATATAAAGCAGGTATCTTCTTCACATTGCCATCATTGCTTGGTACTGTTGCCAACCCCCAATTAAATTCTTCGATGTTCTTTCTGTATACTATTGACCAAACGCCGTTAATGTCCATTGCTATTTTGCCTGTATCAAATCCGCCGCCTAAAATCTCGTTATCAGCGGCATTAGGAGCAGCTTTATGGACATTGATTAAATCGTGCATAAGCTTTAATGCTTCTACTGTTTTAGGAGAATTAAACAACACTTCTTTAGGGTTGTTTATATCGTCAAACAGCTCTCCGCCATTAGCATATACAAACGCTTCTGTTGTCTGATAATCTGAATATACAGATATTCCAAATTGCTTCGGTTTACCCTTATCATCTCTTATAGTCAATGCTTTTGCAGCCTCTATCAAATCATCGTATGTCCAATCGTCTGAAGGATATGGAACATTTGCCGCATCAAACAAATCCTTATTATAGTAAATGAGTATAGTGTCCGCTCCATTTACCGTAGCTATATATTTTCCGTCGTACTTGAATGCTTCATATAGCTCTGTATTAAATTTCTCTTTATTCATAAGCTCGGGAGTTTCATTAAATTTATCTGTCAAATCCATCAAAAGCCCTTGACTTGCCCATGATACAAGAGTTTTAGGATGACCGTATATTACATCTGGAGCCATTTTTCCTAAAAACATGGAATCAATCTTAGTTGAGTAGTCATCAGGTATATATTCCAGATTTACTTTTGTTCCGGGATATTTTGCTTCAAATAAAGCGATTATGTCTTCATTTACTTTTCTTTCATCTAAAGAGCCCCATGTAGAGAATGATATCTCCCCTGATAATTTCTTTTCTTGGCCGTCGGCTTGTTGATTGCCCTGGTTTCCATCTTTTTGATCATTTGAACAAGCTGTGAGAAGCACTGATGTTAACAGCAGCATTACAAGCATTAATGCAATAATTTTTTTCAATTTTTTCCTCCAAAAATGTCATTATTTTCTGTATTTTGTATTATGTGTTATGTATTATGTATAAATAATTTATATACAGCAAAGTAATTATACTTGTTTAGAGGATTTTGTCAATTGCAAGAAAAATTTAATTTATGCGGTTATTTGTTAGATTTCTTTAATAAATCAACATATTTTAAGATAAAACTCTGTAGATATGAAATTTTTTTATTGTCAAAACTTTAACGAATAATGTTTTTTATAGTAAATTTAATTTAAAATTCAATCGTTTTCATTATAAAATAAAAGATTTAGAGCTTTTCTTCATACTCTTTTCTAGTTTAAATACAGTTATAGAACTAATAAGCAAACTGAGGGCAGACACTTAGATATGTCTGCCCTCGTATTTTAATTTACATACTGCAAGATATTATATATATCGGATTTTGAGCCATCATCATGTTGTAGCTGCCAAGTTTCTTTGATTTAGAAACTGACAGATTGATGATTTCTGTATTTTTAAAATCAAATTTCTTTATGCAATCAATACTCTCTGCTACAGTTTCAAGAGAGATTGCATTGATAACAATTTTTATATTTTTGTTTTTTTCAAGAAGCTTTTCAATAATTTCTGTCAGATTACCTGATGAGCCTCCTATAAATGCATGAGTAGGTATCGGTAAGTCTTCCATTGCACCGGGTGCACTTCCTTCAATTATCGTTACATTCGGAGTTTGGAATTTTACTTTGTTTTCTTCTATAAGTCTTATAGCCTCATGATTTTTTTCTATGGCATAAACTGTGCCCTTGTGCGCCAAAATAGCGGATTCGATTGATACCGAGCCACTGCCCGCCCCTATATCGTATACTGTGGAATCGTCTGAAAGCTTAAGCTTTGCAACAGATATCGCACGCACTTCGCTTTTAGTCATAGGTACTTTATCAAACCTGATAAAGGAATTGTCATCAATGCCTATATTTAAAGTTTTATTATAGTTTTCATTCTCGATTATAACGGAAGCAAGCTTATCAAAGCTGTTGTTCATAAGCTCTACAGCTGTTCCGACAGTAATTTTTTCATCGGGATATGAGAGTCTTTCGCCTACATATAGCTTTAAATCTCCGAAATTATATTGACAAAGAAGCTCGCATAGCTCCTTTACTCCGTAATTTCCGCCTACGAGACTGAATGTTCTGAAATTTGTCTTGACCTGATGTATAATGTTGTTCTCTCTTCCGTGCAAGCTGAACAAGCTCATATCATCCCATGAAAATCCAAGTCTGCTGCATAAATAAATTGGAGAGCTTATACCGCATATTATATTGACCTTGAAGTTCTTTAATTTATCTGAAAGCTTTTTTGCACCGCTGTAAAAGCCTATATCTCCGGACATAAGTATTGCAATGTTTTTATATTTTTTATGATTTTGCTTTGCAATTTCCTCGAGACTGTTTATATAATCCAATATTTCATCAGGCATAAATGCACAATGCATTGGTATATTAAAGTCTTTACAGCTTTCAAGTACTCTTTTAGAGCCGATAATAACATCGCTGTTTTTAATAGCCTCAAATGCTTCTATAGTCATTTGAGAGCGGCTTCCCACTCCTATTCCTATAAGATTTATATTTATTTTTTCAATTTCTGATTTATCTGATGAAGTACAACTGCCTATCACACTATTCAGATAATCTATTATCTGTTCATAGGAAAGACCTTCCTTGTTTTCGGGTCTCTTTATAATAATACACTCGACACCGCAAGCCTTTGCAGCGTTCACTTTTTCCATGAAGCCTCCGCTTAAGCCTGCTTCTTTAGTGACTAAAATTTTTATATCGAAGGCTTTTATCATTGCTATATTAAGCTCTTCTGTAAAAGGTCCCTGCATGGCAATGATATGTGGTGAATCATATCCGTTGATTTTACACAACTCTAAGGACAAGTCAAGCGGAAGAACACGCGGATATATACGCTTTTTAAAATCAGGTATTCGAGTAAATTTGTCCAGTTCCTTGCTTCCTGTTGTTAAGAGTATATTTCCTTTTGTTTCTGAGAGATAATCAACGGTTTCTTCGATATCCGAAAAATATTTTGCTTCCACGGTTTCGGCTTGATTTCTGTTAAGTCTTAAGTATTTTATATTTGTTTTTTCACAGGCATTTACTATATTCTCTGTTACAATCTTTGCGTATGGATGAGTTGCATCTATTATTAAGTTAAATTTATTATCATCAAAGAATTCAAGCATATTCTCATAGTCCAGTCTTCCTGTATGTATAGCCGCTTTAACGTCTGTGATAATCTCCTCACCATACTCTGTCGCTACACAAGCTGTAACTTTGACATTTTTATCGGATAGATATTTTATAAGCTCTCTGCCTTCTGTAGTTCCGCCGAATATACAAATATTAAGCATTAAAAGGACACCTCCTGCTTTTCTTCACAAACAGCTATTGTAACACCATTTTGGGAAATTTTTCGGATTATAAATTTGCCGCAGCTTGAAGATTTAAATGCCGCTCTTTCACAGACATTATCTATTCCCGTTATACTCTTTACAAATTCAGATGCAGTAAATTCTCCCTCAAGGGCATTTAATTCATCGGCAGTATAAAAGCTGACAGGAAGCTTATATTTTTGCGCAAACTGCAATAATCCTTCCTCGTCCTCTTTCAAATCTATTGAGGATATGCTTTTTATAGCTCTCATATCTATTTTGTATTCATCTAAAACCCATCTGTACAGCTCTTCAATGCTTTCTAATGAAGTGCCTCTTCTGCATCCCAGTCCCATATGAAGATTATTCGGAATTAATCGAAGTGTATTATCAAAAGGAGTATCTGTTTTATAGGATACGTATATTCCTATTTTTCCATTTTCACCGTGTATCAATCCATTAGGAAAGCTTCCGCATATCGGCACATCAGATTTAAACGGTATATCCTCTATAAGTATCTGTGCTGATACATCCTTTGCAGCATTCATACTCGATATAATAAGAGAATTTTTCACCGCCCATGAATCAACTGAAAAACGGCCGTTGACATCAGTGGCAGTTGTAATTACCGGATTTGCTCCTATCTCCTTTGCTATCAAAAGAGTAAGCTCATTAGCTCCTCCTATATGCCCGGATAAGAGAGAAATTACATGGTTACCGCAGTCATCTATTACTATTACGGCAGGATCTACAATCTTATTTTTTATATGAGGTGCGATTGCTCTTACTGCTATTCCGCAAGCCCCTACAAATATCATTGCTTTTGAACTTTTAAACAGCTCCCCTGATTTTTTGCATACGGATTTTTCAGCATTAAAGCCATATAGCGGTGCTAATTTTTCAGTTGTATAGCAATCAGCTTCGGGAAGAATATTCATCAGCTTTTTTGCAAGTTCACAGCCTTTGTTTGAATAAGCAAAAATATTGGTGCTCATTACTTTACAGCCTCTCGAAACTCAGTTGTAAATGTAGGATCATACAGCTTTGAACGCAAAAAATTATCTCCTAAAAATCCTCCGACTGTTATAAGGGCAGTTTTAGTTATATTATTCTCCTTAGCTGTTTGTGCAAGAGTTGAAACTGTACAGCGAAATATCTTCTCATCATCCCATGTAGCCTTATAAACTATAGCTGCCGGAGTATCGGCAGAATATCCGCCTTTCATAAGCTCAACCTGAAGTTCCTCTACCAGTCCTGTGCTTAAAAATAATATCATTGTTGCCTGATGCGCTGCAAGAGATGCTATGCTTTCTTTTTCCGGCACTAAGGTTTTACCGCTCATGCGTGTTATTATAACCGTCTGGGATACATCAGGCAGTGTATATTCAGCTTTTAATGATGCTGCCGCTCCGCAAAATGCGCTTACCCCCGGGCATACGTCATATTCAATTCCCATCTTGTCAAGCTCAACCATTTGCTCCTTTATAGCACCGTATATGCTTGAATCCCCTGTATGCAGCCTTACTATTTTCTTATTTTCCTTATCCGAACGCGTAACTACTTCCAAAACCTCTTCTAATGTCATAAGTGCGCTGTCATGTATTTCGCAGTCTACTTTAGTATAGTTTAATAATTCCTTGTTTACCAATGATCCTGCATATATTACAACATCAGCACTTTCAAGAAGATTTTTTCCTCTTACCGTTATTAAATCCACCGCTCCCGAGCCTGCTCCTACAAAATGTACCATGCTTATATCTCTCCTTTAATTTCTTCCAATATTTTTAAGGCATTATCGGTCATGCCAAGCTGACCGTAAACCTGTGAAAAGCATATTACGCCTACCTCTACAGTATTGTGAGTCTTAAGGTTTGCCAAATACTTTATTTTATCCATGATGCTGTCCATAACCTTGTTTAATAAGCCGGCAGCTCTTAATTTATCCAGCATCTCATCCGTAGTCACGCTGTTTAAAATATGCTCTGTAATTTCCCTGTCCGCTCCGTAAAGAGCACTGTGTGCGGCAATAATTTCAGCCCTGCAATCTCCGTATTTTGAATGTGTATTAAACAATCCGCCCGCAAGCTTAACTATTTTCCCTATATGTCCTACCAAAAGTGTGCTCTTAAATCCAAGTTCCTCGGCATATTCCAAAGTATCTCCTATAAAATTACTGCATTTTACAGCTATATCAGCTATACCTCTAAAATCTTCCTTTAAAAAATCTTCCCCATAGTTTCCGGGAGTTATCAAAAGGCACTTTTTATTTTCATTTAATCTTACACTAAGCTCTGCCTTTATAGTATCTACTATTGCGCTGTCACTCATCGGCTCTACTATACCGCTTGTTCCTATTATCGAAATGCCCCCAAGTATTCCGAGACGTGAGTTGTAGGTGCGTTTTGAAATTTCCTCACCTTGCGGCGCAGATATAATTACGGAAAAACCGCCTTTATAATTATAATCATCCGCTACCGACATGAGTTCTTTTGTTATGGTCTGTCTTGGTGTTGAATTTATTGCGGCATTTCCTACAGGCTGATTTAGTCCGGGTTTTGTCACTCTTCCTATGCCCTTTCCTCCATCAATAATTATTTCGGGTTTATCTAAAAGCGAAACTTTAGCATATACAAGCATACCGTTAGTTACATCAGGATCATCTCCGCTGTCCTTTTTCACTGCACAGCTTACATAATCCTTTGCTATATCTATGTCTTCGATATCTAAATTTATCTCTATACCTTTTGGCGTTATAAGATATAAAGAATCTACACTCCTTTGAGTTAAAAGCATAATAGCAGCTGCCTTGGCCGCTGCTGTAGCACAGGAGCCTGTAGTATATCCCATCCTGAGTCTTTTTCCGTCTTTGTTTATATACTCGTTTATCTTCATATTATCTTTTAATCTGATAAAGCATTGCGTTGCATATTGCCGCAGCGACATTGCTTCCGCCTTTTCGTCCTGCTGCCACTATAAAGTCTGTCTGTGATGACATTATAAGCTCCTTTGATTCAACTACATTAACAAATCCAACGGGTACGCCAATGATTAACACCGGATTTATTTTTCCTTCATCTATCAGTTCTTTCAGTCTTATAAGTGCTGTAGGTGCATTGCCTATAGCAAAAATACAAGGTTTTTCAAGTCTTGCTGCCTTTTCCATAGATACAACGGCTCTTGTTACGCCTCTTTTACTCGCCTCCTCAGCTACATCTTCATCGCTCATAAAGCAATGAACTTCTCCTCCGAGCTGCGACAGTATCGTCTTGTTTATACCCGATTTAGCCATTTGTGTATCTGTTACGATATCACAGCCGTTTTTTAAAGCGTCTATAGCTTTTGAAACTGCATTGTCGGAAAATTTCAAATTATTTACATAATCAAAATCTGCACTGGTGTGTATAACTCTCTTTATAACGAGTTCATTTTCTTTCGGAAGAACTATATCACCAAGTTCCTCACTTATAATTTCAAAGCTTCTTTTTTCTATATCCATAGGTTTTATATCTATCATTTCTCGCTTTGTATCCTCCTTTGTACAACTGTCTTTTTATTTTCTTCACATTTTTTATAAAAATTTTCTGCAAATTCAAGATTTGAATAAAAATGCAGATGCGGATATCCTGCGTATAAATTATCTGTCGCTATAACGCAATCCCACGATTTTCCGTTTCCTTTAACAGCAGTATATGAGCTTCCGCAGTGTGTCGAGTCATAGTAGTGAAATTCATGCGCTTTTATGCTTTCACCCTTTTTACACAGCATATTGTCTTCATTAGCTATCAGGCTTATATAACCGAATCTTGAGAGCTTTTTTGTATTTATCGCTTCGCCTTGTAAAAATCCAAGCATTTTACTGCCTTCAATAGCATTTGACAAATACATAAATCCTCCGCATTCTGATATGCAAGGGGTTTTGTTTTCAAGCGCAGTTCTTATGGAATCCAGCATACTATGATTAGATGAAAGTTCTTTGAGATAAAGCTCAGGATATCCTCCTCCTATGTACAAGCCGTCAATATCACCGGGAAGTTCTTTATCATTTACAGGGCTGAAATAAACAAGTTCTGCTCCCATTTCCTCCAAAAGCTCTATATTATCTCTGTAATAAAAGCAAAATGCTCTATCATAAGCAACAGCAATTTTTATTTTATTGTCATGAAGCTTGATTTCCGGTCTTTTAAAATTAATAGCTGCTGCATTGTTTGCAATTTTAATTATTTTATCTATATCTACAGTTTCTTCGGCTATATCAGCCAAATCATTGAGTTTTTTTCTTATATCCTTTATTTCATCCGAGGTCACAAGACCAAGGTGTCTGCTGCCAAATATCAAGTCATCAGGTAATTTAGGCAGATATCCGAGCACCTTAATATTGCCGTTAAATTCATTTTCTATTGATGTCTTAACAGCCTCGTATGTAGTCTTGCTGATATTGTTCAGTATTACTCCGACTATATTTGAATCGCTTCTATACTCAACAAAGCCTTTAATCAAGGCTATTGCAGAGTTAGCCATTCCTTTGCAGTTTACGGTCAAAACAACTGATGTATCGGTTATTTTAGCTAAATCATAGCTGGAAGCCTTAGTCGTATTAAGGTTTTGTCCGTCGTAAAATCCCATTACCCCTTCAATAATAGAAATTTCACAATTAGAGCTGTTTTTATCTAATAAATACTTGATTAAATTATCGTCACAAAAGAAAGCGTCCAGATTTGAGCTTTTGACTCCTATGATTTCTCCGTGAAACATGGGGTCTATATAGTCAGGTCCGCACTTAAAGGAAGCTGTTTTTATACCTCTGTTTACCAATGCCTGCAATAAGGCACAGGTAATTGTTGTTTTCCCGCAGCCGCTTGAAGTTCCTGCTATGAGTATTCTGGGTGTATTTTTATTTTCCATTTAATAAACTCACCGCCTTTTGGAGATTTTTATATACCGGAATTTGGTTTTCTTCTGCAGTTTTAATAATTTGCTCATTATATTCGTTAAATTTACCTATGCAGACACCTGAATCAATAACAGCCTTATATCCGCATATTTGTCTTTTTACTTCTTCTATTAATTCATCTGATACAGGGTTAAAGGCAGAACTTGAATATACCTTTCCGGAAAGTGCCTTTGCAACTTGATAGTCAACGTCATTTTCATATAAAATACCTGTATCAAAGGCTATTCCTAGCTTTTGAAGCTCACGGTAGATTGGTGTTCCGCATCCTGCTCCCGCTATTACAAAAGCTTCTGATTCCCCTAAAGTTTTTTTAAGCTCAACGCTGCCGAATATCATATTGTATGAGCCTTCGCTTATGCTGTAAAGCTCATTTATAATCTCTTCTTTGAAAATCTCACCCGGAGTTCCGAATCTTGATATTGTATCTCCCTTTACACACATAACCTTATCGGATATTTTAGGTGCCAAATCAATTTCATGCAAAGACATAACTACTGTTATATTCTTTTCTCTGGACATTTTACGCAGAATTTCAAGAAGTTCAATCTTATGTCTTATATCAAGAAATGAGGTCGGCTCATCCAGGATGATAATTTCAGGCTCCTGACATATAGCTCTGGCAAGCATGATTCTCTGACGCTGGCCGTCACTGATAGCCGAAAATTCACGTTCTGCCAGATCAACAGCGTGTACCTTTTCAAGAGAATCATAAATTACCTCATGGTCGTGCTTTGTCAGCTTACCAAAATAATTGGTATAAGGATATCTCCCGGAAGCAACCACATCATAGCAATTCATCATTTCAGGCTTGATTTTTTCGGTAAGAACAACTGATATTTTAGTTGCTGTCTCTTTGTTTGACATCTCGTTTAAATTTTTCTTATCTATATACACCACTCCCGAAATCATGGAAAGATGCTTGGTAATGCTCTTTAGAATTGTTGATTTTCCTGAGCCGTTAGGACCTATTAAAGTTAAAATTTCGCCTTTTTCTATACCTATATTTATATCTGATATGAGCGGCTTATTGTCATAGCCGACACAAAGGTCTTCGGTTTTTAAAAAATATTTATCTGTCAAATTGATTACACCCTCCTTTGCTTGCTCACCATTAGCCAAATAACAATAGGAGCTCCGAAAATAGCCGTAACTGTACCGATTGCCATTTCGGTAGGTGAAAACGCCGTTCTTGCTATCAAGTCGCAGAACATGCAAAATACCGCTCCGCATAAAAATGATGCGGGGATAATAACTATTGGCTTTGCGGTTTTTAAAAGCAGTTTTGTAATATGAGGAACAGCTATTCCCACAAATGAGATAGGCCCCGCAAATGCAGTAACGCTGGCTGAAAGTAAGCTGGATAGAGTTATCAGCGCCATTCTTAAAAATTTAATATTTATTCCCATGCTCTTGGCATAACCTTCCCCAAGTTGGTATGCGCCGATTGGCTTCGATATTAAAAATGTAGCGGTAAGTGAGGCAAATACTACTATAGAGGCTACCTTGAGACTTTCCCAATTCATTCCCGAAAAACTTCCCATAGACCAATAGGTTAGATTTGCAACATCTGTTTCCTTTGCAAAGGTTATAAAAAAATCAGTAATGGCAGAGCAAATATTTCCTATCATAATTCCGACTACTAAAAGCATTGCCATATTGCCGACCTTTTTTGCGAAAAGAAGAACAAAGCCCATGGATAAGAGCGAGCCGAGAAACGATGCAGCAACAATTGTGGTTAAAGACACGGTATTTACATACTTAAGCATAACAATCATGACAAATCCTACAAACATTTTAGCACCGGAAGATATGCCCAGAACAAAGGGCCCGGCTATAGGATTTCTGAAAAAGGTTTGAAGCATAAAGCCTGAAACGGATAAGGCCCCGCCTAAAACTGCTGCTCCTAAAAGTCTCGGGAGTCTTATTTTCCATATTATATTGCTTGCGGTAGAGCCCGGCTCTGCCTTTAAGAATATTATCCTTGCAATTTCAATCGGACTTATATTTACACTTCCTGTATTTACATTCATTACTACTGCTGCGCAAAATAAAATTAACAGTAAAATAAAAACCATCTGATAGCGTATTATTGATTTATTCACTAAGGTTCTCATTTTCTCCTCCTTTCATGCCACGTAGTGGCATCATAAAATAGAATAGTGTGAAGTGTTTTTTTCACACTGCCTTCATACTATTTATTTGCACAAATGCTAACAGATATATTTACATATCTGTTAGCATCTGCACATGGAGTTGATATATAATTATTTTAATCTTACTAAGTGTTGGAATGCATCTACAGTTGGGTCTTCCAGCGTAAGCATGTCATTCATATCTTTTATCATATTTCCCAGCGTATCCGAAATTTGGAAGTAATCCGGAGTTGTACACCATACGTTTCCATCTTTTACAGCTTTAAAGTCTGTAAACAATTCATTTTTAGAAAGGAAGTCATTCAAATTATCAGGTTTTCCGCCCAATGACCATATGTAAATTATATAGTCTGCATCCTTGGCTTTGCTGTAGAATTCTTCAAATTCCATTTTTTCTGTACCTGATTTATCAGGGTTCATATCTGCAAAAATATATTTTCCGCCTGCAAGTTCAAGCATTTTAGCCATATAGTCTCCGCCCTGACGAACATGTAAAGATCCTTTTGATGTTATGTAGAACATTACAACGCTTTTATCCGCCACTTTGGCAGTATCAAGGTTAGTCACATAAGCAAGCTGTTTTTCAAATACTTCATCTGCTTTATCCTCACAGTCAAACAGTGCTCCGTAAAGTTTAACCCATTCAACTCTCGCTAAAGGATGCATTTCATCAGAAGCCTTGTCTAATATATAAGGAATTTTAAGCTCTTTTAGTTTTTCCGCAACTTCAGGGGTACTGTTCAGCATACCTGTAAATATAGCAAACGGAGGATTATAAGTAGTTATTATTTCATAATCAGGAGCCTTATATGAACCTACATAAGCTATCTCTGATTTGTCCATTTTCTCAACAATTTCATCTATATACCACTCATCACGGTCGTTTGTTGTAGTGGTAACTCTGTCCAGCATACCGATTGATGTTATAAGTGACATTGTAGGTGTGGATGATACCAGCATGTTTTGTACAGGCATCTTTAAAACTATAACATTATTGCCGATATCAGCAGGAACGCTCATGCCTTCGGGAACAGTCAAAACTTCGCTTCCGTCGTTTGTCTTTATTATCTTGTATCCGCCTTTATAATAATCAACAGAAAATGCCTGAGCATATTTCAATTCTAAAGAATGGTCAAATACAAGCTTTCCGTCATAATTTTCCTCATCATCTTTATTTTCGTTATTATTATTTGATACTTCTTTTTGAGAATCATCATTTACCTTATTATCCGCATCTGAGCCAGGCTTGGAACAAGCTGTTATCATGGCAACAGACATTATAATAATTAATAAGAGTGAAGCCAGTTTTAAATAATTTCTTTTCATTTTATTTTTCTCCTTTTAGTATGTCGCAGTTACAATTGTGAGTTTTCTGTTTGCTTTGTAGATGGGTCAAGTATATGATAGCTTCGGAAGAATAAAAGCGAAGCAAGTTTCGCTATATATAATAGTAAAGTTCTCTGCTATTATATAAAAAAAAGCTCTCATTTCAAGGAAATAAGAGCTTGTCAATCACTATCTGTTCAGCTTACTGTCATATAAGCCAAATAAACGGACCTTTCTTCCCTCTTCCCGGAATACTTAAAACCGATAAAACATGGTAGGTCTCCTGACTTATGATATAGACAGTTAATGCCGTCAAACAACTAAAAGTTGTTAAACAGCTAAATCTGTCGTTGAAAAGACGCCTTCTCAGATATGTATAACCCAATGGCATAGTGTCTTTTCATTCATCAAATACAGTAGTGGGAGCTGCTTCGGAATCTCACCGAATTCCCTGTTAATTTTCAAAGCTGATTAACTTTGAAAAACCACATTCCTGCGTTATTTAGTTTTTGCAATAATAGTCTCGTAGACTATTAAAATATCCTTCGGACATTTTAGTACGAATATAATATATCATACTGATTTTTATATGTCAATAATCTATACTCCTTTTACTCATTAGTATTATCGGGAAGTTCGGTGTCTGATGTGTATACTACCGCACTTTCCAGTCTGCGTTCTTTAATCTTTGTAACCTTAATTGTCAACCCGTATTCTTCAAGCTCAGGTGTGCTGCCCTCGCTCGGAATACTTCCTAACAGACCGAAAACCATTCCGCCGAAGGTATCATATTCCTCATCGGGAAGCAATACACCAAGCTGCTTTGACACCTCATATAAGGGTGCGGTACCTTGAATACGCCAAGTTTGCGAATCTATGCGCTCAATCAGCGGTGTTTCCGGAGGCATGGATATATCATCTTCAAGGTCGCCTACCAATTCTTCCAGCAAATCATTCATGGTAATGATGCCGCTCATTCCGCCGTATTCATCTACAACAACGGCAAAATGATTTCTGGATTTTTTCATATTGCGGAAAAGCACATCTGCTCTTACTGTTTCAGTAATAAAGTGGGCAGGCTGCACTGCATTTTTCATTACCTTATCTCTGGACTTATTTTTAAGTCTGAAATAATCTTTTGCATATAAAACCCCGATAATATTATCCGGGCTGTCCGAACAGACAGGATAAATTGAATGTCTGCTTTCATTGATTGTTTGCTCCCATTGTTCATCGCTTTCATCCAGCCATAAGAGAGAAACCTCAGTACGATGAGTCATGATTTCATCGGCATAGGTATCATCAAATTCAAATATGTTCTGAATCATATCCTGTTCGTCAGCTTGTATGGTACCCTGCTGTTTACCGGCATCCAAAATCATACGAATTTCCTCTTCTGCATTTCCTTCATCCTCACTATTGGGATCGACTCCTAACAGTCGCAGTAAGCCATTGGTTGATACAGTGAAAAGCCAAACAGCCGGTGTAAATATTCTTGAAACAGTATATATAAGTCCGGACATCCCAAGCGCAATCTGCTCAGCCTTTTTCATAGCAAGACGTTTTGGAATCAGTTCACCAAGAAGTACTGTAAAATATGTTAACAATATCGTAATAATCGCAACAGATAAGATGCTGATTATGGATGCAGGGATATTAATATTAAAGCCGGCAAACCACGCTACCAATCGGTATGAGAAGTTTTCTGTAGCGACAGCACTGCTCAAAAGGTTTACCAGAGTAATTCCAACCTGAATTGTCGCAAGAAATCCGGCGGGTTGTTCGGTTAGTTTCGTAAGTCGTAATGCACGCTTGTCGCCGGCAGCAGATAATTTTGCCAGCTTGTTATCATTCATAGTAATAACAGCAATCTCGGCGCAAGCAAAAATCGCATTAAAAAATATAAAAATAAGTTGGAGAAGAAATAACCATAACAAAGAACTATCGTTCAAAATAATAACCTCCTAGAATATTTAAGTTTATTATGCCTATATCAATGAAAATATATCGCATTATTAATAGAAATACTTAATTAAACTTTAAAAATTTAAAGTAATAAAAAAACACATAACAAACGAGACAATATACCATTGTCCTTCGCTATGTGTAAGAGAAACATATCAGACGGCTCCGGTTCGGCGCCACTAGAGTCTTCCACTGTAACTTCACTCCCTTTAAGAAAATATTATATTAGATTTTTAAATATAAGTCAAGATTTCAGTATTATTATTTATCTTATCATACCGTATTTTAGTCTTATTCTGTCAAGTTTTTGTATCATGGTATCAGAAAGTACATATAAGAAAAAAACGGTGGCTACAGCATGTACCGTATCATATGGTATACCGGATAAATAGACTGATATAAGTGACAGTTTTGTTATTCTGTTGCTTATCATTGCAAGGGAAGCAAAATTCATTATGCCTCCGTATATTATATATGTAATTAAAAATCCAAAAATACACAGCGGTAATTTTCTCTTTTTTAAAAATCCTTTTCTTTGTAAAATTCCCGAAATAAATCCTATAATACCCAGACTGAACATTTGCCAGGGTGTCCACGGTCCCTGTCCGAAGAAAAAATTTGAGGCAAACACAGATACGGCTCCTACCAAAAATCCTGATTCCGCTCCGAATGTTACACCGGATATTATCGTTATGGCTATCATTGGTTTAAAAGCGGGAAGCATAAAAAATACCGTTCTTCCTAAAACCGATATAGCTGATAAGCAGGCTATAACAATCAGCTCTCTTGCTTGGGGTTGTCTGTTTTCAAAAACCATAAAAAACGGCACTAATGTATATACTATTATAAGCATGCTTATATAATAATATTTTCTGTCATTAAGGTATCTTATACCTATCCACATTGTCAAAGGTATTAAGAACATTATTATAGCAAGGCAGACTATAGTTCTGACACTCAAAGTTTTTTTGTCATACATATCTTTGTTCAGCTGAGGTTTTGATGACAAAATAATCTCGTTATATATATTCTCATTCACTTTAGGTTTTGTCTGCATAACTCTACCACATCCTTCACAGTAATTGCATTGTCAAATATATGTCTGGTCATTCTGTTTGAAAAAGTCGTATAAAAAGCATTTCCTGAAAAAAATTTATTCGGAACATTGCTTGTGACTATACTGCCGTTAAAAAATAATGAGCATATATCTGCATGCTCTGCACAAAATTCTATATCGTGAGAGACTAAAAGTATCGTTACCCCTTGTGATTTTAAATTTTTAAGTATATCTGCAAATTTTATCTTAAAGTGGCTATCCAATGCTTTTGTCGGCTCATCAAGCAGTATTATTTTAGGTCTTAAAAGCATTATCTTTGCAAATGCAAGCTTTTGCTGTTCCCCACCGCTTAAATCATATGGGTGCATATTAAGTAAGTGTCTGATTTCCATAAGGTCTATTATTTCATTAATTAATTTATTTTCTTCTGCATTCCTGTTTTTACTGTATAAGGAATGAGAAAACATCTCATATAACTCTTCTCTTACTGTCATTTCAACAAATATTGACTGTGGATTTTGCGGAAGAACGCCGATATTTTCATTAAACAGTTCTTTATCCTTATAATTTTTTATATTTTTACCGTTAATTTTTACTGTTCCTCTATATGGGGTATTTATCCCTGAAACGATTGATAAAGCAGTGCTTTTACCTGTTCCGTTTCCGCCTACTACAGCATATATCTGTCCTTTTGACACTTTTAAAGATAAATCGCGTATCACATCAGGCTCTTGTCTTTCATATCTAAACCACACATCCTTAAGCTCTATAGATATGTTCTTTTCTTCTATATCTTGCTTTTCTGTTTCAATGCTTACTTTTTTGATTTCATTATCTTCAAATAAATTATCCAGCCATATCCTGCTGTCCTTAACAGTTAAAGGGCAGCTCTTATCTTTTGAACTTTTTTCTAAGCCTGCACATATTCTGATTGATGGGGGCATGGCATTAAACATGTTATGATTTAAGTCTCTTAGCTTTTTACCCGTTTCTTGAGGAGAACTGTCGGCAATTATGATACCTTTATCCATAACTATAACTCTGTCGCTTACAGGAAAAACCTCCTCCAGTCTATGCTCTGAAAGCAATATAGTTGTGCCTAAATCCTGATTTATTTTTTTTATGGTATTAATAAAATCAGACGCGGCTATCGGATCGAGCTGTGATGTAGGCTCATCAAGAATCAGAACTGTTGGCTGCATAGCCATAATCGCTGCTAAATTTAAAAGCTGTTTTTGTCCTCCGGATAGTTCGCTTACATTCTTCATAAACCATGCTTGTATTCCGAAAAAGCTTGCCATTTCAGCCACTCTAAGTCTTATTGTTTTGTTGTCATATCCGAGATTTTCCAAACCGAATGCAAGCTCATGCCAAACCTTGTCAGTCACTATTTGATTATCGGGATTTTGAAGCACATATCCTATTGATGCTGCCTGTTCTCTTAAATCCAGACTTTCTGAAAGTTTTTTCTTAAAATAAATACTCCCGTGCTTTTCACCGTAAGGAGCAAGGCTTGGTTTAAGATTTTTTAGTAATGTACTTTTCCCGCATCCGCTTTTCCCGCATATTGTTACAAATTCACCGGAATGAATTGTCAGGTTTATATTGTTTAATGCCCAGTTTTCCTGATTCGGATACGCAAAGCTTAAATCCTTGATTTCAAATATTTCCATTTAATGTCCTCCCTTATGTCTATTATGACGGGTACAATACATAAAAAAGCATATATGATATATATGGTTATGCTGTAAAAACTCACAGGCGCTATTAATATGCTTGGATAAAATCTTATCTTTGCATAGCCCCTAAATATTCCGTACATTAATATAATCGAAAGTATTGAGCAGATACATGTAAGAATCTTATCTCTTAAGTCAAATCTATAATTAGAAAAATTCGTTCTGCCTTTTAAGCCATATCCCCTTGCCTTCATGCTGTCCGCAGTATCTACTCCGTTCTCCAGTGCCCAGCTTGTCATAATCGAAAGTATTTTTAATCCGTATCTTGCTCTTTGATAAATATTTCCGTTTGAAATATCTCTTCCTATAAATTTTTGCGCCTTAGATATTTCCTTGATTTGTATTTTATACTTCGGAACAAATCTCAGTACCATAGACAATATCAATGACATACCCGGTATCAGCTTTCCGAAAATATATATGAACTTGTCCGATGTCATGATTGCATTATAGCAGCTAAACCACATTATAACCGACACAAGCATAAATGATGATGATATACCGTACACTATCGACTCGAGTGTCAGAGGATTACCTGAGTTAAAATATGTAAGAATCGTGACTCCCTCGTGAACAAACAAAGGGTTTAATACAGCCGAAACAACAAGCACCGGAATTACGCATAAGATATTAAATTTAACTGCTTTTTTGCCCTTAAGTTTTATTGAGTATATGAAGGAGCTGATAAAGGATATCGCCAGAAAAACAGGGTGCATGCAAAACATGCTTATCAGTATAACTAAAGCAAAATAGAAGAAATTTATCAATGGATGATATGTACCGAATGCGTCTTTCATAATTACCTCCATTATGCCGTTTCGCGGCATCATAAAATTAGATGATTCATTATTCATTCTTTTCTGATTTTTCAGGCTCTATAAATTCAGCACCTACATCTCTTCCCAAATCACAGGTATATACCCACTCAATTACATCTCCGTCTTTTAATATATACCTGCTGCATCCGTAATTAGGTACCCAGCCGTTTACTTTATAAATCCATCCGCTTAGCTCTCCGCAGTCAAATTCGTAAAGATTTGCTATTCCTTCAATATAATTTGAGTTATATATAGGTGTCATAACAAATTCCATATGAATTTTATTTTTTTTCATCTCTCTTAAAAGAACGTTAAAGACAGATTCTCCCTCATAAAATATAACCTCTGTCTCGGGAAAGATAACTCCATCCTCCGGAACTATGTCTTCTTTATCAGGATTTAATTTATCCTTATTATCAAGTATTGTTTTGCAGGAAACAGACAATGTGCATTTCAGCTCTTTATCTTTATTTACTTTTACATCCTGCCACTCGACAGGTGAAGGCTTTCCCTCAGGCACAGGCAAAGTGTTGTATTTATCGAGTTCATGTGAGCTGTCCTTGGAATATTCTTCATCTTGCTTATTATCCTGTTCTTTTCCTGATTCACTGTTTGTTTGATTTTCCTTACCCTGTATAGAATCTGCAGCGGTATCATTGTTTTGCTTGACTGAATCTTCTATATTTTCTTTATCTTCATCATATTTAGTAACTATATCAATTGAAGCTGCTTCTTCGTTAATATTTTGTATTTCATTATCTTTATCAATTTTATCTTCAAAACCGGAAGCTTTATTGATAACAGGCAAATCATTTTTATTTTCATGTAAAATTTGGAATGCACATGCTATGCATATTATAAGAAAGGCAGATATTAATCCAATCCATATTTTTTTATTCTTCATTTATTAATCTCCAAGCTCTTCAGCTTATTTAATTTCAGACATACGATAAATCATTCCTGCTATTTCTTCCCTCGTAGCATTTCTTTGAGGATAAATTTCCATTTCATCATCAGGGATATACCCATACTTGACACATGCCGCAAGAGCTTCCATTGCCCAATCACCGCATTTTACATAATCAGTAAACTGACTCAGGAAATTTATTATTTCATAATTTTCCATAGACATATCCTTGCCAAGTATTTTTGCCGCTCTTGATAGCATCAATGCCGCTTCCTGTCTTGTAACTTTGGCATTCGGTCTGAATGTTTTATCTGTATATCCCCCGATTATTCCTATCTGTGAGGCGGCACCTACATATCCGAAAAACCAATCTTTATCATTAACATCTTTAAAGCCGTCAATTCTGATTTCTTCAAGACATAACACTCTGACCAGCATAGCAGCAAATTCTGCTCTTGTGACCTCTCCATTCGGATTGAATGTATTGGTTGTGATTCCGTTAACTATTCCCTTAGAATTAAGCTGTATAATCGCTTCCTTTTCAGAACTGTTATCAATATCTAAAAATATATTTTTTATCTCTGTATCTGCATTTTCTTTTTTTGTATAAGTTTTCTCATCATATTTTTTCTCTACATCGCTCATATCATATAGAGATGTCTTTTTGTTTAAAAACCTGCTGTAGGCAACCATAGCATATAAACCTTGTTCTGTTGCCATTCCATCTATGCCGTATTCCTTTACATGCTTAAAGCCGCCTGTAGACGGAATATAAAAATTATCTATAATATTTGATACTACCCAGCTTCCGTTTTCCTTTACAAATCTTTTATCAGTCTTAGGGTCGATGTTAAGAGTGCAAAGTGCAACCAACACCTGAGCTGCGCTCTCAGAATTTTTTGTTCCCCAGCTTTCAAAGCCTCCATCGCTTTGCATTTTATTTGATAGGACTGTCAATCCTCTGTCTACCGCTTCTTTTACCTTATCTTGCTCTGTATAGTTTGCCAGAGCTTGCAGTGCCATAGACGTAATATCAGTATCGGGGTTGTTTTCACTCATAGACCAGCCCCCACCCTTTATTTCCTTGCTTAATATATGGTCTATTAGTTTTTGTCTGGTTGTTATTTTATCTGAATTTACGACATCAGGTATCTCATAGGCTCCGCTGTCTAAGGATATAAGACCCCAGATTGCACCGTTTATTCCCTGCCATACCAGATTATCAAACTCTGCCAATTTTTCTAACAGATTGTATCCTCCCACATTTCTCGGATCCTTTCCCAGTGCGGCTAATGTTAATACTGTCCTTGAATATTCGGTATATTTTCTCTCATGCAATATTCCGTTATTTTCTTCAAGATTTTTAATTAAATTGCTGTAATAATTATCATAATATTTTTGAGGTACTTCTATTTCGGCTCTGGCAAGCGATATTATCTGCCAATCGCCTAAAGATTGCTCGTCCTTAAGCTTTTTAGCACTGTCAAGAATATATTGGCTTGTTTTCTCAATAACTTTTTCAACACTCGTTGATGGCTCTTTTACTTGGAATCCATATGCAGGTGCAAATGAGCTTATTAATATGCTTAACATGAGCACAATTGCCAAAATCTTTTTATAACTCTTCATTATATACTCTCCATTCACTATGAAAATTTTTAATAATAATCCCTCAATGTCTATCAAAAATATGATAGATATTCTCCGAAGCCGTGCTGTTGAACAACAACAAAAACTCAGGTAAATATACCTGAGTTTTTTATTTAAACATGCATTATATAATATTTTATACAAAAAGAATACACGAATAAACATTAGGCAGGTCTTCTGACTTATGCTTCATCCTTCACCCGCCTTCCCATCCTTATAGACAGTGGCATTTGGGCTTAGTCTGCAATTACAGCGGTTTCCCATGCCGGATTCTAACCGGCTTCCCTATTCTCCTATCAGGCACCTAAATAATTATGATATTATTATAATATATGTTATATCATCTATTAATATTTAAATCAATTATTTTTTTAATTTATACGTGTTCTGCAAAAGTTTAGCATTGTATTACCTTATTTCATTATCAGCTTATAAAGTCTTAGCATCATAACAACTGCCTCTGCTCTGGTAGCTTGTTCTGAAGGATTAAATTCGCCTTTTGTATTTCCTTTTATCAAACCATATTCTGCTGCCATGGATACACCTTCCAATGCCCATTTTGCTATATCTGATTCATCATTAAAGCTTATTTTCTTTCCTGTAGATGTAAAGCCGTATGAGCTTAGGACATTAGTCATTGCTACTGCCAGCTCCTGACGAGTTATTTTACCGTTTGGATCGAAAATGCCATCTGTCTTTCCTTTCATTAGATTATTTGCTACTGCTTTATTTATATAATCCTCATACCATGCTCTATTGTTTACATCACTAAAGGTCTTGTCGGTATTACCGTCCGCCTTTACCGCTCTGACCAAAATTGCTGCAATCTCAGCGCGAGTAACCTTTCCTGACGGATCAAAGCTTTCATTGGATTTTCCATTGATAATCGCACCGGCACTCATTTGATTGACAGCTTCTTCTGCCCAGCTGTAATTTGTTAAATCTTTAAAGCTTAACTTATTTTTCTTTATTATATACCTGCCGCTGTCTTTTGCCGTGAACACCATCTGCCCGCTGATTTCATCATATAACCCACCTATATTAATTTCCTGTCCATAACCGTTTATCATCATCACGGTTAATAGAGTATCGGAACTTGTATTTGTGTATATTTTTACCGGACTTTTTAGACTTGGTTCAAGCTTAAGCTCTATATGCTCATTAGATTTTTCAAGACTTAAGCTTCTATCAGTATCAATCATGTAAGCTGTTTTAACCTTTATTTTACCGCTATTAAATACAAACTCTGCTTCTGGGACTGTATTTATACCTAATTTTAAATTTGTATCTAATAAAGCTTTTATCACAGAATTGTCAAAATCGTTAATCTCCCTCATAAGATTAGCCTTCACCTCTATTGTGCTGTCGTTGACCTCTATAACAGATTTTTTATCTATCGCATTTTGTGCCATAACGGATAGCCCTTGTTCAATATTTTCTGCTGCTGCGCTGTCCATTTTACCTATAAGCTTTCCTACAGTCCTTATTATATCTACAATCATGGCTTTTAGCTCTGATACATTATTTACTATATCAATAATTATACTTATTGCATTAGTTAAGTCTGATGCAAGGTCTTTTGCGACGTCAGGCTTGATTTTATCAATATCTGTATTAGCTATTACGTCTTTTAATACCTTTTCAGCTTCAGAGGCTATCTGTTTGTCTGTCATATTTCCTGAGCTTATTTTTTCTAGCATGGTCTTGATGCTTTCATTTTTAATTGCATCTATAGATGCTTGATTTCCCTTAGGCAGTGTTGATGACATATCGGCTCCTAAATCAGCTCCCAAGTTAGTAGTATAGCGCCAGTTTACTCTGTCTCCCGGTTCAACAGGATAGCGTCCCGCACTTATGCCAATATAATCTCCGTTAACATTTATCATCCATCCGCTTAAATCTCCATGATCAAACTCGCCAAGCCAATTTCCTCCAAATCGCATGCTTGCCACATATAGACCCATGCTGCCGTTGGTTGTTTTCAGATTACTGCTTCCTATAGCTCTCTCCAGCACGCTGTATGCCGTATCACCTAATTTATACTCTACCTGCTCTGTGAGAAGCTGACCCTGCCCTATGGTATGAGCATCTACAGACAGATAAACATAGTTATTGCCTCCTATTTCGCCTTGTGTCTTAACTGTAAGTCTGGCAGGTACCGGCCTGATTAAATTAAATTCCTTTTCCTTTTCTTCCTCTGTTTGTTTTGGCAAGTGGCAGGAAACATAAAATTCTCCAAGCTCATTCGCCGTAAAAATAACCTCACCTTTATTATCTGTTATATTCGTTGCAGATTTGAACTTAACAGGCTGACCTTCAACAGGTGTATAGACAGGATCTCCAAATTCGTCAAAATTGATTTTTGTCAATCTCGCTACAAAAGCAGTATTTTGTGCAATAGTTGTATCACTGCCTCCTTCGACTGCAGATATATCTATCTTAGTCAGGGTTGGATTATATAGGTTTCCCGGTATAAGAACTATGCTGTCGTACTCATTTAACAACTGTGACGGCAAGGCTTGACCTCCGTCTCCATTAATCATCCACTGCCAGCTTATTCCGCTCCCTTCGCCTGAGCCTATGCCGCCCTCATTCTTAGGGCCTATACCGCCTATCGAATGTCCTCCGCCTGTGCCGTTATCGAATGACTCGTAGTGCACTCCGGCACTTTTCAAAGCTGTAGTAACAGCTTCATATACGGTCAAAACACCCTTCTTACCATCAGCGTTAATTTCATCGTGCCCTATTTTAACACGAACTTCCGGCAGCAGGGTTTCATCCTTACCTTCTACTCTGACAGTTACAGTACCGGAGTCAGCATTTTGTACATTGCATATCTTATCTGTAATTAATCCTACAGCCGATACGTATACCTTATACTGTCCGCCTTCCAAATTTAATATAAAGGAGTAATTGCCTTCACCATCAGACATGGTTTCATTTGTGTACACCGTCCTGTTATTATCCGCTCTGTTTATTTTAACAGCAACTGTCTCTTTGGATATTGTACTGCCGGATATATTTACTCTGTTGCCATAGGTTTCTACATATGCGGTCAGACCGGAAAAAGCAAAGACTTCCTCAAGTCCTAAGGGAAGAAGCATGCCTACAATCAGCAATAAAACTACTAATTGCTTTAATCTCATTTTAATGTTCATGCTATCTAACCTCCCTTATTTCTATAAATGGTTTCAACGATCTTATGTTAGTCAAATTATCCCACAGCATTATTTTTATATCGTATTTATTTCCATCATCAGGTACATCAAAGGCTATCGCAACTCTGGTATCACCCTGTACAAATTTTTGCTGAATACAAACCTGTCTTATAAGCCTCATAGAATTTCTTTCATATAAATTTGCCATAAAAACTGCATTTACAGAAGCACTGCTATTATTTGTAACTATAAATTCCCGTACATTATCGCCAAAACCGCTTATTATCTTGTTACTTGCCTCTTTTACATTATATTCTTCTGCATTTACTACCGTAATATTTATCTGCCCGAAAATTGTCACATCGTCAGACCTTAGATATTCTGCTCTGACTATGGCAGTACCATTAGCTATTGTTTTTAAAATTCCATTGTCGATTGAGGCTATAGTTTCCTCATCTACGCTCCATTGTATTTTGCTTGAATCAACGCTTCTTCCCTTGTCATCTATAACGGTAAGCTCAATTTGCTTTCCGGGAGCAAGCATAATATTACTCGGAACTATTTTAATAAATTTAATCTCCGATTGATCGCTGCCCTTAGAGCCTAAGCTTTCCCAAGAAGCAGCACGCCTGTTTTCAGGTACATCTGAGCTTTCATAATAATCCTTCAGACAAACTGTTGCTTGCAAGCTCTGAGGTGTTCCAAAGCCCGGATCAAATGAATTTTGATACATAAATGTCCCATCTCCCAAATAATAGCTCCACAAAGCGGTAACTAAATTACCGTTTGCTTTAGTGAATTCAGGTCCGGCAGGGTCAATTCCCCATGACAAAATTCCCATCAATGCCTGTGCAGTAGAGCATGAATTAACTGTTCCCCAGCTTCCGAAGTATAATAAATGACTGGTA
>DGYI01000003.1:0-42479 GCA_002396645.1 Firmicutes bacterium UBA5010
ATATGACTATAGAAATAAGTATATTAATAGCAGTAATAGGCTGCTTTGTCGGTCTAGGGGGGTGGATAAAGGGCAGAGATAGCAAGATTGCAGCTGATGCAGAGTGGAAGGGGACGGTCAATGCAAAGCTTGATGTGATTGTTGGTATAAAGGAAAATGTTGAAAAAATCGAGAACAAATTTAATGAACATGACAAGAAAATAACAGCACTCGAACAATCAATAAAATCTGCGCATCATAGGTTAAACAAAATAGAGGGGATCAAAGATGAAAAAGACTAAATTTTCAAAATTTATAGTAGCTGCAGTGATAATATTAAACATTATCTTTACTGCAGCTGTTTTATTTGTATTCTTAAAGACATCTAATGAGCCTATTACTCTTGTTGGATGTTGGTTTGCATTTACAACAGGTGAGCTCTGGATGTTAGCATCTATAAAAAAATCAGAAGTAAATAAAAATAATTCTAAGGAGGATGATTATGAAAATTAACTGGAAACAAAAATTAACAAGTAGAAAGTTTTGGGCTGCTTTTATAGGCTTTATTACGGCCTTATTAGTAGCATTTGGAGTTGACAATCTTACACTAGAGCAAGTTGTAGCTTTAATTACTGCAGCTAGTACCCTTATAGCTTATATAGTTGGAGAGGGTATAGTTGATGCAGCCAGAGTAAACAGCGAAAAGGAGATTATCAACGATGATATACAAGGGTGATTATAAAATAAGCTCTCCATACGGACCTAGAAATATAAACGGAGATACAAGATTCCATAAGGGAGTAGACTTTGTCGGCACAGATAAGACAATTATAGCCCCATGCGACGGGAGAATAGTATCTTCGACTATAATTACCGATAAGAATAACTTAACATGGGAATGGGGCAATTATGTTCGATTAGACACACAAGACGGACATAGATTATTTTTTTGCCATTTGGCTAGCAGGAATGTTAAGGTGGGTCAGACGGTTAAAAAAGGAGATATAATCGGCATAGAAGGCAATACCGGATATTCTTTCGGTAGCCATTGCCATTTTGAGGTTAGGGCAAAAGACAATATACCTATAGATCCGATTAAATATTTAGAAAGTATTAATAAAACTGATAGAGAGAAAACGCAAGAATACTTTGGATTTGACGATAACACTATGAATTATTTAGATAAACACCCTTATTCTAAAGACTTGTATCGTAAACTATCTAAGTTTTAGAATTATGTTGAAATATGCTGAAGATTGTAGTAAAATATTTCCATGAATAAAAAAACTTGGAGGACAAGAACGTGGTAAAATTAGGGAAAGTAATAATGACATCTGCTATAATTCCATTCATAATAGGTCTATACAAATTATTGGCGTATAATAACGGCGAAAGATATACTGAAGACGCGATAAATGCATATGTCGGCGGGGATGCTTATAATTATATAATTAATGGAAATTATTTTACTGGATTTATGGTAATGGCTTTAATCTTAGCGGTAATAGGAAGCTGTCTCTTAATTACAGGGACGATAAAAGATATTGAATATGAAAGAAGAATGAAAGAACTTGAAGGTAAATAATTAATTACCCACGGATAAATTCGGGCGATTTTATATTTATATAAGTTAAACACATAATTTTTGAGGGAGAATTTTAATGTTGAAAAAGAAATCTATTTTAGTGATAACAATAATTATGATAAGTATGGTATTATTTAGTTCTACTGTGTATGCAAGCAGTAATATAAGTGTGACATATAACGGTACACCAATTAAATTTGATACGCAGCCTATAATGAAAAATGGTAGAGTACTTGTGCCGCTTAGAGCAATCGGAGAGACATTAGGTGTGAATTTTGAGTGGGTACAGGAAACAAAAAGTGTATTTTATTATAATAATAGTGGGGTAGGGTATAAATTATATATAGATAACCCTAAGGTTGAAATTAAAAAAGGACAAGGTGTACCCGATGAACATATTACGATTGATATGTCTCCTACACTTATAAATGGAAGAACTTATGTGCCCGTGAGATTTATAGCGGAGAGTTTTGGTATTGATGTTAATTGGAACGATAAAACGCAAACAGTTATCATAAAAGATAAAGACGTAAAAATACAAGAGGAATATGATAACAAAATTTATACAATTTATGCTGTCGAGGGTACAGGTAAATATGCAGGCTGGAATCAGCTAAAAGGATATCCCGGAGAAAATTTGAAAAAAATATTTTTTAAATTTAGTAATGAAGATGGAATTTCTAAGACAGAGTATAAACATGAATACATTGGAAAATATGATTTCTCAAAGTCTGTCACATGGGTAGATTCGCTTGGATTTGTTCATATTAACACTATTGATGAATTATTTAGAATTCAAACCGGGCTTGGTCAAGATGCAATAGATAAAATGTTAAAAGTTTATGGACATATGTATTATGAATGGTATGAAGCTAATACGATGTTATATTATAATTATGTAGAAAAATATCTGATTGCTAAAGGAGAGATTGAGCCAAAGTCACTATTTCCTAGCAAAAACCCATATGATTACCTTCAGGATAAGGATGTTGTTTCAAAATTGTATAATAATAGGGCTAAGATTGATTTTTATGATAAAACTTATGAAGTATATTCAATTTCCAGCGATGATGGATGGAGACAGCTTAAAGGTTTTTATGGAGAAGATTATTTTGACTTGTTCTTTTATATAAATAGGGATGCACAAAAAAATATTGTTTATATTAAATATGACACTGTTTTAAAAGATACATATGATTTTAATAAAGATATTTCGTGGATAGGCTTAGATTATAAAACATGTAAATCCAAACTAGATGTATATAATGCTATTAATTATAATCTTAATATAGGTGATACGAGGATTATCGAATATTATACTGATTATAGTAAAGAAACCAAACCTCTTGACATTGTATCTGAGAGTGATAATGTTTTGTATGAAGCTTTTTATTACTTACATAATGAACAATATAAATTTTTTGTTGAGGAGTATTTAACTCAAATAGGATTAAATCTCGATTTACCATCTGAAAACAAGGACTATTTGTATTTAGAAGAGCTTATACCAAGAAAGTTATCTGAAGATGAAATTTTAATGCTAATAAATAATTTTGTTTTTCTTAGAAGTGAAAAAATGTATGATTCGCTAGGAAGAGAAGCTAATTTAAATAATTTTATTATGCTTAAGGGCAAAAAACTTTCTGAGTGGGGAGAGATAAGCTCAATTCAGGCATTGAAAGAGAAAGATTATGAGCAATATAAACTTGAACTGGAGTATATTTCTGAAGATAATTTATACAAAAAATATAGAGTTTCATTTGCCTTTGATCCTCATAGAGATGATACTACGAGAATGAAAGCCGACATAATATACTATGTAGATAATGATCTTCAAAAATACAAATTAGGATATATACCTATAAAACCTTATCCTTCAGATGTATTTAATGCTAACGGAATTAGAATTGTGTTCAAGAATAATAAAGCATATTTGAATAAAGCAGATTTAGAAGAAAAAGGAATACCGCTTATAAAAAAATAAACAAACAAATATGTGAGTTACTATAATAAGAAATCTTATGTATTTTAAAAACAGTTACATACCGGGAATAGCACTCCCGGTATTTTTTATAATATATTGTAAAAAAATAAAATAATTGATAAAATTACAAATTATGATATAATTGTATATAATTATACAACATGTGGAGGAAAGTGAAATGAACAAGGTTAAAAATTCTATATTCATAACTTTATTATTAATATTTATGTTAGTACTAAGTTCATGTTCATCTCAAGTCAATGCTAATATAAAAAATAAAGATATAATAGTAGAGATGAAATTGGCAGAAAAAAAACATGATGCCTTATTAGCTACAGCAATAAGTGTTGAACCATATATTATACCTCATGAATTTGCTAATATTAAAATTATAGGTTTTTCTTTTGGAAATACTAAAGGAACCGAAATTTCATCAGATAGTATAATAGGCGCAATAGCCAAATCATTATTTATTATGACAGCAGATAAAGGTAATCGAGATGCTAGATTTGCGTTATATTATGAAGCTTCTGTGACTGATAATGTTGAATCTGCAAGAGATTTAACAGAAATTGAAGAATGGGCATATAGACTAATTGATAATAAGAATGATGAAGGTGTTTATGAAAGAAATTCTCTTAAGGGAGAATATCTTAAAATAGATAAGCCTTCTTATGGATCAATGTTATATCATGTGTATTTAGATTCAGAATCTTTTGATGTTATAGTACCTTCTAGTAATAATCGTAATATTATTTTAAGATTTAATATAGCTGAATTAACGGATGAGAATAATATAGCTAAACAAGGTAAAAAGGAAAAAGACGAAAAGAAAGATGAAGAGCCTAAATTATCTGACGAAGAAATTGATGCAATTTTAAAGAATATTGTTGTTAAACATGAAGCTCAACAAATTATAAATGGAGAGCAAAAACTTGTGGTTTACACTAATAATAACGGAGATAAGACTTTTAATGGAAATTTAAGTGTTAGTGGAAAAAACCACAAAGGAGAAACAAAGTGGTTTGATATGCTATTTGTAGAGGACTTGGAAGCAGGTAAAGGTAGTTACTCTATTCTTTGGGTAGATCCTAATTATTTATATGATGTTGTATATAGTTGGTCTGCTATAGAAGTTAAATAAAAAATTTAAAAGCAATAGATGATTAAGAATTTTCGAACAAAACATAGCATCATAAATTTAAACTTAAAGCCATGAATTGACAAGTTCTTGGCTTTTTTTATTTTTGACAAAATTTTCATATATGATATAATTAATAAAAAACAAATTGAGGGGTATTTTTATGTGGCTATTATCAATTTTTCTTCTTTTAATGGGAACAATTATTGGATTATTATTAAATGATAGAATTAATAAACCATTAGGAAAGATGTCTGTTTATGAAACATCTAAAATAATATGTTTAATCACTCCGACAATAATAAGTATGATTATTTTAGTATCATTATTTTTTGCAGATAAAGTTAGTATTGAGGCTGGTGGGCTAGGTATATTTGGGATACTTGCTACTGTATGGTTAGGGTTAAATATTTATAATTTTATTGAAAAGAGAGAACTTGAAAATTTAAATAAAGAGTTTATTGATATTAAAAATAAGACTATTGATAATATTAAAATACAAGAAAATTTAATTGAAGAACTAAAAATACAAAAAGAAGAACATAAACATGAAATAGATAAGTTGCATAGTCAACTTTTAGAATCAGAAAAAAATAATTATATTCAATCAACCACTGCACTTGCACTTGCTATAAATGATGAAGAACAAGAGATTACTTATTATAATGATATAGTAAATAAATATCCCGATGATGTTATAGGTTATTTTCTTAGGGTTAAATATTATAAAGATAAGAACGATTATGATAAAGTAATAGATAATTTAAACGAATTAATAAGAATTAATCCAAATGATTATACATCATATAATAGTAGAGGAAATGCAAAGAAAGCAAAAGGAGATATAGAAGGAGCAATAAGTGATTACGATGAGGCAATAAAATTAGATTCAGAATATACTTATGCATATTTTTGTAGAGGAAATGCAAAGCAAGGAAAAAAAGATATAGAAGGAGCAATAAGTGATTATAATAGGGTAATAGAAGTAGATTCTAAAGATGCTTATGCATATTGTTTTAGAGGAAATGCAAAGGAAGCAAAAGGAGATATAGAAGGAGCAATAAGTGATTATGATAAGACGATAGAAGTAAATTCTAATTATGCTTATGCATATTGTTGTAGAGGAAATGTAAAAAAAGAAAAAGGAGATATAGAAGGAGCAATAAGTGATTATGATGAGGCAATAAAATTAGATTCAGAATATGCTTATGCATATTTTTGTAGAGGAATTGCAAAAAAAGAACAAGGAGATATAGCAGAAAATTCTATAGATAATAATTTAAATAAAGAAGAAGTAGTTGAGTTGTATGATAAAGCAATAGCTTCTTTTGAAAAATATTTAGAGTTTGATAAAGAAGATAAAGATGTAATTGAATTGATTGATGAAATAAAGATGAAAATAGAAGAAATAAAAAAATGAAATTAGGTTTAACTAGTAAAAAAAGATTTAAACTTTTAAAGATGACGATTTATCTGATTACATAAAAAAATAGAAACAACTCGTTCCCTACCACAGTTCGGAGTTGTTTCACATACCAACCACAAAGGATTGATAAATTCATTATATCATATTATTTGTAAAAATTCAAATAAGAAACATAAAATAATACTTGACATATTGGCAGACATAAAATATAATTAATTTGTGGCAGACAATAAGTAGGTGATTAAATGACTCCACGAACAGGACGTCCTCCAATTGAAAATCCAAAATCTGAAAGAATAACTGTAAGGTTAGATAAAGATAGAGTAAAGATACTTGATGCATATTGTGAACAAGAAAAAATTGAACGTGCAGAAGCTATTAGACGAGGAATTGATAAATTAGAGGATTGTATAAAAAAATAGATTGTTCTCCCCGACAAAAGATTGAACAATCTATTTAGCACCAACCACGAGTGATTGATAAATTCATTATATCATATCGTTTGTGGAAATTCAAATATTTTTTAGGAGAGTGATGTAATGAATAATATTAACACCTCGACATTAGATAGCAGAGAAATTGCTGAAATGCTAGAAATATCGCACTGGCAAATTCTAAGAAAATTGGAAGGTATAAAAGGGAAAAAAGGAATTCTTGAAATTTTAGGAGACAACAATTTTGTTGTTACCGATTATTTTATAAAATCAACATACTTATCAGAACAAAACAAAGAAATGCCGTGTTACCAATTTACCAAAATGGGATGTGAATTTATAGCAAATAAATTTACCGGTGAAAAAGGTATAATTTTTACTGCGAAGTATGTTAAGAGATTCAACGATATGGAGCAATCTAACTTTCATACAGTTCAACCTGTTTTATTGCCTGAGCAAAAAGAATTAAACAAAGATATGAAAGAAGCATATAAACAAGCAAAATTTATATCAAATATTATGGAGAATGCCGGAGCTAGTGCTGAATCTAAGTTAAATGCAATTAATAAGATATATGCCTCTGTTGGCATAGATTTACTAGAAGATAAGCCTATATATAAAAATGTTACTGATTTAGAGTTTGATATGTTATTTCAAGAAATAGTTAATATGTTTACGAAAATGCATAATATCGAATGTCAGAATTACATAATTAATATAAAAAATGATGATAGCATAGATAATAATTTGAAGAAAAATCTTTTATCTTTTTACCTATGTGCGTATAAAACAGTTATTAAAAATAAGCTACGTATATTATAAAATTGTAATTGAATTTTATGTACAAATATAGTAAAATAATATTGAGAAATACAGGTATTTATTGCCTGTATTTTTATATTGTGTGATAGAACACAAAGCTGAGCCGGCATTACTACTTTCTTTTCGCAGCTTACGCAGATTGAAATTAGAATATTAGCTCTTACGGTTCCGTTATCACTTATGAAAACATCTCTTGTAAGGTTATTTGTCATTAATCTTCCTGTAAATAGTGCGTTGCAAATCTCAGTAAATCTAGGCAAAAAAGCACCGTCATATACTGAAGGAATACAAAGTTCAAAGAAGTTAGTTAATACAAGATCTCCTCCGTTTCCAGGAGCTGTAATCGGGAAGAATGCTGTTAAAACTTGAGTTGCAGGGCAAGATCCTCCTGAACCTTCATCCAAGTATCTGACTTCCATATCAATTCTTACTAAGCCTTGAATTGTTACGTTTTGACTTCCGAATACAGGAGTTCCTCTTCCCATAGCGTCACAGCATGATGTATCTATATATATAATTTTTTCTGAGAATTTTCCGTCTGGACCTACCACTTTTTCGTCCTGTCCGCCGCATTGAACGAACTGAGCTCCTTGAAGAGTAGTTTCAGGTTTTATTCTGAAGTTATCCGGTGAAGCACTGTTTGTAGGATCAAAGAACTTAGTAACATTTATAAAGTTTATTCCTACAATAGTTGATCCTGCCGGTAATCTCGGAGCAAAAGTTAGTTCGTGTGCAAATGAAATACCTTGTAGGTTAAATAAGGCTGCATCATATATTTTTTGTACATATACCGGTTCAAGTATTACATCATCTAAATTTCCGCTCCACTCACATCCTGATTGACCTATACAGCATTTTTCTCTTATAATGTTTGTATCAGGACTGACATTGCCGTTATTGTTACTATTATTAAAATTGTTGTTGCAATTGTTATTGTTTGCGCATGTCATGCAAATATACCTCCTCTAGGTTTAATTTACTTTAATATATTCGTTTATAAAAATCTTGTTACTAAATATGCTATGCAAAGTGACACATAAATGAGATAAAATTATATTTTATACCATATTTATGTTGAATTTTTTCTTGTCATGGGTTAAAGTATTAGTAGAATAAAATTTTTTATAGCATAAAATGTTTTATAATCATCTTATGCAAATAATAAGAGTGAAAGAGTGAAGAAAAAATTCTTCATTCTAAAATTATTCTAACGCCACGAAGTGGCATAATGGAGGAAATATGAAATTACCTGTAGTAACATTTGAATTTGAAAATGGAGATATAATGAAAGCGGAGCTTTATCCCGAAATAGCTGATAATACTGTTAGAAACTTTATATCTCTGATAAATAAAGGATTTTATGACGGCAAAATTTTTCACAGAGTCATAAAGGAATTTATGATACAAGGAGGTTGTCCGGACGGAACAGGCATGGGCGGACCGGGCTATAGCATAAAAGGTGAATTTGAACTGAACGGATTTAAGAACGATTTAAAACATACAGATGGTGTTTTATCTATGGCAAGGGCTATGGCACCTGATTCGGGTGGTTCTCAGTTTTTTATTATGCACAGAAATTCTCCCCATCTTGACGGACAATATGCTGCCTTCGGAAAGCTCATAGAAGGCATGGAAGTAGTAGATAAGATAGCTAATTCCAAAACAGATCATATGGATAGACCAAAAGAAGAAGTAAAATTAAAAAAGGTAACAGTAGATACCTTTGGGGAAAAATACGAAGATCCTGAAACAATAATATAATCAAGAAAACAGCGGACTTTATGAAGTCCACTGTTTTTTTATCTAATAGGGAATAGAGCTTTCCTATTAGATATTTGCAGTGTTTTTTTGCAGCTTGAATTTTTCAACCTCATGGCGCAGAGAAACTGCTTGCGCTGACATTTCTTCACTTGTTGCTGAATTTTCCTCCGCATTTGCAGCATTAGTTTGTACAATGGCAGATATTTGAGAAATTCCTTCTTTGATATGCTCAATTGAAATTGACTGTTCAGAAGAAGATCTTTCAATTCTTTCAAAGCTGTCAACTACACTGGAAGAACTAACTCCGATTCTATGCAGAATTTGTGCTGTTTGTTCTGTAATTTCTGTACCTTTTGCCACCGCTTGAATTGAAGCGTTAATAAGCTCGACTGTTTTTTTAGCTGCATCGGCAGATTTTTCAGCAAGAGCTCTAACTTCATCTGCAACTACGGCAAATCCCTTTCCTGCATTTCCGGCACGAGCTGCCTCAATTGCTGCATTTAATGCAAGGATATTTGTTTGGAATGCAATACCCTCAATAGCCTCTGTTATGTTAGCAATTTGATTTGAAGCTTGTTTAATATCTTCCATAGCATTAGTAAGTTGATCCATATGAGTATTTCCTTCAGCTACATCTACTCTGGTTTGTTGAACGTATAAAGCTGAAGCATTTACGACTGAAGAATTTTCTTCAATTTGTTCTGCAATTTTTTCAATAGAAGCACTTAGTTCCTGTATAGAAGCTGCCTGTTGCGTTGAACCGGCTGCAAGTGATTGAGCCCCGCTTGATACTTGATAAGAACCTGTGGATACTTGGTCAGCTGCTGTATTAATTTGTGTAATAGTTTCACTGATACTTGAAATCATTTTATACATAGATTGTGTTAATGGCGCGAAATCTCCGGTATATAGTTCAGGAACCTTACTTTCGATTGTAAAATCTCCATTTGCCGTACCATCTAAACTGGATTTAAGATCCTCAACAATTGCTGTCAGGTTGTTTGACATATGTCTGAATGTTCGTGCAAGGATTCCGGTTTCATCCTTTGAATCCCAGTCGATATTGATATTAAAGTCTCCGTTAGATAATTTGGTTGCTACGTCCACAATTTGATTAATCGGCTTAGAGATACTGCGAGATATCCAAAGTCCGATTAATATCGCAAAAACTATACCAATAAGTACTATACAAATTAATAATAGCCCCGTATTAGTTATTAAGCTTTGATTGGTAATAAGTGACGAAGATGCATAATCTTTATTAAAATTAAATAGATCTGTAATCGATACATTTACTAATGTCGCTTTTTCGTACAGATCGCCTTCTGGTGATAATACAGCTATTGCCTCTTTACGTCGATTGTTGTCCATAGCAGCCGGACTGTTTATGTAATTCTGAACTCCTTGATAAAATAAATCAAAATCAGTTTCCAAACGGGCAATTATCTTTATTGATGCTACATCTGTTCCCTTATACCTTTCCAGCATAGTATTATATTTTACTATATTTTGTTTTATAATATCATGCTGCTCTTTTATATTAGCAATTGTAGCTTCTTTATCTGCTTTGTTATCAACAAGTGCCACCCTGTAAAGATTTTTTCTCATTGCTTCAAAAGAAGATGATATATCAGTAACACACTCTAATGCTGCGACTGTATCTTCATATACAATAGCATATGTATTGCCAACATTACTAATACCGCTGAATCCCATGATGCCAACTACACCGGCAATTGCAGCTACCACAAGGAAACCGAGGGTAATTTTAAAACTGATTTTCAAATTTCTTAACCATTTTTTCATAAATTCCTCCTCTAAAATAATATCGTTGTATTGTAAATTTAAATAAAATTTTTCCAGTTCCGTTTTATGTAATTATACTAAGCAGCACTAATTATTATAAAATTTCAAAAAAAATATTGCTAAATTCTTTATATAGAGTAATAATCCGATAAAATTTTGAGTAGTCCATATTTTGAATAGCAATAAAATATAAATTTTATAAGTATAAATATAAATCATTATTATACACAAGAATTATTTAAGTGTATAGTAAGTGTACAACAATTTTAATGTTTTTTAGTATTTAAAACATAAATTGGATTATATGTAAAAATCTTATATATATATTATATATGTATCTAATATATATGGCAATATTTTTTTGTATTTTTTTTAACAAACAATAGAAACAATAATAAAAACAGATTTTTATAACAATTATCTTATAAAAGGTAAAATAAAGCTTTATATAATAAATATACAACTTAATTGCATTATTGCTAAAAATATTTATATAAGTTAGGAAAGTTTTAACTCAAGACACTTTTATGATTGACAGCTTGCATTAAATTGCTATATTTTTCACAATTGAAGCGAGGATGCACAGATGAGTAACCAGCATTCATCTCATCAAAAAACTAAACATAGGAAAAAACTACCCCTCAAGATTGAGGGGCAAGGGGTTTGATTTTAACATAGTTAAATCATTTATCTAACTGGGAAAAGGAACTTTCATATTAGATAAATGAAAAATCGTAATGATTCTTCTATAGAGCAAAAAAACTTGTTTTGTTTTTTTATTTAGTTCCAAACAATCTATCTCCGGCATCTCCAAGACCCGGAACAATATATCCGTACTCATTCATTTCTTTATCAATTACAGGGGTATATATTTCGATATCCGGATGAGCCTCGGTTAATTTTTTTATACCGAGTTCTGAACAAACAAGATGCATTGATTTTATATTTTTTACACCATGTTTTTTAAGTAGATTTACAGCGCCTATCATTGAGCCGCCTGTTGCAAGCATTGGCTCTGTTATAATAACTACTCTGCTTTCTACATCCTTAGGAAGCTTGCAGTAATATTCAACAGGCTCTAAAGTTTCTTCGTTTCTGTACAGTCCGATATGACCTACCTTTGCATTAGGTATCAAGTCCAATATTCCGTCTACCAATCCAAGACCTGCTCTGAGGATAGGCACTATAGCAAGATCATATCCGGCTAACTCCTTTCCGACCATAGGAGATAATGGAGTTTCAATCTCCTTGTCTTGTAAAGGGAGGTTTCTGGTAACTTCGTAAGCCATGAGCATTGCTATTTCTCTTGCTAATTCTCTGAAATCTTTTGAGGTAGTATTTTTGTCTCTTAGAATTGAAATTTTATGTTGAATTAAAGGGTGGGTAATTAAAGTTACATTTGGCTGCATATAAATCTCCTTATATATTAAAATTTATATATAAGTTGAATATTTTCCTCTCTGAAAAGAAAAAATTAGAGTTCAACTTATACAGGTAAAAAATTTTCTATTTAATTTTAACACCATGTGTTATATAATTCAAGAGTGAAAATGAGTATAGATAAGAATAAAAGCATATAAAAGACTGCAAGTATTGGAAATAATTATTATAAATAGAAAAAGGAGCTTATATACTATGATAATAGGTGTCGGAGTTGACATAGTTCAAGTTGATAGAATACAAAAAAATATTGAGAAACAGAAATTTATAGATAAAGTTTATACAGACAAAGAAAAGGAATATTTAATAAAAAGGAAACTCAATCCTCAAACGGCTGCAGGTTTGTTTGCTGCTAAGGAAGCTGTATCTAAAGCTTTAGGCACAGGTATTTCAGGATTTAACATAACTGACATAGAAATATTAAAGGATGAATTTAATAAGCCTGAAATAATGCTTCACAACAATGCTTTGAAAATATCTAAGGATAAAGGTATAGATAAAATTAATATTTCCATATCCCATGAAAAAGACTATGCAATTGCATTTGCCGTTGCAGAAAGATATTAGACATAAAAGCTTGAATATACTAATATAATTTTATAAAAGTATTTCAATGGGGAAGGTTTAAATAAATGAAAAATAATAAAAAAGCAGGCACCAAACCCACGCACAAATCTTTCTTTTCTTTATGTAATTGGTGCATACTGATTATAGCTGTACTTGTGATTATTTTATTTTCAACGGGATGCAGCTTTAGAGAAACAGAATATACTGCACCTAAAAAATACTATTCAGAAATTTTAATGACTACACATTCTGATTCCGAAAAACAAAATGTTAAATATAATATGAAGATACTATGCAATGACGAAGAATACAAAATAATAATAAATCACGGCAATGTAAATTTCTTTATTCAACTTACCGATGGAAAATGCACCCTAATAAATGACAAGTTTACTGATAATCAAATACTTGGAAGCCTGACCGTTTTTGAAAATCTATATAATGAAATAGACCTTGATAAATTTACAGGTCTGAAGAGTAAGGCCTCAAACACTGTAGAAGCATATGAAGGTTTGTACAAATACGTTTTGGAATACAATAAAAATAACTTCAGCCCCCAAAAATTATATATATATAAGGATGATTTTATTATTAAAACTTTTGAGTATAATAATGTTGAATTGTACAAACAATAATATCAGCTTACTAAACACAAGTTTTAAGTCATCATTTACAGGTTAATACATAATTTACCGTTATATTTTTTGTGAAAATATGATAAAATGAGAATACAATAGTATTTTGATAATTGTGAGGTGGATAATTTGGCTGAAAATAAGAAAATATTAATATCTATTCCTGAAAACTTATTGAAGGAATTAGATATTGCCTCTAAGAATGATAACACAAACAGGAGTGACTTCATCAGGAAATCTATTAAGTTCTATTTGATTGAGAAAAGAAAAATAGAAATTAGAGAAAAAATGAGAGCCGGTTATTTAGAAATGAGTAATATTAATAAGAGCATCACCGAAGAGTATTCAGAAGGAGACTATGAAGACTTTTTAAGTTATGAAACAAAACTATTGGGAAGTGAGTAATTTGATTGTAAAAAGGGGAGATGTATACTATGCCGATCTAAGTCCTGTAATTGGATCAGAACAAGGCGGAGTTAGACCGGTATTAGTTATACAGAACAATATTGGAAATAAATATAGTCCTACAGTTATAGTTTCAGCCATTACATCTCAAATTAACAAAGCTAAACTGCCTACACATATTGAAATAAGTTCTCAAGATTTCAGCTTGCCTAAAGATTCAGTTGTTCTTTTGGAACAAATAAGAACTATAGACAAAAAAAGATTGAAAGAAAGAATAGGAAAATTTGATATAAAACTGATGTCAGAGGTTGATGATTGTCTTAAAATTAGTTTGGGCCTGATTGATTTTTAAAATCAATTACATAGAAAGTAGTAAGCAAACAGTGCTTAAAGCACTGTCTTTGAAAATTTTTAAATAAAAAATAAGCACGNNCGTGCTTATTTTTTATTTAAAAGAGTTCTGATATCTCCTATTAGATATAATGAGCCTACACAAGCCATGCACTCATCCTTGCCGGCATTTTTTACAATAGGAAGTATTTTTTCATAACTGTCCAAGGCTTCAACCTTAACAGATGAATTTTTCTCTTTGATAAGCTTAGCCAAGTCCGCAGCGTTTATTGCTCTTGGATTATTAGGAGTCAAGGTATAAATTTCTTTTGATATATCTGTGAGATAATCTATAATCATTTCAGGGTGCTTATCCTTTAGCATTCCATAAAATAATATTATTTTTTTATCAGGGAAATATCTTTTTACAGCTTTTGAAAAATATTCAACTCCGTTAATATTATGTCCTCCATCTAATATGATTATAGGATTCTTCTGAATTATTTCAAAGCGTCCGGCAAATTTGCAGCTTAACAATCCCTGTCTTATACTTTCCTCTGTTATATTAAAGCCCTTTTCTTTGAGAACTTCCAAAACCTTCAACACTGTTAGGCAGTTGTATATTTGATGCTCTCCCAAGAGATTTATTTTAAAGTTTTCTAAGTCAAATACAGACTTATTTGAATAACTTAAGATTTGTCCGTCTATATCCGTACTGATTAAGCGGATATCGTCTTTATCTGTCAAATGAATCCTTGAATTTTTTAATTTTGCCTGTTCACAGACTACATCAACTATATTTTTTTCTTGAGGATAAATTACAACATCATTGTTTTCCTTTATTATTCCTGCTTTTTCATAGGCTATTTTTTCAAGAGTATCACCCAGATATTCTGTATGGTCATAGCTTATTGACGTTATAACTGAAATTAAAGACTTACTTATAGCATTTGTAGCATCAAACCTTCCGCCCAATCCTACCTCTAAAACTAAAAAATCAATATTTTGCTCTTCAAAATATTTAAAGCCTATAGCTGTTACTATTTCAAACTCTGTAGGATGATTAAATCCTTCCTTAACCATTATATCGACTTTTTCTTTAACAAGCGCAGTTATTCTTCCAAGAGAGTCTTTATCTATGTGTTCTTTATTTATTTGTATTCTTTCAGTGAATTCCTCTAAATATGGACTTATAAACAATCCTACCTTGTACCCGCTTGCCATCAATACATCGTGGGTCATATTGCTTGTAGAGCCCTTCCCGTTAGTCCCGGCAATATGTATTATTTTGTACTTATCTTGAGGATTGCCCAAAAGCTCTGTAAGCTTTTTTATGTTTTCAAGGCCGAGCTTTGAACCGAATTTGTAAGTATCACTTATATATTTTAATGCTTCATTGTAATTCATTTTGTGTCAATGACCTCCTTTATACAAATAGTCCTGATTATTTGCATTATTTATTTGAAGCTTAAATCCTATTTCTTCTTATTTATGATAGAACAATAAGAACAGATTTGCAAATAGTTTTTTTAAAAAGTAAATCAGATGACATCTTTAGTCAAAAAAATGTTATTGCAAAAGAGTTGAAATTATGATATCCTTTAAATGAATTTAATAGTTTTAGGCGTTATAAATATGTTTAAGAACATATTAACATAATAGGGAAAATGGTAAAAGCCATTGCAGCCCCCGCTACTGTAAGTGAGTACGAATTTTACAGATCCACTGTTTAAATAATTAAATTATTTGGAACGGGAAGGGTAAAATGAGGATGATACACAAGCCAGGAGACCTACCTGAAACAAGAGTTTAGCCTTCGGTGGGAGGGTGATGAATCAGCTTGTTCAGAGCATTTATCCTAACCGAAAGGTTAGGATTATTTATTAGAGGAGGATAATATAAATGTTTAAAACAAAAAAAATATTAAGCTTATTGCTTGTTGCCTTGATGATTTTTTCCTTTACAGCATGCGCTAAAGACAAAAATGAGGTTCCGGCATCAGGCAATGATAATTTAAACGATAAAGTAAATGAGGATTCAAATAACAACTCAAGTGATGATGAGAATACCATATATCCGTTTAAATTTACAGATGATTCCGGTAAGGAAATTCTTTTAGAAAAGGCACCGGAAAAGATAGCTTCAGGGGCGCCCTCTATAACTGAAACTGTGTATGCAGTCGGCGCAGGAGACAAATTAATAGGTGTCACGGAATATTGCAACTATCCTGAGGAAGCTAAGCTAAAAGAGACTATAGGAGGATATTCCGGTCCGAATGTAGAAAAAATTATAGAATTAGGTACAGATTTATTTATAACTGACTATGTAGCTGATGACGTTAAAAAGACTTTAGAGGATGCGGGAGTAATTGTAGTTGTTATGGCTACTAAAAATTATGAAGATGTATTCTACAAAATATCACTAATGGGTGATATTTTGGATAAAAAACAGGATGCCGGCAGTCTTTTAGCTTCAATGAGAAGCAGACAGGATGCTATTCTAAACACTGTTAATGGACTTAAAAGTAAGAAGGTATTTTATGAGGTATGGCATGATCCTCTTATGAGCTCGGGACCTGGCAGTTTTGTAGATGAAATAATTAAGATGTGCGGTTCGGAGAATATAGCGGGTGATGCAGAATCTGCATATCCTGAATTTAGTGTGGAAAAGTTGATTGAAAGAAATCCGGAGGTTTATTTAACAGCAGATGATGGAATGAAAACTGTTGAAGATATAAAAGCAAGAACAGGTTATGATCAGATAGATGCAGTTAAAAACGACAGAATTTACTTTTTAGATGGTGATGTTATATCAAGACCGGGACCGAGAATAGTTGAAGCACTTGAAATTATAGCTGAAGCTATATATTCGGAAGTATTTAAGGGCAAATAGTTATAGCTTGTTATAAGCTATTAATTAACTCCCTATTCGAATAGCTTATAACTAATTATATATATTTGTAGATAAACAATAGATTTTGCTCGTCTATTGTTTATTTATATTTAAATATACTTTCTATGGCAAAAAATACATTTTTGAGGTATAATATGAAAAGGTTCAAGCGAAGCTTGAGACTGTGCATATTTAGAATATAAAAGCTTAATGAGAGGCTGAAAAGGTTGGAAAAATGAAAAAAAATGTTGGCAAAATTTTGATTGCTTCTACAATAATTCTTTTACTTGTTGTAATTGTTTGCTGCTGTATCGGAGCGGTAAATATAAAAATCAGCGAAGCCTTTAAAATTTTAATTAATAAAATTTTTAATATAAATATTGATATAAGCGAGATAAAAACCTCATCACAGACCATAATATGGAAAATAAGATTTCCGAGGATATTAGTTGCTTTGCTGGTTGGAGGAACTCTTTCTGTGGCCGGTGCAACATATCAGGGTTTATTAAAAAATCCTATGGCTGACCCTTATGTAATTGGAGTATCTTCAGGAGCGGCTTTCGGGGCAGCGATAGGCATATCCTCTAAAATTATATTTAATTTTTTGGGATTATCCTTTACTTCAATTATGGCGTTTACATGTGCCGTGATTGTTATGCTGATTGTATACAGAATTGCTAAAATAGGCAATAAAGTTCCTATTACAACACTTTTATTAAGCGGTATAGCTATAGGGAATTTCCTTACTGCATTTACATCACTTATAATGATATTTTCGGGAGACGATTTAAATAAAATATTTTTTTGGACTATGGGATCTTTTTCAGGTAAGGGCTGGGAACAGCTATTTTCTGTACTTCCTTATATAGCAATCGGAATCGCAATAATTTATTTTTATTCCAGGGATTTGAATATAATACTCTTAGGAGAAGATACGGCGAGCAATCTTGGTGTTAATGTGGAAAGAGTGAAAAAGATACTTCTTGTTACAAGCACGATAATTACGGCAGCAGTCGTATCGGTATCAGGTATAATTGGTTTTATAGGGCTTATTATACCTCATATAGCAAGAATGATTGTCGGGCCTGATAATAAAGCTTTAATTCCCACATCGTTTGTTTTTGGTGCTATATTGCTTGTAATTTGCGATACTATAGCCAGAAGTATCTTATCTCAGGAAATTCCTGTAGGACTGATAACTTCAATACTTGGCGGACCGTTTTTTGTATATTTGTTAAGAAACAAAAAAAGAGAAATAAACTAATTATATCGGAAATAAAAAAGGTGAAATAACACTATGGAACTAAAAGAAAAAATGGATAAAAAGCTGTGCTCTGATTCAGATAATGATATGGGCATAAATATAATAGAAATAAAAAGTATCACAGTTAAATACGGTGATTATGAGGTTTTGCATGATATAAGCTTTAATATAAAAAAGGGTGAATTTACAAGCATAATAGGACCTAACGGAGCGGGGAAATCTACGATTTTAAAGGCTATAATGAAAAATATAGACTTATCCTCCGGAGATATCAGCATCAAGGGAAAAAGCATTAAGGAAATGAGCCATAAACAAAAAGCTTGTATAATCGGATTCGTTCCTCAGGAATTCAGCATATCATTTGATTTTACCGTATATGATATAGTCGCTATGGGGAGAAATCCTTATTTAGCAAAATTAAAAAAATCAAAATATGATGATAACAAAATAATTGAGGAATCTTTGAAAAAAACAAATACATATGAATTTAAGGATAAGTATTTCAATAGCTTAAGCGGAGGCGAGAAGCAAAGAGTAATAATAGCCAGAGCTTTGGCACAGCAGCCGGAAATCCTCATACTGGATGAAGCAACCTCAAGTTTGGATATACATCATCAATTGGATATATTAGAGCTCATACATTCATTAAACCGCGAGGATGGTCTAAGCGTTGTTACTATAATGCATGACCTTAATTTAGCCTCGAGATTCAGCGATAAAATTGTACTTCTGAGTAAAAACGGCATAGTTAAGCAGGGTAAACCGAGTGAGGTCATAGAAGAAAATGTTTTAAAAAGTGTTTATGACATGGATATGGTAGTAAGAGAAAATAAGCTTTTATCATATACAGAAATAATACCTCTAAGGATAAGAAAATCAAAGGATAACAAAGATACTAAGGTTCACATTATATGTGGAGGCGGAACGGGAGAATATATCTTGCAAAAGCTTTATTCCGAGAGATATAAAATAAGCTGTGGAATTCTGATTGAGGGAGACAGTGATTTAGATTTGTGCAAAAGCTTAAATCTGGATTTTGTTGCAGAAAATCCTTTTTCAAAATTCAGTGAAGCTAATATTGCAAAAAATAAGGCTTTTATTAATAATAGTGATATTATAATATTAACTGATGTTGCAGTAGGATATGGAAATTTTGATAATATAAAAATGATTGAAAATATAAGAGATAAAAAAATTATAATTCTTCATAGTGTAAACAGAGATTTTGTAAGCGGCGAATATGAAAAGATATTAGAGAAACTTGTAAAATACGATAATGTCAAGTATGCCATGAACTTAAAGGAGCTTTTTAATTTTTTAAGTGAGTGATATTAAGATTCAAAGAATTAATATTGGAGAGATACAAATAATGATAAAAACAGTTCAAAAATTAGAAGAAGTGATAGATTTTGCGTGGGAATTGAGTCAAGATAAACTTTATGCTAGTTATCCAAGGTTAACTTCAGCAGAAAAGCTTGAAAAAGAGATTGAAAAGGCTATAAATAATGAAAAATTTAATATAATAGCATACTATCAACAGGATGTACTGTCCGGTGTTTGTTTTTATTTTTGGGAGACTGATGAAAGACATGCACAGACGGTAGGATTTTTAATAAAAGGAGACTATGGTAAAATTGCAGATGAGTTTATTGCTTATATAAGCGAACAATTGCCGGGATATGAGCTATTCATAGGGGTTCCTCTTACTAATAAAAATGCAAATGAATATTTTAGGGAAAAGAATATTGAGTGTGTTGAAGATAGCATCGTTACAAGAATATGTAATTTAGAACAGCATACAAATCAAAGATATGATTATATAGAGAAAATTAATAAGGATAATTTTGAAGAATATGCCTTGTTCCATGACAGATATGCTATTCCCCTAGGAATGTATTTTGACAGCAAAAATTTGCTAAAAGTGATACAACACTTTAGAATATTTGCTTTTAAACAAGATGGAGCAACACATGGAAGTATTTTTGTTAATGCAGATAAAGAAATTTCAGATGTAGTTGGATTATTTATTGATAAAGAATATAAAAATAAGGGCATAGAAGATATCTTAATAAATGAAATGCTTACGCAATTGTACAATGAATTTGGCACAGTAAAGGAAATATTATATTTTATTGATGAAGGCTCTGATGATGAATTGAATATAGCATTAAGTTCAGGCTTTGAGATTAAGGAAAGATATAGATTATATAAATACATACTTTAAGAAATTAAAAAATAGACAAGACTCTAATTGTAGAGCTTGTCTATTTTAATTTCTATGCTACGCAGTTCAGACATTTTGTAAACTTTAAAAAATGTGATACAACATTTTCATGGCTATTTGTTTTTTCTTTATTAAAAACCATATTTATTTCATAATCCAGATTGAAATTCTCGATTTCAATTATTTTCAATTGATTTGAATTAATCTCATTTCGTACCGACAGATAAGGTAAAAATGCTATTTGCTTTCCTTCCAATAATAAGGTTTTTATTGATTCTATAGAATTTAAAGTATACGATGACAGATTATTAGGACTTATATCATTTTCTTTTATATATTCATCAAACAGCTGTCTTATACTGAAATTTTCTGACAGTGCGAGTATTGGAATATTTGATATATCTTTTGTTGTAATCTTATCATTTACCCTAAAATCCTTTGAACCTACAGCTACGATTTTGTCAATTCTGAATGTTTTGCTTATAAGGCTGTCATCATGTGTATTTCCTACTATGAATCCTATATCTGCCTGATTTTGTTTTATTTTATCCTCAACCTCAAGCTCGGGCATCAAAGAAAGATTGAAGCTGTATGAAGGCAAGGTTCTTTTTGCTTTTTTGAGCGGGCAGGGCAAACCGTAAATTCCTGCTTCCGGAACAGAGCAAACATTCACTGTTGAATTATATTTTTTAAGGGAATCTAAATCCTCTATTAAATTATCATAAATTTGAGTAAATTGTATAGAGTAGTTTTGCATTATTTTTCCCGCTTGTGTCAGCTCAATTCCTTTATTTGAACGCTCAAACAGCTTTGCTCCCAGGCTTTCCTCCAATTTGTGCATTTGCTGACTTAATGCCGGTTGAGATATATGTGATTGTGAAGCTACCTTTGATATACTTTTTTCAACAGCTATTTTATTAAAAAGCTGCAAACTTTCTATATGCATAAATACCTCCTAGTTTATAATTGCACTAAGTTTACCGATCTTATTCTCGATTTGAATTTTTGTCCATAACTCCGCTTCTAAAATTGCATCTAATGAATCTAGGGCATTAGGCTTATGCTTTAACATAATAAGCTCGTTGATACGCGCAATATCTAAAAACCTAATTCTGCCTTGTAAAAATAAATCTACACTTGCTTCGTTTGCAGCATTTAAAACAGTAGGCATTGTACCCCCTATTTTTAATGCTGCGATAGCCAGACTTAAGCATCTGAATACCTCGGTATCAGGCTTTTCAAATGTGAGAGTTCCTATATCCGCAAGTGACAGAGATTTTAGTTTGTTTGAAATTCTATCGGGATAGAAAAGAGCATATTGTATAGGAACTTTCATAGTTGGCCTTCCGAGTTGGGCAATAATCGAATGATCAATATATTCAACAGCAGAGTGAATAATGCTTTGCGGATGAACAACGACCTCGATTTTTTTTACAGGGACTCCGAATAAAAACTTTGCTTCGATGACTTCAAGACCTTTATTCATCAGTGTAGCAGAGTCTATGGTTATTTTCTTACCCATGGACCAATTTGGATGCTTTAAAGCCTCAGCTACAGTGACATTTTCAAGCTCATCAATTGTCTTGCCTCTAAAAGGGCCGCCTGAAGCTGTAATTATTATTTTATTAATCTCTTTATTTTTATTTGACATCAACGACTGAAAAATTGCACTGTGTTCACTGTCAATCGGCAATATGAGAGAATTATGTTTTTTGGCTAAACCCATTATATAATCACCGCCTGCTACAAGTGTTTCCTTATTAGCAAGCGCTATAGTTTTTCCAAGCTTAATTGCCTCTATTGTAGGTCTTAAACCTATCATTCCTAAAATGGCAGTAACGATTATATCTGCTTTGCTGTGAGTTGCAACTGAAATAAGTCCGCTTACTTTTGTAACTATTTCTGTTTTGCATCCTCTCGGCAACAGATTCCTTAATTTTATGGCATTTATTTCATCCATAACTGCACAAATTTCAGGCTCAAACTCTAATATCTGATTTTTTAACAATTCTACATTGTTGTTGCCTGATATTGCACATACAGACAGTTTGTCCTTGTTTTCTCTGACAATATCCAATGTCTGTGTTCCTATTGAGCCGCTGGAGCCCAATATACTAATATATTTCATTAATTATACCTCGCGTAAAATAGAGTTTTATCAAGTTCAATTGCCTTGTTTATCAAAGCTTGGAAGCAGTCCTTTGAAAGTTCGGTGCTTATTATACAATAATTATCACCGATATTAAAGAATCTTTCAGTATTTTTTTCAAATATAGTTTTTATTTGAATATCAGAAAACCTTATAAAATATCTGCCGAAAATCAATGAGCCGTCAAAGCTCAAAACCTTGTCAAAGCTTAAATCGTAGTTATTATAACTGCCATAATATATATCTAAGATATCTTGTATTACAGCATTAGCTGTCGGAAATTTACCCGCACCCTGACCGTAAAACTTAAGCTCGCCAATACTCTCACCGACTAATGAAGCGATATTATAATTCTGACCGACATTTGCTTCTATGCTGTCTTTGCCAAACAGAACAGGTTCTACACAGGAGCAGTAAGAGCTATTGTATAAAACTGACTTTGCTACAAGCTTTAACACTGAATTACTGCTTTTAAAGTAGTCTATATCCTGCTTTGTTACATTTCTTATGCCAAATGTTTGTATGCTGTCCTGAGCTATAATGCTGTCAAAGCATAAAGAGCTCGTGATACAAAGTTTTCTTTGAATATCAATCCCGTCAATATCGGCAGAAGGATCTGATTCTGCATATCCTTTTTCTTTGGCAATATTTAATATGTCATTAAATTTATACCCATGTTCAAACATGTTATGCAAAATAAAATTTGAAGTCCCATTAAAGATTCCGGAAACTTCATATATTTTATCAATTCTTTTTGCCTTTATTATTGATTTAATCCACGGAATGCCTCCTCCGACAGATGCTTCATAGTGTATAGATACATTGTTTTCCGAGGCAAGTCTTGTAAACTCCTCAAGGTATATAGCCACTACCTCTTTATTGGCAGTAACAACATGCTTTTTTGCTTTTAAAGCCTTTATAATATAATCATAGGCAGGATCAGTTCTTCCCATGGCTTCTACAATTATACTTATATCCTCATTGTTAATTATTTCATCGTAATTATCAGTCATAATTGCAGATGTAATTTTAGATTTATTTCTTACCAAGATTTTAGATATTTCAAATACTTTTAATTCAGATGAATTTGAATTTTTAAGTATATCATATACTCCCGTTCCCACAGTTCCAAAGCCGAGTATTGCAATCTTCATACGTACTCCTATTAAAAAATTAATTTAAAAACATTACAAGGCCTCGACTATGTCGAGACATTATATATATTATACTATAAGCAAAATTTAAAATCAAATTCTAGTTTAAAAAAACAGTTGTCTTTTTTATGGTTACAAATGTATAATTATATAACAATAGAAAATTCTAATTAAAGTCTGAATATATATAATTGGGAGGTAAGGGTGTTAGATAAATATTTAATTGTAAGTAAAGAAATTTTGCCGGATGTTTACGATAAGGTTATAGAGGCAAGAAACTACATAAATGACGGTACGGCCAAAGGGATAAGCGAGGCTGTCAAAATGGTCGGAATCAGCAGAAGTACCTATTATAAGTACAAGGACTATGTTTTTTCACCCTCTGATAATACTATCGGAAGAAAAGCTGTAATTGCTTTGATGCTAAGACATAAAAAAGGAGTTTTATCAGAGGTTTTAAATTTATTATCCTCAGAAAAGGCAAACATAATTACAATGAACCAAAATATACCAATAAACGGAAAGGCTTCGGTTAATATATCAATAGATGTTTCAGAAATGATTATATCTGTTGATGACTTGATTTTGAAATTAAAAAATAATGTCGAAGTTGCTTCCGCAAAGCTTTTATCGATAGAATAAAGGAGTGAAAGTATGATATATGGCTTAGTTTTAGAAGGCGGGGGTGCTAAGGGCTCATATCATGTGGGAGCTTATAAAGCATTGCTGGATTTAGGCATTAAGGTTAATGGCGTATCGGGTACATCAATAGGGGCATTAAACGGCGCGGCAATTGTTCAAGGTGATTTATCAAACCTGGAGAAATTATGGGAAGAGATAAGCGTAGATACTTTATTCGGAATTGATAAAGTAGAAATAGATAAGATAAAAGATATGAATTTATCAAAGATTAATATACCTTATTTATTAAATTTATCTAAGGAAATAATTACGAATAAGGGATTGGATACAAGTAAAATGAGAGAGATTATAGGCGATTTTATAGATGAAAAAAAAATCCGCAAATCAAAGCTTGATTTTGGACTTGTGACAGTATCCTTGACAGATAAGCAGCCTATAGAGCTTTTTAAGGAAGATATTCCAAAAGGAAAGCTTGTAGACTACTTGCTTGCCAGTGCTAATTTTCCTGCATTTAAAATGGAGAAAATGGATGGCAAGCTATTTTTAGATGGCGGGTGGTATGATAATTTACCTATAAATCTTCTCAAGAGAAAAGGATACAGAAACTTTATAGCAGTCAGAACTCATGCTATAGGAAGAATTAAAAAAATTAATAAGGACGAAGTTAATGTAGTCTATATTGAACCTACAGAAGATTTAGGCGGAATAATGGATTTCGACACAAAAGGCGCGGAAAAAAACATGAAACTCGGTTACTATGACACTATTAAGGTATTCAAGGAGCTGAAAGGACATAAATATTATATCAGGGCCTATAAGAAAAACTTCCTGCAATATATTCTTGAGATATTTGACGGCAACGAAGAAAAAATTATTAAAATCGGAAACTTGTTGGGCTTTGTTGATTTTCCGGCGGACAGAATGATTTTTGAAAAGATATTTCCCAGATTACAGGCTATATTGGAAATGAAAGAAAACAGCGATTATCAAGACATTATCTTGAAACTTGTTGAGTGCATAGCTGAGAAATACGACGAAATTGAAAAATTTAAAATATACGATGCAGATGATTTTATCAAAACAGTTGTAAATCAATTTAGAAAATCACCAATCAGAATAAAAAAGAAAATCCCTTCTTTTATATGCCACAATAGGATTTTGTCACTTACGGTTAAGGATGATTTAATAATTACAATATTCAGAGAAATATTTTTTGAGTAAAAAAATAATTGATTTTGCTTATATGTCGTATAACTTATATTAAAGTGCGGAGGCAATATGGGAGATACAAAAGTATTATTTGCATTTGCTCTGACACTTATAGCAGGGCTTTCAACCGGGTTTGGAAGCTTAATTGCTTTAGTGTCAAAAAGCAGAAGTCATAAATTTTTATCGTTATTTTTAGGGGTGTCGGCAGGAGTTATGATTTATGTTTCCTTTATGGAGATTCTTCCTGAATCTATTTCGAGCCTTCAAGACATATATGGGGCAAAGCTGGGGATGCAGTTTTCAATTTTCGCATTTTTCTTTGGAATGCTAATAAGTTATTTTATAAATAAGCTGATTCCGGATCAGAATAATTCGCACAGAGCATATGCAGAAAAACGGGTTGGAGATTCAAAGAAAAATTACAGGATCTACAGAACAGGGATAATATCGGCAGTAATTATTGCTATGCACAATTTTCCGGAGGGTATAGCAACTTTTATGTCCGCTATTAACAGTCCGAGGCTTGCTCTTCCTGTAGCATTTGCTATCGCTCTTCACAATATACCGGAAGGTATTACGGTAGCGGCACCTATATATTTTGCTACGGGAGATAAGAAAAAGGCCTTTAGTTATTCTTTGCTTACAGGGCTTTCCGAGCCATTGGGAGCAATTTTTGCTTATGTGATTTTAGCCAGGTTTATGAGTAATGCTTTGCTTGGAATTATATTCGGAATAGTTGCGGGTATTATGATATTTATTTCGTTTGATGAGCTTTTACCCTCAGCACATGAATACGGAGAGCATTATATAGCCATATATGGTCTGATTATCGGAATGGCTGTTATGGCGACAAGTCTTGTAATATTTGCCTAAGATAAGAGAGGATTTATTATTGATATGAAAAATAAAAACTATATCAAAGTAATGCAAAATATTTTGCATCTGCTTGACGAAGGGGTTCACGTACTTGATAAGGACGGCAACAGCATCATTTATAATGATGCAATGTCTAACTTGGAAAAAATGGATACAAAGGATGTTTTAAATAAACCATTTGCAGAGATTTTTAAGAATTTAGATGCTAAGGACAGCACGCTTTTACAGGCACTTTACAATAATAAAAGCACAATTAACAAAAGTCAGACTTACTTGAATAAGGACGGTAAAAAAATAGCTACAATCAACACAACCGTTCCTATAGTTGATAACGGAGAAATTATAGCTGCTGTTGAGGTGGCTAAGGATATAACCGAAATGCAGGAAATGTCAAATAAAATATTGGAATTAAGAAAAGAAATTGAGCAGCCTAATGAAGTAAAAGAGCTTAAAATTAAAAAATACAGATTCAATAATTTAATCGGTAAAAGCCCTAATTTCAGAGCTGTAATTAATATTGCAAAAAAAGCGGCTAAAAGCTCTGCTTCGGTGTTTATCTACGGAGAAACAGGTACAGGAAAAGAGTTGATAGCTCAAAGTATACATTTTGATGGAGTAAGACAAAACAAGCCTTTTCTTGCACAAAACTGTGCGGCATTGCCGGAAACACTTCTTGAGGGAATACTTTTTGGTACGGCAAAGGGCGGATTTACAGGTGCTGTTGACAGAGCCGGTTTATTTGAGCAGGCTAACGGCGGAACACTTCTGCTGGATGAAATAAATTCAATGCCATATGAGCTTCAGGGAAAGCTTTTGAGAGTTTTGCAGGAGGATTATATAAGACGTGTAGGGGGAAGCAAGGATATTCCTATAGACGTAAGAATAATCGCTACTGTAAACGAAAAGGCTGAAACTTTGATAAAGCAAGGAAAACTCAGAAGTGATTTGTATTACAGATTAAAGATTATAGCTATTGATGTTCCACCTCTCAGAGAGCGCAAGGAAGACATTTTAATACTGGCAGATCAATTTATAGACAAGCATAATCAAAGATACAATAAAAATGTTTGGATGCTTTCCGACAAAGCAAAGGAAAAATTGATGAGCTATAATTACCCCGGAAATGTAAGGGAGCTTGAAAATATAATAATGGCTGCAATATCAATGACAGATGATGAGAATGTATTGACGGATAAACAAATTTTGATTGATGATTCTAATAATGCTGTAAAAATTGACTATGGATTTTCAGAAATCGGTGTAGATAAGTACCTGGAAAACTTAGAAAAAGAGATAATTAAGAATACACTGATTACATATCAGTACAACATAACAAAATCAGCAGAATATCTTAAAATTAAAAGACAAACCTTGCAGCACAAAATGAAAAAATATAATCTGACACAGGCTACGGACAATAAATCATAAATTACTGCAAATAAATTTGCCCTATATGCAAATTTATTTGCAGTAATATTTAAAATTAATATAATTAAACTTAATTATATTTTTATATTATTTTTTATAAAATAATATAACTGCGTCAAATAATATGAAAAACCCTAACTTTTGAAGGATTTTATAAAAAGTAATATCTCGTGACAACGTTTTCTTGGAATTGGCACAGAAGTTGCTAATAATATATATAATAGTAAATAATTTTAAAAATATTAGTAATACTAAAATTATTGTGTTAACAAAGGAGGAAAAAATTATGAAAAATGTAAAAGTTATTATCTGGGGACTTGGAGCAATGGGCTCCGGAATGGCTAAAATGCTTTTAAAGAAAAAGGGCGTGGATATAGTTGGTGGAATTGATATAGGAGCAAAGCTCGGTAAAAGCCTTTACGAGGTAATCGGCATTGAAAGAGGAGACAGAGAAGAGGTTATAATCGGAACAAAAGAAGAAGTTATAACTGAAAAAGCTGCGGATGTGGTATTGTTATGTACAGATTCTTTTACAGCTAAAGCATTTGATAAGATTAAATTCATATTGGAAAAGAAAATCAACGTTATAACAACTGCTGAAGAAATGGCATACCCTCAGGCACAAGAGCCGGAACTGGCTAAACAGATGGATGAAATAGCTAAAGCTAATGGCGTATCTGTATTAGGTACAGGCATAAATCCGGGATTAATAATGGACTTGTTGGTTATAATTATGACCGGATGTATGGAAGATGTAGAGCATATTTTATCAAGAAGAGTAAACAGCTTATCACCGTTTGGTCCTGCAGTTATGGAGGAACAAGGAATAGGATTAGAAGTTTCTACATTTAATGAATTAAAAGAAGCAGGCAAAATGGCAGGACACGTTGGATTCCATGAATCTATAAACATGATAGCAGATGCTATAGGCTGGGATGTTGAGAAAATAGAGCAGGATATGACACCGATAGTTACAGACGTAGACAGAAAATCACCATACGGATTTGCAAAGGCAGGCAATGTTGCAGGTGTTGCAATGAAGGGCTGGGGATATGTAAACGGTAAAAAACTTATAGAAATGGATCATCCTCAGCAAATAGAACCTGAACAAGTTGGAGTAAATACAGGAGATTATGTAATAATCGAAGGAACTCCAAGCATCAATATGGTTAATTCACCTGAGGTTGAAGGCGGAATCGGAACAATTGCAATGTGTGTAAACATGATACCTCACATTATCAATGCAAGACCGGGTCTTCAAACAATGATTACTCTTCCGGTGCCAAGAGCAATAATGGGAGATATGAGAGACCAAATTTGTGAAGATAGTAAAATAGTAAAATAGTATTATTCAATTTCGTAAGCTAAGTATATACTTAGCTTACGAAACTGTTGATTATTTTCGGACAATATTAGAATATTAAAAAGATAGAATAGGAAGTGAGTTAATGGTTAAAAAAGGAGAATGGGTTTTAATACACAATGTTGTTTTAAACCCTGAAGAAAGAGCTCCTCAAGTGCCAGATGACACTAAGAAGGTTCCCTTGGAATTATGGGTAAAAGGATATTTGCAGGAAGATGCGCAAATAGGTGATGAGGTTACGGTTTTGACAAGAACTAAAAGACTTGCTAAAGGTAAACTTTTAGAAGTAAATCCTTACTATAAGCACGATTACGGAAAATTTGTTCCTGAATTATTGAAAATCGGAGACCAAGTCAGAGATATATTGTTTGGGGGTGATGAGCTTGAGTAGAGATTTAAGCTATAATGGTGTAATGAGCAGAAAATCTGAAATAATGAAAAAAGCAATAGGAATCGACTATTCTTTATTTGAAAGCGGGACTATTGCATTTGATTATGAAAGAATGATGCGTGAAACCGGATACACTCTCGAAGAGATGCAGGAAATTCAGAAAACAGTTAATGTGGGAAACACGCCTATATTAGAGCTCAAAAACCTTACTGCTCTTGCAAGAAAAATTGCTCCGGCAGGCAAGGGTGCCAGAATATTTATAAAAGACGAGGCAGCCAATCCATCGGGAAGCTTCAAGGTAAGACGTGCGGCAAATGCCGTGTATCATGCAAAAAAATTAGGATATAAAGGTGTTATAGCGGCTACAAGCGGTAATTACGGAGCAGCGGTAGCTCAACAGGCAGCTGCAGCCGGACTTAAATGTATAATAGTTCAAGAGTGCTACGACTCCAAAGGAGTAGGTCAGCCTGAAATAATAGAAAAGGCAAGAAAATGTGAAGCCTTGGGAGCAGAAGTTATTCAGCTGACAGTAGGACCTGAGTTATTCTATACATTCTTGCTGCTGCTGGAAGATACAGGATACTTTAATGCTTCTTTATATACGCCGTTTGGTATAGCGGGTGTGGAAACATTAGGATATGAAATTGCAATACAGTTCAGAGAAAAATACGGTAAGGACCCTGATGCGGTTGTATGTACAAACGCAGGCGGAGGAAATCTTACAGGAACAGCCAGAGGACTTATAAAAGCAGGCTCTTCGGCGCAGATTATAGGAGCCAGCGTAAACCTTAAAGGCTTACACATGGCATCAGATGAGCAATTTAATAAAAAATCCTTTACTACAGGACATACAGGTTTTGGAATGCCGTTTACTACATGGCCTGACAGATCTGACGTACCTCGTTCGGCAGCCAGACCATTAAGATATATAGACAGATATGTGACAATTAATCAAGGTGAAGTGTTCTATATAACCGAGGTTTTAGCAAGTCTTGAGGGAGAAGAAAAAGGACCTGCGGGAAATACATCTTTAGCGGCAGCATTTGCGCTTGCTCAGGAGATGGATAAAGATCAGATGATAGTTGTGCAGGAAACAGAGTATACAGGTGCAGGAAAGCATATTCAGCCTCAGCTGTCATTTGCAAGAGATAATGGAATAGATATATTCTTCGGAGATCCTCGTGAGGAGATTCCGGGAAAAAATATAATATTGCCTTCTCATCCATCTATGATTAAGGCTGTAGATGTAGACCTTAACAAGATTAGAATATCACATATAAAAAATGCCTTGGCAACATACAATATCAAGGCAGATGAAGTTTGCGACTCAGATATGGCATTTTTGGCAAAAGAAACAAAAACTGATGTAAATTTCGTTAAAGAAGTTTTAAGTACATTATAAGCTCATGTACAAATAATTGCACGAGCATAAGGCGAATTCGCCATAGAATAGGGAGGAAAAACATGAAAAGAGCAGATGATTACGAACAAAGAAGACAGCATCTGGCTAATTTGACAGATGAAGAGCTGGAAAAAAGATTTTGGGATTTAGCAGAGAAAGTTGTTGATCCGCTTCTTGAATTAGGAAAGAAGAATACAACTCCGGCAGTTGAAAGAAGTATTCTTTTAAGAATGGGCTTTTCAAGTATTGAAGTAAAGCCTATAATTGAAGGTGTTATGAATAAAGGTTTAATGCCTAAGGGAGCAGGAAATGTAGTATGGAGATTATCAAAAAAACTCGGTATATCTGTACGTGAGGCAGGAGTTGCATTATCTGAAGGAAAACACTGGGACGAAGTTGATTCGTTATTTTAAGGAGGGAAAATAGATGCTTAATCCTAATGAAAAATTAGATATAAAAGAATTATTAAAAGATTTAGATAAATATGAACCAAGACGCCGAGGCTGGCATTGGAGAGAAGGGCAATGTGAAAACAGAGTAGTAGGAGATTTTGAATTCCATGAGACCTCAGAAGGACTTAAAAACTACGTTCCGCTGCCTGGAAGCAGAGGCTTTGGATATATAGACCCGCAACCTGATTGTGTTATAACTACAGAAATTGCTTCGGGAAGATTTGAAGATGATATAAGACGTATGAGAATGGCAGCATGGCATGGAGCCGACCACATAATGGTTATAAGAACAGCAGGTCAATCGCATATAGATTCCTTGCTTGAAGGAACTAACCAAGGTATCGGCGGTATTATGGTTACAAGAAAGCAGGTAAGAGCAAGCAGAAAAGCTCTTGATATGATAGAAGATGAAGTAGGTCGTCCTATAAACTTTCACTCATACATTTCAGGTGTTGCAGGTCCTGATATAGCGGTTATGTTTGCTGAAGAAGGAGTAAACGGAGCTCACCAAGATCCTCAATACAACGTTCTTTACAGAAACGTTAATATGGTAAGAAGCTTTGTTGACGCTTGTGAGGCTAAAAAAGTTATGGCATGGGCTGATATGCTTCAGATAGACGGAGCACACAATGCCAATGCAACAGCTATGAAGGCTTGGAAAGTAAGACCCGAGCTTATGGTACAGCATGCCATAAACAGTATATTTTCAAGAAAAGTTGGAATTAAGCCATCTAATATAGCATTGTCGACAGTTCCGCCTACAGCTCCGCCGGCACCGTGTATGAGATTGGACTTGCCTTACGCAGTTGCGCTTAGAGATTTGTTCAAAGATTACAAAATGAGAGCGCAGCAAAATACTAAATATATGGAATCAGATATGAGAGAAGCATCTGTTACTCATACCTTGAACCTTATGATTTCAAGATTAACAAGCACAGATATTCAATCTACTATAACTCCTGACGAGGGAAGAAACGTTCCGTGGCATTATAACAATATAGCTGCTATATCTACAGCTAAGCAGGCTTTAAACGGTATGGACGGCTTAAGAGAAATGGTTAAGCTTGACAGAGACGGAGTATTGGGAAGAGACGTAAGAGAATTGAAAGAAAGAGCAGTATTGTTCTTTGAAGAAATTCTTGAGGTTGGCGGATACTTCAATGCGGTTGAGCAAGGCTTCTTCGTTGACAGCGGATACTATCCTGAGAGAAACGGCGATGGTATTGCAAGAGAAATCGATGGAGGTATAGGAGTAGGATATATATTTGAAAGAGACGAAGATTACTTTGCACCTGTTTCAGTACACTACGGATATAACAATATACCTGAAGAATTTGCCAAGGCAAGTGATGCTATAGGCGGAGATACATTTGAAGATCGTTCAAAGATAGTTTATATAGACGAATTGGATGAAAATGATAATGTTAATACAAGACTTGCAGAAACAGAAAAATACTACAATACAAACATAACAAAACCTGAGGTTGAATGGAGAGCAGACGGAATTGTTTGTACGACTATATTCTTACCGCTTGATGAAAGAACAGCAGAATTTGCAGCAATTAAATGCGGTGAAAAAATGGGTCTTGAAGATGTAACAGTTGTTCATAAGCAAGGTATACATCCATGTGAAGGAACACTTGTTGAAATTAAAGGAAAAGTTAAATTTGATATAGATATTACAGAGTTAGTAATTCCTGAAAAGATAGAAGTTTTATCACCTGAAGAAATAAGAGCTGATATACAAGAAAAACCTATGTTTGTAGTTGCAGCTACAGTAGGCGAAGACGAACACTCTGTTGGTCTAAAAGAAACACTTGATATCAAGCACGGAGGAATTGAAGGCTTTGGTATAAAATACTCATACCTTGGAACATCATGCCCTGTTGAAAAGCTTGTTGATGCGGCTATTGAGACAAATGCTGATGCAATACTTGTAAGTACAATAATAACGCATGATGATGTTCATACAAAGAACATGAGAAAAATACATGAGCTTTGTGTGGAAAAAGGTATCAGAGATAAAATAATGATTATCTGCGGAGGCACTCAGGTTACTAATGAAATAGCTGTTGAAGCAGGTATGGATGCAGGATTCGGAAGAGGCTCACATGGTATAGATGCAGCGAGTTTCCTGGTAAAGAAAAGAAGGGAAATGAATAAATAATGCACATTAATGTATTGGTAGCCGAAATCGGAAGCACCACTACAGTAGTAAATGCATTCAATGGAATAGGCTCACCTTGCCCGAGTTTTGTCGGGCAAGGTCAAGCCCCTACATCAGTTTTAGAAGGCGATGTAACCGTAGGACTTAATGGTGCAATAGAGGACCTGAAAAATAATATTGCTGCCGACGAGTTGACATGGGATGATATGTTAGCTACAAGTAGTGCTGCTGGCGGTTTAAAAATGACCGTTCATGGTCTTGTATATGATATGACTGTTCGCGCGGCAAAAGAAGCAGCTCTCGGAGCCGGTGGTATCATAAAAATGATTACTTCTGGAAGACTCAGAAGATTGGATTTAAAAAAGATACAGGAAGTTAATCCGAATATAATACTTGTTGCAGGCGGTGTTGATTATGGTGAAAGAGAAACAGCGCTTAATAACATGGAAATGATTTTATCAATGGGGCTTAAAACTCCGATAATTTATGCAGGAAATATTGAGAATCAAGAAGAAATAAAGCTGATGTGCGAAGAAGCTGATGTGCAGCTTTACATAGTAGAAAATGTGTATCCTAAAATCGATACACTTGTTGTTGAACCTACGAGAAAAGTTATTCAGGATGCCTTTGAGGAGCATATAATACATGCGCCGGGAATGTCTACAGTGAGAGATTTAGTTAAGGGACCGATTATTCCGACACCGGGAGCAGTCATGGAAGCAGCTAAGTTATTAAAGGAAGAATTGGGAGATTTAGTTATATTTGACGTAGGAGGAGCAACTACAGATGTTCATTCCGTGACAGAGGGTACGGAGGAAATCGGTATGATACTGATAAGTCCTGAGCCTGAAGCTAAAAGAACAGTTGAAGGTGACCTCGGAGTATATGTTAATGCAAATCACGTTATTGAAAAAATAGGAGTTGAAGAATTAAAAAAAGAGTTTCCTGATTTAGATGAAATTCTTTCAAGCTATAATGCAATTCCTAAAAATGACAGAGAAAGAAAGTTTGTAGAAAGGTTGACTGAGGAAGCTGTTTTGAGCTCACTGGAAAGACATGCGGGAACAATGCGTAATTTGTACGGTACTACCGGCAAAAAAACAGTTGCCGAAGGAAAAGATCTGACTGCCATAAAATATATTATAGGAACAGGCGGAGCTTTGACAAGGCTTCCGAACAGAGAAAAGATATTAAAAAAGGTATGCGGTTATTCTAAAGGATTGGAACTTTACCCTACTGTAAATGCTAAAGTGCTGATAGATAATGACTATATTTTCGCTTCGCTTGGTGTTTTATCTAAGAAATATCCTGAAGATGCGCTCTTATTAATGAAAAAAAGTTTAAGATTATAAAAATACACGCAGACATTTTATATTAAGTGTCTCTTGTGTCTTAAACTATATTTGAGATTATGGAGGGAAAACAATATGTATCCAAGACTTAAAATAGACCTGAATAAAATTAAAAATAATTTAGATAAAATTACAAGCATAGTAAATAAAGCCGACTGCTCTATCATGATTGTTACTAAGGTGGCATGTGCAGACAAAGAAATTGTTAAAATTGTTGAGCAAAATGATAGTGTAGATTTTTTTGCCGATTCAAGAATTGAAAATCTTGCAAGTATAACAAGCACTGCTAAGCAAAAAGTGCTTTTGAGGCTTCCAATGCTGAGTGATGTGGAAAGAGTGGTAAAATATTCTGATATAAGCTTAAATTCTGAAATAGAGACAATCAAAGCCTTGGATAAAGCGGCTTTAGCCGAAGGGCTTAAACATAAAATAATACTTATGATAGACTTGGGAGATTTAAGAGAGGGCTTATATTATACTGATGAAGAAAAAATATATGATACTGTAAGAGAAATTTTAGAACTTCAAAATATAGAGTTATACGGAATAGGTGTCAATCTGACATGTTATGGAGCAATAATACCTCAAAATGAAAATTTATCAATTCTTGCTGATTTTGCAAGAAAAATTGAAGAAAAATTCAATATTAAACTTCAAATTGTTTCAGGAGGAAATTCAAGCTCATTGCATTTGATAGAAAAAAATCAATTGCCTAAAGGGATAAATAATCTAAGAGTTGGTGAAGCATTTTATCTGGCGAATGAAACTGCTTATTGTGATAAAATAGAGGGCATGTATGACGATGCTTTGATACTTGAAGCTGAAATCATCGAGCTAAAAGAAAAGCCATCCTTGCCTGTAGGTGAGGCAGGAGTGGATGCTTTTGGACAAAAGCCTGTATATGAAGACAGAGGAATTATAAAAAGAGCTATATTATCAATAGGCAGACAAGACACTGACACAGATAGCTTAATTGCTTCAGACAGTAAAATAGATGTATTGGGAGCAAGCTCAGATCATATGATATTGGATGTAACAAATTCCGATACCGATTATAAGCTGGGAGATATTATATCCTTTAAATTAGGATATTCTGCAACACTTAAAGCTTTTACAAGCAAGTATGTTAACAAAGAATATGTATAAATAATAAAAAGCAAAAGGCTGCTGATTTGGCATATAAATGATGTCGATTCAGCAGCCTTAGTTGTTATAATTAAAAATTTAAATAGAAAATTAACTTAGCTTTTTCAAATATAAAGGTTTGGAGAGTGAAAGCTTAGTAGAGTTTATTGCTTCGATATACTTTTGTTGTGAATTTAAAGTATGGCAAACAATACAAGAAGTGTTTCTGACTCCGATCTCGAGATTTAGCTTGATTTAATTTAAGGATGCTAAATCTCGCTTAAGTCGCATAAACACTTCTTATATTGTTCGCCTTTCACAGCAGCGAAAGACAGAGAAAAATGGAAAAGATTTTTCCCTGTCTTTCTTTGATATTGGCGAGTCTGTCTACTAAGCTTTCACGCATAGTTTGTTGGAATATCTACTTGAATAGATATTTATATATTTATAATAACCTTCTTATTGTAAAAGCTGGATAAGACAGCTTTTAAAGCAGCAAAGCTGCTATTTAGCTTGACTACAAGCTGAGTAAACAAAGCTGCCAAAAACAAAGATAACCAAGGAAAAATCTTCTTCATTTTTCCTTGGTTATCGTCGCTAAGAAAGCGAGAAATATAATAAAGTTTTATGTGACTTGAGCGGGGTTTAGCTTCCCTAAATTAAATCAGGCTAAATCTCGCGAACGGAATCAGAAAACTTTATTATATTTCTTGCTAAACCTAGATTCGTAACAAAAGTATATCTAAGCAATGGCACTTGCTAAATTTCCCAAACTTCACACAAGTCTGCAGTGTTGCTAAGTTAAATTCCCATTTTACTCTATATTTCTTTTCAACAAATCATTAAAATTAATCTCACTGGCAAACAGCGCAATTACTATCAATACTGCTCCGAAAATTCCCTTGACTCCCAGAGTCTCTCCCAGAAGTATCCATGACATCAATACTCCGAATACAGGCTCAAGAGTAAATATAATTGAAATTTGCATAGGTTTTATAAATTTTTGGGCTTTTGTCTGCATGTAGAAGGCAAAGCATGTGCAAAACAATGCTAAAAACAATAATGCCAATATACTTTTTGATGTTGCCATAGCAGGAAAAGGCTCGAAAATCACAGCTGCTATAAATCCGTATATTGAAACAAAGAACATTTCCAATACAGTGAGCAAACTTGTATCGCTATCCTTTATAAAAATTTCCGTTAATATTATCTGAACAGCAAATGAAAAGCTGCTTCCTAAACAAATCAGATCCCCTATGTTAAAACTTGTACTGCCTGAAAATGAGACAAGATATAATCCTACAAGGCATATAATTACACATACTATTGACTTAGCCTTAATTTTTTGCTTTAAAACCAGCATAGATAAAAACGGTACTATTAATACCGATAAGCAGCAATAAAAAGAAGCATTGATTGATGTTGTGTATTGCATTCCGAAATTAGCAAAGAAAAATACGAAAAACAAAGGTATTGATAAAATAAAGCTGTTTTTAAGCAGTTTTTTATCTATACTTTTCAATTTTTTAAATACCAAAAGCCCTAAAACTATCGAGGCAATTAAAAATCTAAAGCCAATTTGATATAAAGGCCCTATGCTCTCACTGGCATAATTTATTAAAGGAAAGCCTGTTCCCCAAAACATTACAACAAAAACTAATCCGATAATCCCAAGTTTATTCTTATCCATAAATATATTTATGCACCAATTTCACAAAAAATTGTGCAATCAGCACCTGCTTTCTTAATTATTTTCAATTTATTTTAATCCTGTTTTTTCGCTATTTTGTACTGATAATAGTTTACTATAAAAAAATATACATAGCAATATAAATAAGTTTTTGATATAATATTTATAGCATATTTTAAGAAATAATTTTTATGGAGGGTTTTATGGAAAACAAAGTATTAGCAAAGGTAAATGACAGAGAGATTAAACAATCGGATGTGGAGTTTCTGTATTCAAATTTGGGACCTAATGCAGCTCAATATAAAGGGGAAGAAGGATATAAGCAGCTGGTAGAGCAGCTTATACTAGAAGAAATGCTGTATTCAGACGCTAAAGAAAATAAGCTGGATGAAGACAAAGAGTATCTTGCAGGACTTGAACAGTTAAAAAAATCTCTATTAGCACAGTATTCGGTAAGCAAGCTTATGTCAAATATAGATGTAAGCGAAAACGAGATAGAAGAATATTACAGCTCAAATAAAAATATATTTAAGAGTGCCGAAAATGTAACAGCAAGTCACATATTAGTGGAAACTTCAGAAAAAGCTGAGGAAGTGCTGAAAGAAATAAATGAAGGATTAGATTTTGCAGAAGCTGCACAAAAATATTCAAGCTGTCCGTCAAAAAATAGTGGAGGAAACCTAGGTCAATTCGGAAGAGGTCAAATGGTTGTTGAATTTGAAGATGCTGTGTTTTCTATGAAAATCGGAGAAATAAGCTCTCCTGTTAAAACTCAATTCGGATATCATTTGATTCAGTTAAATGCAAAGAATGAATCTAAAGAATTAAGCTTAGAAGAAGCTAAGGAAGATATAATAAACAGAGTAAGATATGAAAAGCAAAATAAGATATACTCCGAAAAACAAAATCAATTAAGAGAAAAATATCCTGTTGAATATAAATATTAATAATATTGTAAATGAAAACAATATTGTCAATATTTATAAAAAATATTGACATTTAAAATAACTTAGTGTATAATGCATTCTAATATCAGTGAGCAGAAAGAGTAGATATAATATTTAGGTTAAAGAGAGTTCGGGGTGGTGAGATTCGAGCACTGAAATTTATATTGAATGGGTCTGTGAGATGGCATGTGAAATAATAGTAGCAATGCCCGGGAGTCTACCGTTATATAGATAGGATATAATAGTATCCGAAAAAGTATTGTAGTACAGGTGGCATAAGTTAAGCACTTTTCCTTTACAGGAAAGTGCTTTTTTGTTTACAGATATACTGCAATTAAATTTAGGTGGCACCACGAGTCATTTCGTCCTAACCATATAGGATGAAATGGCTTTTTTTATTTTTAAATATTAAAAGGAGGAAGAAAAATGAAAGGATTTTTTGAAAATTTTGGAGGACAATATGTTCCGGAAGAGGTTTTAAAGGCTTTAAATGAACTGGAGGAAGCCTATGAGAAAATAAAAGATGATAAATCTTTTATTGACGAATACAATTATTACCTGAAAAACTATGTAGGCAGAGAAAGCCCTCTATATTTTGCACGCAATTTAACTCAAAAATGCGGTGGAGCTAAAATCTACTTAAAAAGAGAGGACTTAAACCATACCGGAGCACATAAAATCAACAATGCAATAGCTCAGGCACTGCTTGCAAAACGCATGGGTAAAAAAAGAATAATAGCCGAAACCGGTGCAGGACAGCATGGTGTTGCAACTGCAACTGTTTGTGCTTTACTGGGACTTGAGTGTGATATTTTTATGGGTGAAGAAGATACTCAAAGACAAATGCTTAATGTGAAAAAAATGAAACTTTTAGGAGCTAATGTAACCGCTGTCACACAAGGTACTAAAACCTTAAGCGATGCAGTGGATAAGGCGTTTGAAGAGTGGGTAAAAAGAATAGATGACACATTTTATTTGATAGGCTCTGCTGTCGGACCTCACCCGTACCCGGAAATGGTCAGGAATTTTCAGAGGGTTATAGGGGATGAAGCAAGAAATCAGATTTTACAAAAGGAAGGCAGACTGCCTGATTATCTTCTGGCTTGCGTAGGAGGCGGAAGCAATGCTATAGGCTTGTTCTATCCCTTTATAAATGACAAAGAAGTTAAAATTATAGGCTTAGAAGCTGCCGGCAAAGGTGTTGATACAGATATGAATGCCGCAACCATGACAAAGGGTCATGAAGGAATAATACATGGTATGAATACGATAGTTCTTAAAGATGATGAAGGAAATATTTTGTCTGCTTATTCAATTTCACCGGGACTTGATTATCCGGGGGTAGGGCCTGAGCATGCTTATCTTAAAAAAATAGGCAGGGCAGAGTACATAGCTGTTAGTGATGAGGAAGCCATGACAGCATTCAGAGATTTATCGAGATTAGAGGGTATAATACCGGCTATTGAAAGCTCCCATGCTATTTATTATGGAATGAAGCTGGCTAAATCTTTGAGTGAAGATAGAATTATAATAATCAATCTATCCGGCAGAGGCGATAAGGATATGAATTAAGTTATTCGCACAATACAAAACAAGGTAAAAGCCTAAAAATAGGCTTTTACCTTGTAAATTAACTTAAAATCAGCTAAGTATTTTTATGACATAAGTCTCTTTTCTCCGGCTATATCCTGTATAGGGTTTATGTCTTGAGTTACTTCAACTACGCCAAGATATTCTCCGTTTTCATCCCTTACTGCGAAATATCTTATCAAAATGTATTTGTCTCCCATCTTAATCCAGAAATCTTCATGATCTTTAGCTCCTGATTTAAAATCCTCAACTATCTTTTCAACTATATGAACACTGTTAGGCGGATGACAGTTTGATACATTTCGTCCTATTATCGTTTTTGTTCTTGCAAAAATCCTTTCGGCACTTTGAGAGAAATACTTTACTGTATCATTTTTATCTACAAAGGTAATATCAAACGGCAAGGTGTTCAGCATATTTACTAATTCTTCTGTCTTGAATATTCCGGTCGGAAGTTTTATAGTCCCTTCACTATCATCTTTTTTCATCTCTTTTAAAGCAGATTTACCTGATGCTTTAGGAGTCCATACAGGAATATTATCTATAATAAAGCCTATTTCGCTGCTTTCATCTGCGACATGCTTCCATTCGTCCTGAGTTAAAGTATCGAAAAGCATAGGAAGCATTATGCTTTCTTCTTTAAATATCATTTCCTCAATTTTATTTGTGAGGCTTAATATTTTTTTCTTGAATTCATCGTCAGTCTCTTGCTTTGATTCCAACTCTTTTTTAATTTCTTTATATTGAGCTCTTATCTCGTCATCAACTCCCCACATTACCTTTGGAGGAGCATCTATACCATACTTTTCCATATACGGAAACAAAAGATTTTCTTTTTTAGAATAATGTATATCCAGTGCCCATAAATCATTAATTCCGTTTTTGAGCTTATTTATAATGTCAGTATCAGATGTAGGTTCTGAATAAGGCAAAATATCATTCTTTATTATATTTTCCAGTTTCCTGTTTTCGAGATTTAATATATTTGCCGGATGTCCCGGAATTTTTGAAGGATCTTCTTCGCTGTGAATTTCCTCTATTGATCCTTTAAATACCTCCGCATGCACATCACATAATCTTTGAACTTCCGAAATAGGAAGTCCTTCTTTTATCAATGCCTGTTCAGCCTCTGATATTTCCTTTGCAGTTACTCCGGTGAAAGCCTCTTCAAATTTTTGCTTTACTTCATCTACTGTTTTTCCTTGATGTAATTCTTTGATTATTTCTTTAATTACCTCTTTGCGATATTCTCTGTTGTTTATATTTTCGCTCATTTAAATCCTCCTATAACTTTATGTATTTTTGTATTATTTTCTTAATATCTTGCACAAAATTTTGTAAAACAGATTAAACCATAAAAACTATATTATAAAATTTTATATCCTCGTTTTATAAACGCCTCTTTTATAGTTTCTATATCAATCTTTTTTAAAGCTGCACCCTTATTTATAGTCATTATTCTGCCTGCTGTAGAAAGTATTCCCGGCTTTGTTATATCCTTAAATCCTATTTCTGAAAGTATTATCGGGATTTCAGGGTCATCTTTACATAATTCATATACTGTTTTATTCAAATCAATATGTTTTTCCGTCAAAGAAATCATACCCCTTTCAAATTTTATTAAATTAGTTGATTATACATTATTATACCATTCAAAGGGTCTCTTTAAACTTATATATTTATATTTATAAATAATATTTTCAGTATCATTAAATTAATTTAGCAGTACATCATAGTTTAGCACTTTATTTGAAACGTTTAATAATAAAAAATCGCAATTTGACATTTATTCAATACTTAATCCCATTTAAAAGCTGGTTATATTGGAATTAGTATTACATTCAAAT
>DGYI01000003.1:42550-147283 GCA_002396645.1 Firmicutes bacterium UBA5010
CATCTTGCATTACATAGTCTTTTCCTTCAAGTCTTGTCAGACCTTTTTCTTTAGCTATCAGTTGTGATTTGCATTCTTCCAGATCACTGAAAGAAGTTACTTCGGCTCTGATGAAGCCTCTTTCTATATCGCTGTGGATTTTACCGGCAGCCTGCGGTGCTTTTGTGCCTTTTTTTATAGTCCATGCTCTGCTTTCCTCAGGTCCTGTTGTTAAAAAGCTTATCAGTCCAAGCAAATGATAGCTTGCTCTTATAAGTTTATCAAGACCTGATTCTTCAAGACCTAATTCTCTTAAAAACTCTAACTTTTCTTCTCTTTCGAGCTCAGAAATTTCAGCCTCAATTTGACCGCAAACTACTATAAGCTCTGAATTAACACTTTTGGCATATTCTTTAACAATTTGTACATATTTGCAATCATCAGGATTAGCTATAAAATCTTCTGATACATTAGCTGCATAAAGTACAGGCTTAGCTGTTATAAGATTAAATGTTTTCAAAAGCTTTAATTCTTCTTCTGTATATTCCAATGACCTTGCAGGTTGTTCCTTTTCCAATGCTTGAAGAACTTTTTGAGATAATTCAAGCTCGGGAACTAAAGATTTATCACTTTTTGAAACTTTCGCAAGCCTTTCAACTCTTTTACCAAGAACTTCAAGGTCTGCAAGTATTAATTCAAGCTCAATTATTTCAATATCCCTTAAAGGATCTACAGTTCCTTCAACGTGAACAACATTCTCGTCATCAAAGCATCTTACAACATGTACGACGGATTCCACTTCACGAATATGAGATAAAAATTTATTTCCTAAGCCTTCACCCTTGCTTGCACCTTTAACTAATCCTGCTATATCAAAAAATTCAATAGCTGTGGGAACAATTTTTTTAGATTTACTCATTTGTGACAAAAAATCCAATCTTGCATCAGGAACACTTACAACACCTATGTTTGGTTCAATTGTGCAAAACGGATAATTAGCAGATTCAGCACCTGCTGATGTTATTGCGTTAAACAATGTACTTTTACCGACATTCGGCAAACCAACTATACCTAATTTCATCTATAATTTCCTTTCAATTGTAATCTATTCAATAAATATTAACAGGGAGTTCCATAACTTCATTTAAGTAATTTTTAACTCCAGACGAACATTAACTATTATATAATAAAATAAAAAAATTAACAACATGCAAATTTAAATAAAATTATTCTTAGATGAATATCTAATATTATATTCGGTTGACATTTTATATTTTAAATTGTAAAATATAAATAAGATATAAAATCTGTATACTCAATCTTGATTGAGTTTAGATATTTAACAATTACTAAAGTCTTGTTTACAAGACTATGATATTTTAGAATTTTGGAGGTAAAAATTTTGATTCTTATTAAAAACGCTGATTTGGTAAACATGGTCGATATATACCATGAAACAAAAGACATTTTGATTGACGGAACTGTTATTAAAGAAATAGGAAATATTGATGCTTCAAAATATCCGCAGGCTGAAATAATTGATGCCAACAAAAGATTAGTTACACCGGGCTTGGTGGATCCGCATTGTCACATAGGATTATCTGAAGATATAGTAGGTCATGCAGGCAATGATACTAATGAAACAAGCTCTCCTATATTGCCTGAGCTTAGAGGCATTGATTCGGTTAAGCCTCATGATCCTTGCTTTAAAGATGCTTTATCAGCCGGAGTAACAACAGTTGTTACAGGACCGGGAAGCGGAGAAATTATAGCTGGAACATTTTGCGCGTTAAAGACCTGTGGAAAAACAATCTATGATATGGTTATAAGAGAAGAAGTTGCGATGAAAATGGCACTCGGAGAAAATCCAAAAAGAGTGTTCGGAAGTAAGAATCAATCTCCTTCAACTCGTATGGCTAACGCAGCTATGTTAAGAGAAGCCCTGTTTAAAGCTAAGGATTATTATGAAAAGAAAAAGGAATATGCAAAGAATATTGCTAATGGTAAGGAAGATGCTAAAAAGCCTGAATTTAATATGAAGTGGGAATCTCTTGAAAGAGTATTTGATGGATTTTTAGTTAAAATTCACGCTCATCAGGAAGATGATATAACCACTGCAATGAGAATAATAGAAGAATTTAACCTCAATGCAACTATAGAGCATTGTACATCAGGTTGGAAAATAGCCGAAACACTGGCAGCTAAGAATCAAAGATGTATAATAGGGCCTACTTTAGGAACTAAGACTAAGGTTGAGCTAAAGGATAAATCCTTTGATGCGGGCAGAGTTTTAAATGAGCATGGAGTTGAATTTGCAATAATGACAGATCATCCGGTAGTTCCTCTTGAGCATACGTTAGCACAGGCAGCAATATTTGTTAAGCATGGATTATCTCATTTAGATACATTGAAGGCTATGACAATAAATGCTGCAAAAATAACAGGAATAGCTGACAGAGTAGGAAGTATCGAGGTAGGCAAGGATGCTGATATAGTAATATGGTCGGGAGATCCGTTCAACTATATGACAAAGGCTGAAACAGTAATAGTAAACGGAAAAATAGAAATATAAAAATTAGATAGATTTTCGTATCCTAAGAAGCCGCCCTTCTGACTTAAAGTCAGAAGGGCGGCTTTATTATGCCAAGTCTTGATTAATCCATCCTATTTAGAAAAAAATCTAAATAGATATTGACATGAATATAATAATGATATACAATCTATTTAGAGATATTTCTAAATAGATAACGCGAGGTGATGATGTGGGATTTCCTGAAACATTTAAGGCGCTTTCTGATCCTGTCAGAAGAGAAATATTGATAATGCTCAAGAAAGGTAAAATGTCAGCTGGAGAAATAGCAGATAAGTTTGATATGACAGCTGCTACAATTTCATACCACTTATCGCAGTTAAAAAAAGCGGAGCTGATTTTTGAGAGCAAGTATAAGAATTTTATTTATTATGAAATTAACGTATCTGTATTTGAAGAATTAATGCTTTGGTTTTCACAGTTTGGAGGAGACAGAGGTGATAGAAACGATGAAAAATAGAGTTGATAAAATACTTATTATAACAAGCCTGCTTTGTTTAGCACCTATGATACTTACAGTTATGATTTATGACAAATTACCTGATCAGGTAGCTGTTCACTGGAGCATTTCAGGGGTGCCGGACAACTTTGCATCAAAAGCCTTTGCCGGTTTTGGAATGCCCTTATTATTTGCAGTTTTAAATGCAGTTGTTTACTTTGTAACAAATGCGGATCCTAAAAGGGCCAATTATGCAAAAGTACTCGGATTTATTTTTAAAGCTATAATGCCTGTTTTTTCACTTATAATTGTTCCTGTTATATTGTTTATTGCTATGGGCATAGATATTGATATGAGCTCACATGTTCCAATTTTTATGGGTATTTTATTTATTATAGTAGGAAATTACTTTCCTAAAACAAAGCAAAATTATACAATGGGGATAAAACTTCCGTGGACACTTCACAGCGAAGAAAACTGGAATAAGACGCACCGTTTGGCAGGATATACGTGGATAATAGGCGGAATACTTATTATAATCAGCAGTTTGATATCTGCAAACAATTATATTTTAAACATTATTTTATTGGTGACATTAATAGTTGTACCTATGGTATATTCGTATATACTTTATAAAAAAGGAATTTAATAAAAATAAAAAGCATGGAGGTAAGGGCTAGAAACCCTTTAAATAACAAAGAAGGTAAGCTCCGACTCCATGCACAAGTGTTAAAAACATTTAATAAAATAGAAGGCATGGAGGTAAGGGCTAGAAACCCTTTAAATAACAAAGAAGATAAGCTCCGACTCCATGCACAAGTGTTAAAAACATTTAATAAAATAGAAGGCATGGAGGTAAATATGTTAAGAATTGAAAATTATACAAAGAGCTACAATCAAAAAGCCATTGCGGTAGATGACCTTAGCTTGCATGTGGAGAAGGGCGATATATTCGGTTTTATAGGTCATAACGGTGCAGGAAAAACCACTACAATCAAATCTGTTGTAGGTATTTTGGATTTTGACAAGGGGGACATTTTTATTGACGGTAAATCCATAAAAAAAGATGCAATCGAATGTAAAAAAATTATGGCATATATACCTGATAACCCTGATTTATATGTATTCATGACAGGAATCAAATATTTGAATTTTATAGCTGACATATACGATGTGTCTGTTAAGGAAAGAGAAGAAAGAATTAAAAAATATGCCGACGCATTTGAATTGACTAAAGATTTGGGAGATCCGATAGCTTCTTATTCTCATGGTATGAAGCAAAAGCTTGCTATAATTTCAGCACTTATTCATGAGCCAAAGCTTTTAGTTTTGGATGAGCCTTTTGTGGGTCTTGACCCTAAGGCTTCATTCACTCTTAAGGAAATCATGAAAGGCATGTGCGAAAAAGGCAGTGCGATATTTTTCTCAACCCATGTTCTGGATGTTGCAGAGAAGCTATGCAATAAGGTAGCTATAATAAAAGGCGGAAAATTGGTAACAACCGGAAATATGAATGAAGTTAAGGGCGACAGCTCTCTTGAGAAAATTTTCTTGGAGTTGATTGATCATGAATAAGTTTTTATTACTTTTAAAGCTTAATATACAGGCTATTTTAAATCCGTCTAAAATAGCAAGTTCAGAATATGCAAAGAATAATAAAAAGAAGGTTTTATCGGTATTTTTAATTTTATTTATTGCAGTATCATTATTCGGAAGCTCAACTGTTTATATGTATATAATGGCAGATTCCTTAAATTCAGCGGGATTGATAGATATGCTGCCGCTATTGGGTATGATTTCAGCAACAATGCTTATACTGTTTACCGGAATGTATCAAACCCAGAGCTATTTGTTTTCTGCCAGAGATTTAGATATGCTTTTATCCATGCCGGTTCCGAAATGGACTATAATGCTTAGCAAGCTTTCAACCTTATATATTGAAAATTTAATATTTTCGGCAATAGTAACGATACCTGCCGGAGCCATGTATTTTTATTTTTCGGGGTGCTCTGCTGTATTTTGGATATATTATATCATAGGATGGCTTTTTATACCGCTGTTTCCTCTTATAATAGCTACAATTATAGGGTATTTGCTTGGGCTTGTCAGTACAAAATTTAAGTTTAAGAATTTTGTTTCTATAATTTCAAGTCTTGTAGTAGTAATTTCTTTAGTAGTGCTGTCATTTAATATGGATAAGTTCATGCTAAATATTGCGGGCAGCGTTAAATCAATTCAGGAAATATATTTTAAGTTATATTTTCCTGCGGAGTATTTTTATAAGTCGTTTGTTAATTACAGTATTGCTGATTTGACTTTGTTTATATTATTATCATTTGCTCCTTTTGCTATATTCACAGCTGTTTTATCAAAATTCTATTTAAAAATAGTGTCACAGCTTAGCTCCAGTAAAAAAAGCTCAAATTATAAACACAAGAGCCTGAAAAGCTCAAGTAAAGTAGCGGCATTATATAAAAAGGAACTCGGAAGATATTTTTCTTCATCAATATATGTATTAAATACAGGCATTGGAATGGTAATGATGTTGATTTTATCAATTGTTACAATATTTACCGGAACAGGGGCTATAGCAGCAATTATGGAAATACCGGAGGCTGCATCTTATATACCGCAGGCTTTAGTAGCTATGATGATTTTTATGATTACACTGACTGCGACCTCAGCTTCATCTATATCCTTAGAAGGATTAAATATATGGATTTTAAAATCAGCACCTATAAAGATATGGGATATATTCAAAGCCAAAATTCTTGTAAATTTAACTGTAATAATACCTATATTGTATATCAGTATAATAATATTTGCCGTAGGCTTGGAGTACAGTATAACTATGACAGCAATAACAGTAATGATAACTACTTTAAGTGCTGTGTTTACTTCCTTTTTTGGTCTTGCGGTAAATTTAAAGTTTCCTAAAATGGATGCGGTATCGGATGTGGTAGTTGTCAAACAAAGCATGAGCATGATGGTTTCCACTTTCGGAGCCATGATATTTACGGGAGCTATTGTCATAGCATATATTTTAAAACTTAATGAAATTTTTTCATTTGAAATTTACTCATTATTAATATCTGCTGTATTGCTTATTGCAATTGCATGTTGTATAATGTTTATAAATACAAAGGGAAAGAAAATTTTTCAAAGCCTTTAGTTATATAAGCTGAATTTAAGCTCTCTTTTTTGCCAATAATAAAAACACTTAAATTTAAAGAGAAGAAGACTTGATTCACTTATATTGTAGATAATTCTACGGAGGAAAATATATGCTTGTTTTAGCAAATGACGATGAACTTAATATAGAGTTAAATCAGTTTAAATTATCATCAAGAACTTCTCATCCTGAAAATACGCAAATTAGGGTAGGAGATAATATAATAGGCGGTAAGAGGCTTGCAATTATAGCAGGACCATGCTCGGTTGAAAACAGAGCGCAAATTTTGGATATTGCCGAAAGTGTTAAAAATTCAGGTGCAAGATTTTTAAGAGGCGGAGCCTTTAAGCCAAGAACTTCACCGTATAGCTTTCAGGGTTTAGAGGATGAGGGGATAGAACTTTTAAAAGAAGCCAGAAAAATTACGGGACTTCCCATAATTACAGAACTTACTTCATTGCAATATCTTGATGAATTTGTTGAAAGCGTAGATATAATTCAGGTAGGCGCAAGAAATATGCAAAATTTTGATATGCTAAAGCAATTGGGTAAAACTAAAAAGCCGATACTTCTAAAAAGAGGCTTAGCTTCAACTATAGAAGAATTTTTATTATCTGCCGAGTACCTTATGACGGGCGGAAATGAAAATGTAATTTTGTGTGAAAGAGGTATCCGAACTTTTGAGCATTATACTCGAAATACTTTGGATATAAGCTCTGTGCCTATAATCAAAAAATTAAGTCATTTACCGGTTATAGTAGACCCAAGTCATGCCTGTGGTATATGGTGGCTGATTGAGCCGCTGTCAAAGGCAGCTATTGCGGCAGGAGCAGACGGCTTGATAATTGAAGTGCACAACCAACCGGAAAATGCACTGAGTGACGGAGAGCAATCCATTAAACCTAAGCGCTTTGAGGAACTGATGCTTTCGATATCTAAAATTGCAGAGCTGGAGAAAAGAGAGATATAGAGGTCCTTTGTGGACTTCTATTTTATTTATAACATAGGAAAGTTCTCTTTCCTATGTTATAAATGAAGAATCGAAACGATTCTTATATAGAGCGAAACAAGCTTCGCTTTTTATATCATACTTCAAACTTTGTTTGAAATATTTGAGATTAAGCTTGAAAGAGCTTGCATGGAGGAGTAAACATAAGCATGAAAACTATCAATATTAATTTAAAAGAATATTCATATGATATATTGATTAAAGCTGATATTTTAAAGGATATATCTGATAAAATAAATCTTGTATATGAAGGAAAAAGATTAGCTGTTATAACAGATGAAAATGTATATTCTATTTATGGCTTAGAATTAAATAAAGCTCTTGTACAGGGCGGTTTTGAAACATCTTTTATCGTACTCAAGCCTGGTGAAAGCAGTAAGTCAATAGAAGCATTAAGCTATATATATGATAAACTTGCCGAATTTAAAATAGCAAGAACAGATTTGATTGTAGCTTTCGGAGGTGGAGTTGTGGGTGATGTGACAGGCTTTGCTGCATCAACCTATCTTAGAGGAGTACCTTATATTCAAGTTCCCACAAGCTTATTGGCACAGGTTGACAGCAGTATAGGAGGAAAAACCGCAATTAATTTAAGTCATGGGAAAAATCTTGCGGGAAGCTTTTATCATCCAAAGCTTGTGTTGATAGATACAAGTGTTTTGAGTACCCTTGAGGACAGATATATAATAGATGGAATGGCTGAAGTTATCAAATACGCCTGCATAGAGGACGATAGCTTTTTTGAATTTTTGAATAATTTAGATATAAACAGCTTATCGTGTCATCTTGAGGATATAGTATATAAATGCTGCAATATAAAGAAACTATATGTAGAAGAGGATGAAAAGGACAGAGGAATAAGAATGAAGCTTAATTTTGGACATACTATAGGACACGCAATAGAAAAATATTTTGATTACGGTAAATATACTCATGGTGAGGCTGTTGCGATAGGTATGTACAATATAAGCTTAAACGGCGAGGAGACAGGATATACCAAGGCGGGAACGAGTGACAGAATAAAAAAAATCTTAATTAAATACGGATTTGAATATGAACTGCCTCAAATAAGCATAGAAGAATTAGAGAAAATAATCAGAAGTGATAAGAAGAATCTATCGGATAAACTTAATCTTATATATTTGAAAAAAATCGGCGAAGCCAATATTGTAAGCAAATTTATACTGGATTGAAAGCAGGAATTAAAATGAAAAAATTATTAATTAAACCTTCAGTACTTAAAGGAGATATATTGATGCCTCCGTCTAAAAGCCTGAGCCATAGAGCAATTATATGTGCCTCCCTATGTGGTGAAAATGAAAGTATAATTGAAAATATAATCATGTCAGATGATATAAAGGCAACAATTTCTGCTATGGAAGCATTAGGAGCCAAAATAGGCACAGAAGCAGAGCCAAACGAAAGATATAAGCTAAGGGTAATAAGAGATAAAGCTTTTGTTGAAAATGCAGTTATATTCTGTAATGAATCAGGTACAACATTAAGACTTTCAATACCTGTTTCGTTAATATTGTCTGCAAAAAGTGAATTTACCGGCTTAGGCAGACTGACAGAAAGACCTTTAGATACATATTACAGAATATTTGATGAGCAAAGTATAAAATATTCAAATGAGAACGGGAAATTGCCCTTAAAAATTGAAGGAAGTCTAAAAAGTTCTGATTTTATAATAGAGGGAGATGTGAGCTCACAATTTATATCGGGGCTGTTAATAGTGTTGCCTCTGTTGGATGAAGACTCTAAAATTACTGTAATAAATGACTTAGAGTCAAAGGGCTATGTTGATTTAACTATTGATATGATGAGAAAATTTGGTATTTATATTATAAATAATGATTATAAGGACTTTATAATAAAAGGAAATTCAAAATATAATGCCGTTAATTATCAAGTAGAGGCAGATTATTCACAGGCGGCCTTCTTTTTGGCAGCTAATTTTCTGGGAAATGATATAAATTGCTTAGGCCTAAATGAGCAATCGATTCAAGGTGACAGAAAAATTGTGGATATAATAAGCGAAATGAAAAATTTAGATTCAAACGAATTTACAATAGATGTATCACAGATTCCTGATTTAGTTCCGATACTTTCAGTGATATCATCTCTTTTGGATAATAAGACAGTAAACATAGTAAATGCTAAGAGATTAAGAATTAAAGAATCAGACAGATTAAATGCTATAAGCACACAATTAAATTTGCTGGGTGCAGATTTGACAGAGCTTGAGGACGGAATTATAATAAGAGGAAGAAAGTCATTAGAGGGAGGAAAAACAGTAAACAGCTTTAATGACCACAGAATTGCTATGGCATTGGCAATTGCCGCAACAAGATGTGAAAGAGAAATAGTGCTTGAAGGATATGAGTCGGTAAAAAAATCATATCCAAGCTTTTGGAGAGATTATCAAGCTTTAGGAGGGCATATAAGTGAGCTCAATATGGGGTAACAAGCTAAAAATAAGCGTATTCGGAGAATCTCACGGTCAAGGGATAGGAGTAACAATAGATGGATTTCCCTCAGGCTTTGAGATAGACTTAAGCTTCATAAAAAATCAGATGAACAGAAGAAGACCGGGGAAAAATAAACTGTCTACTGCAAGAAATGAAGCAGACAGTCTTAATATAATCAGCGGAATATTTGAAGGGAAAACTACCGGAACACCGATTTGCTGCATCATATATAACGAGGATAAGAAATCATCAGATTACGATAAAATAAAGGACAGTCCAAGACCGGGTCACAGCGATTATACCGCAAGTGTAAAATATAAAGGCTTTAATGACTACAGAGGAGGAGGACATTTTTCCGGAAGATTGACAGCGGCTATTGTCTTTGCAGGGGCTTTATGTATGTCTATGCTCCAAAAAAATTATGGGGTGTTTATAGCCAGCCATATTAAAAATATACACGGTATTGAAGACGAAAAGCTTAAGCTTGAAGATATCGATAAAGATTGTCTTGAGAAACTGTCAAATATGGATTTCCCCGTGATTTCATCAGAATGCGGTGAGTCTATGAAAAAAGAAATACTTTCAGCTAAGGATAATTCGGATTCTGTCGGAGGAATAGTAGAAAGCTTTGTAATCAACATGCCTGCAGGCATAGGAGAGCCTTTGTTTGATTCTGTTGAGAGCAGATTATCTCATATGATGTTTTCAATTCCTGCCGTTAAAGGAATTGAATTCGGAAAAGGCTTTGAGTTTGCTGATTTATACGGCTCAGAAGCAAATGACGAATACTATGTGACTGATGAAGGGCATATAAAAACATATAAAAATAATAACGGAGGAATTCTGGGAGGGCTTACAAGCGGTATGCCTATAGTATTTAAAACCTGCATTAAGCCAACTCCGTCGATTTCAAGAGAGCAAAAAACTGTAAGTTTAGAAAACAAAGAGAATAATAAAATAACTGCAGAAGGCAGACATGATCCTTGCATAGTTCAAAGAGCCGTGCCTGTAATTGAATGTGCCGCTGCAATAGTTTTATTGGATTTTATGATAAATGATTAGGGTTAATAGTGATGATAAATAATAAAAAATTTGGACTGATAGGTGAAAAACTGGGACATACATTTTCACCCATAATACATCGAGAAATATTAAAACATATAAATATTCAAGGTCAATATGAGGTGCTTGAATTTGAAAAAGACTATTTGCCGAATATTATTGATAATTTAAAATATGGGGCTTATACGGGCGTAAATGTTACTATACCATATAAAACCGACATTATTCCATATTTAGATGAAATAAGTTCTGAGGCAGAAAAAATAGGAGCTGTTAATACTATCAGTTTTTCAGGAGATAAAGCCATAGGGTATAATACAGATTATTTTGGCTTTGGCAAGCTTTTAGATTTCCATAAGATTGATGTAAGACAAAAAACTGCCCTTATACTGGGAACAGGGGGAGCTTCAAGAGCGGTCAGCAGATATTTAGAGGATAATTATATAAAATCTATAAAATTTGCGAGCACTAATCCGGAACAGTCTAAAAACAAATATTGCGGATATGAAGTTTATAGTTATGATGAGCTTGAAAAAACAGATATTATAATTAACTGTACGCCGGTCGGAATGTTTAAGGATAAGGACAAGACTCCTGTAGATAAATCTTATTTGACTAAATTTAGCGTTATTATAGATTTAATCTATAATCCTATAGAAACTATGCTTTTAATACAGGCAAGGAAGCTTGGGCTAAAAACCGCAAACGGACTGTATATGCTCACAGCACAGGCTGTTAAATCTCAGGAAATTTGGAACGATGTCATAATAGATGACAGTATAATAGATAAAATCAACACTTTGCTTATAAAGGAGATTAGCCTTAAATAAAAAATAAAAAAATCAGATAAGGTTGAAAAATTAAATGGATAAAAATATTGTTCTTATCGGCATGCCCGGTGCAGGGAAAACTACAATAGGATACGAGCTTTCTAAAAAATTATCTATGAACTTTATTGATGCTGACAGATATATAGAAGAAAACGAAAAAATCAGCATAAGCAGTATGTTTGAAGTTGGAGAGGAATATTTCAGACAGGTGGAAAGCAAGTATATTAAAGAGCTGAGTAAATTAAACTCTACTGTAATTGCAACAGGCGGCGGGGTAATAAATAATGAAAATAACATGATTATGCTTAAAAATAGTTCAGTTATAATATATATAAATCGCAAAATTGACGATATAGTGAAAGACATAGATATCAGCAACAGACCGTTGTTAAAAAATAACAGGGATAGATTATACGAATTATTTAAAGAAAGACATCATTTATATCAAAAATATTGCGATACGGAGATTTTAAACGACAGTGATATTCTTAACATAGTAGATAAAATCAGTATATATCTTGCTATGCAAGACATATAAAATACATTTAATATTCAAAAGGAGTTGATATATCCATGAATAAAAAAAGAAAAGAAATAATTGCATCCAATGAAATATCAGAAATGAGAAGCTATGTTTTGAATGGAATTCCCCAAAAAGTCCTTATTGAAGGAAAAAGGAAATCAAACCCTATTGTTATTTTTCTGCATGGAGGGCCTGGTTTTCCGATTCCTTTCTGTGAAGGATGCCGTGGTATGTTTCCTGAATTAACAGCTCAAGCTGTAATGGTTTACTGGGATCAGCTGGGTTGTGGGATTAATGACTATCTTATAGACGAAACCTTTTCAATAAATCATTTTATTAATATGACAATTGAACTTATTGAAAAGATAAAAGCTGATTTTCCGGATAATACAATTAATCTTTTTGCAGTTTCCTGGGGTAGCATTCTTGCTTTAAAAGCATCTGAGGCAGTTCCTGATTTGATAGATAATGTGGTGATTTATGGTCAGGTATTGAAGCAAATTTTCTTTAATGATGAAGTATATGAAGCTTTGGAAAAATCAAATATGCCGTCTAAGCACAAAGCTAAGCTTTCTGCTATAAAACAATCTGATGAACACAGTATAGAGGATATAAAAATCATAACAGGATGGATTAGAAAATATACAGAAGGATATCAATCAAAAAAAGGAGGCAAATTGCCTTTCGGTAAAATTATCAGAGGATTTTTGAGCAGTCCTGATTATTCTTTAAAAGATTTCAAGGCTATTGCATTAAATGGATTTATGAAAAATAAATCTATACTTGAGGAACTGATAAGAGTTGACCTTTCGGAGACCTTGAGAAAGGTTCAAGTGCCATATATGATTCTTCAAGGTGATGCTGATATTGTAACATCAACAAAAATGCTTTCTTCATTTATTGAATCGGCAGGAAATAATAATTTGCATTTTCATGAGATTCATAACAGCGGACATATACCGAGTGAAAGTGGGATGGACGCTGTTATTCAAAAAGGCTTTAAGTTTTTCGAATGTGAATTTACAGAATAATATATAAATTACGGTTGATTTCATAGTGCTGTTTTTAATAATATTATTAAAAGAATTAACCGTCAGCTGCAATTATAATTTTCTTCTTGACAAAATTAAAAACAATTAATATAATTAAAACGACCATTATGCATAAAATGGTCGTTTTAATTATGTATTATGTTCTTTTACAGGAGGTGTTATATGTCACCAAAGATTTTTGCGTTGCAAGAGAGAGAGGAAGTAAGAATAAAAATGCTTGATGAAGGCTTTAAGCTGATAAAAGAGCACGGTATGACCCATGCTTCTGTAGATAAAATTACAAAAGCAGTTGGATTGGGAAAGAGTACTTTTTATAACTTTTTTCCATCTAAAGAGATGTTTGTGTATGAAATCATTAAGTATCAGCGTGATCAGGCAAAACAGCTTTTTATGGATATATTGGGTGAACGAGAAAAAATGAGCTCCGATGAAGCCAAGGATTTTTTGAAGCAGATTATTTTTAGCAACAACAGCATTTATCAGTATCTTACCTCTGAAGATGAAGCAAAGCTTAAAGCGGCTTTACCGCCCGAATACGGAATTGATCCATCTGCCGAAGCAATTACTATGCATAAGCTGTTTACGCATATAGAAGGCGTGCGTGAAGATATGGATTTCAAGGTCGCAGCCAATCTTATAAAGATAATGGCAATTGCAATGTTTAATCAGGATTCTCTTCATACCGAATCCTTAGATAAAGCTTTGAATCTTATTTATGAGTGTTTATTTAGTTATATTTTTAAATAAAAGTGCAATATGCGCTTTTAAGCCCAACGGTTAGCATATGCTAACTAAAATAATTTATATTTGAAGTCTCAAACGTTTGAGACTATGGAGGGATATATGAACAAAGATAATAAGGTATCTAAAGAAAAAAGTGGTATCTCCCGGCTTTTGGAGCTTGCCGGATCGAAAAAAAATAAGCTTCTTGCCGCTTGTATGCTGTCGGTCATATCATCAGCAGCGCGTTTAGTTCCTTTCTTCACTATTTACGGAGTGATTAGGGAATTGCTTGAAAATTATAATTCTATTATGTCTGCGGATATGCAAGAAATATATACATTTGTTATATATACATTAATTTCTGCGCTAATCTACGGCATATGCGCATTTGTATCTTCGGTTTTAGCTCATGGCTCTGCCTATGATATTATATTTGAGCTTCGTTTAAAGCTTATGGATAAGCTGTCCCGTATACCTTCCGGTTATTTTACAGGCACAACTCAAGGAGCGATAAAAAAAGTCATATCAGATGATGTAGAACAAATAGAACTGTTTATTGCTCACCATATAGCAGATATTGCAGCAGCGATAGCTACCCCGATTTTTACATTGATTTATCTGTTTTTTATGGATTGGAGACTGGCACTTACAACACTTTTTCCTATATTTATTTCAATTTTTCTTCTATCTTTCGGACTTAAAAACCCTAAAGGAGCACAAACACAAGTGGATATGCATAATGCAAAAGAAAAGATGGAAGGAACAATAGTGGAGTACATACACGGAATGCCCGTAATAAAAATATTTAACCGTACATTGAGTGCTTTCGCAAGGTATGAGCAAAATGTATCCGCATATGTAAATGCGGTTCAAAATACAGCATATCATTTTGCTTCGGGGATCGGTGCTTACTATGCGTTTTTCGGCGCACAGATGTTGTTTTTACTTCCCGCCGGTTTGCTTTTGATTCCTCACGCTTCATCATATATAGATTTTCTGCCTCTGCTGCTTCTATTCTTCATTGTTGGAGGAGGGCTTAAGGAACCGATGGAAAATATGATGCAAATGGTTGTCCACAGCCGCCGAATAACGGAAGGTGTAAGCCGTATTGACCGTATTCTGAATCAACAGGAAATCACAGAAGGCGGAAATAAATATCCAAAATCGTATGATATCACGTTTGAAAATGTTACATTTTCTTATGAAGCAAATGAAATCAATGCTGTAAATAATTTGAATTTTTACATTCCTCAAGGGACGGTAAGCGGTATAGTCGGTCCGTCGGGAGGAGGAAAATCAACCTTAGCACAGCTTATGCTTCGCTTTTATGAGCCTCAGAAGGGCATAATTAAAATAGGCGGAGTTGATATAAGAGAAATACCTCCGCATCATTTAATGAATATAATGTCCTTTGTATTTCAGGATTCATTTATTTTTCATGATACTGTTGAAAACAATATCCGAATGGGAAACAAAACAGCTTCGCGCAAAGATGTAGAAACAGCAGCTAAAAATGCAGGGATTCACGATGTAATCATCTCTCTTCCCAATGGCTATGATACAGTTATCGGAGAACAGGATGCATATCTTTCGGGAGGAGAAAAGCAAAGGCTTTCTATAGCCAGAGTTTTTCTTAAAGATTCGCCTATTATAATTTTAGATGAGGCTACTGCCTATGCGGATGCGGAAAATGAGACTAAAATACAGCAGGCATTTGCACGTCTTGCCAAAAATAAAACTGTGCTCATTATCGCACATAGATTAAGAACTGTAGAAAATGCAAATTGTATACTTGTTCTTGACAACGGAAACTTGGTAGGCTCCGGTAAGCATGAAGAACTTATAAAAAATTGTCCGCAATATTCTAATATGATTTTGGCAAATGACAGACGAGATCGATGGACAATTAAGAGGGAGGCGGTATCGGTATGAGAAAATTTAAAAAATGGTTTAAAACCATTACTTTCGGAGAAACAAAAAAATATATTAAGCTTACAGCATGGAATTTTTTAGACAGCTTTATAATGACAATTCCATATGCAGTAATGCTGCTTGCAATATATCTGCTTTTGATGCCTATAAGCTCTCAAGGTGAGGTATTGCCGACAAATCGTCTGTGGATGCTATGCGGCATACTTGCTTTACAAATCATATTATACTATTTTGTAAGAAGAAAAACGTATATAGATATTTGTGTGGGATTTGCAGATACTACCAAAAACGCGCGTATTTCAATGGGAGAGCATTTGAAGAAACTGCCGATGGGATTTTTCGGAAGAAGAGATGCAGGGGATTTGTCCACTGTATTGCTCAGAGATTATACAGAGGTTGAAAACCTTGCATCAGGGCTTATTCCTCAAATTTCCGTAATATTGGTACGTCTTACTCTATCCGTTGTTTTTCTGTCTGCCTTTGATTGGCGTATGATGATATCAGTCATTTTTGTGATTCCTATAGCTCTTCCCTTTGCTTTTATAAGCTACAAAAAAATGGGGAATATAAGCAGCGGACTTCTTGAAGCACAGCAGAAAGCTTCGTCGGGAATTTTGGAATATGTGGGAGGTATACAGACTCTTAAGGCATTCAATATGGCAGGTGAGCAATTCCAAACACTTAAAAATTCTTTCTCAAAACAAAGAAAGCATTCTGTCGGCATGGAGCTTGCCGCAGCTCCTGTAGGAGTAATAGGACGATTTATATTAAACTGCGGTACAGGACTTGTAATGCTTATAGGAGCATTGCTTTGGACACAAGGAAGTCTTTCACCGTTTTACTATCTTGTATTCTTGATGCTTTCTCTTAACATATATGAGCCTGTTATGATTTTATTTGGCTTTATAGCAGACTTTGCGAGAACCAATCGTTCGGCTCAGCGTATAGATGAGATAAAAAATGAGCAGCCGCTTCCTGAATCAGGGCAAAATACAATTATTAAAAGTATGGATATTGAATTTAAAAATGTATCCTTTTCTTACGGAAAACAAGAAGTTATTCATAATGTTTCCCTTTGCTTTCCCGAAAAAAGCATAACTGCACTTGTCGGACCTTCGGGCTCGGGAAAATCTACAATAACAAGACTTGCAGCACGCTTTTGGGATGTAAGCAAAGGGGAAATCACAATAGGCGGAGTATCTGTAAAACAGATGAAATCTGATGAACTGTTATCTTATATAAGTATGGTATTTCAAGATGTTTATCTTTTCCATGATACCATAGAAGCAAATATTCGTATGGGGAATCAGAATGCTTCAATGGAAGAAATTATAGAATGCGCAAAAACAGCAGCGTGCCATGATTTTATTTCCGCATTGCCAAATGCTTATCAAACTATTGTAGGTGAAGGGGGCTCAACTCTTTCGGGAGGAGAAAAGCAGCGTATATCCATTGCCAGAGCTATTTTAAAAAATGCTCCTATTGTTCTTCTTGATGAGGCGACAGCCTCGCTGGATCCCGAAAATGAGGTGCTGATTCAAGAGGCAATAAATGCTCTTGTTGCCGAAAAAACAGTTATTGTAATTGCTCACAGACTTCAATCCATATGCAATGCCGATCAGATAATTGTATTGGAAAACAAAGAAGTAAAGGAGTCAGGAACACATGAAAAGCTTATAAAAGAAAACAATCTTTATGCTCGTCTGTGGAAAGAGCAAAGCAAGGCGTCAAGCTGGAAAATATCAGATGCCACACAATAATTTTTATTTGTTAAGCATTGATTATATACACTAAATAATATATAATATGCATAGCATATTTTTAACGGATTAGTTTGCTGAGACTATAATATAATGCAGATTGTTAGAATTCTATATGTGTCAGGATGTTTTGACACCGGTATATTAATCAGAGAGGAAATCATATGAAAATTTATGTAATTAACGGTCCAAACCTTAACTTTTTAGGCATAAGAGAACAAGACGTATATGGCAGCAGCAGCTATGAAGAGCTGTGCAGCTACATAAATGCGGAGGCTGAAAAATTAAATGTTAATATTGAAATTTTTCAAAGCAACGTAGAAGGTGAAATTATTGACCTTATACAAAAAGCATATAAAAATGCAGACGCCATAATCATAAATCCCGGGGCCTATACACATTATAGCATTGCAATATTTGATTCGGTTAAATCTGTTAATATTCCGGCTATAGAGGTGCATTTAAGCAACATTTATAAAAGGGAAGAATTCAGGCATAAATCAGTGATAGCTCCGGCATGTACGGGACAAATATCAGGATTTGGCTTTTTAGGCTATAAGCTGGCGATTGAAGCACTGTTAAATCAATAAAAACATCATAAAATACTATAAGTTGGTAAAACTACTTATAGTATTTTTTTATTCAGTGCGCCCGACATGGACGTGTTCTTAACATAATCTTAACATTAGTTTAATACAGAAGCAACAATTGTCCATTTTATAAATGCTATTATACAGACATAAAATAAAAAAATAAAATTTAAGGAGATATACAAAAATGAAAATAAAAAAAATATTGTCAAGAACAATAGCTTTAGGATTATCTTTGACAATGGTAATAGCAATGGCTGCATGTTCAAACGGGGATGAAAATAATAAGAATGATAATGATAATAAAAATGATAATACTATATCGGGAAGTATAAACGCAGGGGGCTCAACTTCTGTGGAGAAAGCTGCTAAGTCGGCACTTGAAGAGTTTGTTGCACTTAATCCGAATGTTACATTTGAGTATGATGCAACAGGTTCATCAACAGGAATAAAGAACGTAAAAGACGGCACATATAAACTTGGATTCTCTTCAAGAGAATTAAAAGAAGAAGAAAAACAAGGGATAGAGCACAAGATAATTGCTCTTGACGGAATAGCACTGGTTGTAAATCCGAACAACAAAGTAGAAAACATAACATTAGAACAAATTAAAGGTATTTATACCGGAGAAATAAAAAACTGGTCTGAGCTTGGCGGAGTAAATGCTGATATAGTAGTAGTATCAAGAGAAAATGGCTCAGGAACAAGAAGTGCATTTGAAGAAATTGCAGAAATAGGCGATTTGCTGACAGAAAAAGCTATAATAAAAAGCGGTAACGGTGAGGTTGCATCATATGTTGCAGGCGAGCCTAACGCTGTAGGATATACATCATTTGTAACATTAGAATCTAATTCAGATAAAATTAAAGGACTTGAGGTCGAGTCAGTTAAACCGGAAGTGGCTAATGTTCAAGATCAAAGCTATAAATTATCAAGACCTTTCATAATGGTTTATGATGGAGCTAAAATAAATGATGCAGAAAAAGCCTTCGTAGATTTCTTATTAACAGAAGAAGGTCAGGACATTATGGAAGAAGCAGGAGCGATAAGAGTAAAATAATTGATTTTATAAGAGGTTGAAATGAAAAACGAAAAATTAAGACAAGGCACGTTAGATAAATCATTTAGTATATTGTTCTTAATCAGCGCTTGCGTAGCAATACTTGCTGTACTTTCAATAACTGTATTCATTTTTTTCAAAGGCGTTCAACCCTTCATACCGGGAAATGCAGAGGGCAATTATTCATTGTGGAAGTTTCTAAGCGGAACATATTGGAAGCCTTCAAACAATATTTACGGTATAGGCTATATGATAGTTGCATCAATATTTGCAACGATAGGAGCTCTTATTATAGGAGTTCCTATTAGTCTTTTAACTTCAATTTTCATAGCCGAAATAGCGCCTAAGAAGCTTGCAAGCATTGTAAGAACAATAATTGAGCTTCTAGCCAGCATACCGTCTGTTTTATATGGTGTGTTTGGTTACGAGATAATAGTCAAATTTGTAAGAAGTATTTCTCCATATAATGTCGGTGATTCACTTTTAAGTGTAATATTCATACTTTCAATCATGATACTTCCGACAATAGTCAGCATAAGTGAGAGCGCAATAAGAGCGGTACCGAGTGCTTATAAAGAAGCTGCATATGGCTTGGGAGCTACCAAGACAGAGGTCATATTCAGAACAATACTTCCTGCCGGAAAAAGCGGGATTCTGGCAGCTGTGGTTTTGGGAATAGGCAGAGCAATAGGAGAAACAATGGCGGTAATATTGGTTGCGGGAAACCCCGAAGGCAATATACCAAGAAGCATATTTGATCAGGTCAGACTTATAACCAATAATATTGTTCTTGAGCAAGGATATGCTTCGGGATTGCATGAAGAAATGCTGTTCGCAACAGGAATTGTATTATTTGTATTTATAATAATAGTGAATTTGACATTAAACATAATCCAAAAAGGTATTGGTGAGTCAAAATGATGAATAGAAAAATTAAAGAAGCAATCTTAAAATTTATAATATATTTATCAGGAGCCGTTTCGGTAGCTATACTTTTATTTATAGTTGGCTTTATATTTAAAAATGGTATAGGGTTAATCAATTTCAGCTACTTAACAAGCGGAAACAACTCGGTTACACAATACGTTGTAATTAACAGCAATAACAAAGAGTATACAAATCCTGATGATTTAACAGAAGGGTCAATGTTTGTAGAGAAGTATGGCATAGCAATATCAAACTCCGGTGAAAAAGAGATATCTTTTATTGTAGATTATGTAGACAAGGATTCTCCGTTCAGAGATGCTAAAAATATATCTGATTCTCCTTACGGAGTAAAAGTAAGAGATGAAATAAAAAAAATAAATACAACAAATACTAAGGATATAAGCTTAGATGAGGCGGTAAGCCTTCTAAACTCTGAGGACAGCTTAAAACTAAGGCTGACAAGACCCGGAGGAGGAATCTATCCTATGCTTATATCTACACTTATGCTTATAGGTCTTTCGCTTTTGATAGCAGTTCCGATTGGTGTATTTGCAGCGATTTATCTGGTTGAGTATGCTAAGGAGGGCAAATTTTTAAGGATTATAAGATTTGCCACTGAAAGCTTGGCAGGGATACCTTCAATTGTATACGGATTATTCGGAATGATATTCTTCGTAAAGCTTTTAAGCTTCGGTCAATCTATAGTTTCGGGAAGTTTAACTCTTAGCATAATATTGCTTCCGACTATCATAAGAACTACAGAGGAAAGCTTAAAGACGGTTCCTCCAAGCTATAAAGAAGGATCGTTCGCACTTGGAGCAAACAGACTTCAAACTCTATGGAAAGTAATAATGCCAAACGCTTTGTCGGGTATTCTGGTAGCGGTAATTTTATCTATAGGAAGAATAGTCGGAGAATCCGCTGCACTTTTATTTACTGCCGGAACTTTTGCAAAAGTACCGAAGGGATTTTTCGATTCTGGAGCATCGTTGACTGTAAGGGCATATATGGAGGTTAAGGAGTACGCAAATATAGAAATGGCAAGCGGAATAGGCATAATTCTTTTAATAATCGTGTTTGTTCTTAATATGCTTGCTAAGCTTATAACAAGGAAACTAAAGAGAGGAGAGAATTAATGAGCAATATAAACGAAGAAAAATTAAAAATAGAAAATTTAGATTTTTACTATGGTGATTTTAAAGCATTGAAAAACATAAATATGAATATAAAAGAAAAAAGCGTTACAGCATTCATAGGACCCAGCGGCTGCGGAAAATCGACCTTTTTAAGAACACTGAACAGAATGAATGATTTGATTGAAGATACTAAGGTTGATGGTATAGTAAAATTAGATAATAAAAATATTTACACTGAGCTTGATGTAATAGCTTTAAGAAAAACAGTCGGAATGGTGTTTCAAAAGCCTAATCCATTTCCTATGAGCGTTTATGATAATATAGTATATGGTCCAAAGCTTCACAGTAAAAAGTCTAAGGCTGAGCTTGATGAGATAGTTGAAAAAAGCTTGGTAGGTGCAGCGCTTTGGGATGAAGTCAAGGATAGACTTAAAAAAAGTGCTTTGAGTTTATCGGGCGGACAGCAGCAAAGGCTGTGTATTGCAAGAGCTTTAGCTGTAGAGCCTGAGGTTTTGCTTATGGATGAGCCTACAAGCGCATTAGACCCGATTGCAACAGGTAAAATTGAGGACTTGATTTATGAGCTTAAAAAGAATTATACTATAATTATAGTAACACACTCAATGTATCAAGCAGCAAGGGTATCGGACAATACAGCATTCTTTCTGTCAGGGGAGATTATAGAATGTGATAACACAAAGAAAATATTCTCTAATCCTTCAAATAAGAAAACAGAAGAATATGTAACAGGCAGATTCGGTTAAAAATAGTGAAAAGAGTCAAATTTATTTGACTCTATTGAATATCATGACATCTAAAATGTTGTGATGAAAGCCTTAACACAGTTGAGGCAATGATGGGAGGTTAAATATGAGAGATAAATACAGTAAGGAATTAAGCAGATTAAACGAAGAACTGCTCAGCTTCGGTGCTATGGCTGAAAAAATTATAGCTATGGCAGTGGAATCACTGATTAGCCAAAATACGAATTTGGCTCTTGAAGCAATCGCTTTTGAAGATGAGATGGATAAAAAAGCAGAGGAGCTTGAAAATCAGTGTCTGGATATATTAGCTTTGCAGCAGCCTATGGCAAAGGATCTGAGAATAGTTGCATCAGTTATCAAAATGATTGCAGATCTTGAGCGTATAGGCGATTTAAGTGAGAATATCGCGGAAGCGACAATAAAAATAGGTAATGAAGAGTTTATAAAGCCTCTTATTGATATACCTAAAATGGCTGATATTTGCCGTGATATGATAAAAAAGGCATTGGAATGCTATGTTAATGAAGATGTTTCTTTAGCATTCAAGGTGTTTACAATGGATGACATAGTTGATACAATATTCAGAGATGTCAGCACTGAAATTTTTTATCTGACAAATAAAGAGATAAGCTTTATACATCAAGGTATGCAGCTTCTTCTGGTAGCAAGGTTTTTAGAAAGAATTGCAGATCATACCACAAATATTTGTGAGGGCGTAAATTATATAGTAACAGGCAATAAAAAATTCAGTGTATAAGCATACGTTATTATTGTGCGATAATAACATATATAGTAAAATATGCTTATAAAAATAAAAAATAGTAAGGAGCTTGAAATTGATTAAAATATTAGTAGTTGATGATGAGCCTCATATAACCGAATTGATTCAGTTTAATCTGGAGCTGAATGATTATTTGGTTGAAGTTGCAGGCGATGGTAAAGAAGCTATTGAAAAGGCAAAATCCGGTCAATTTGATTTAATCATTTTAGACGTTATGCTTCCTTATGTTGATGGCTTCGGGGTTTTAAAAATATTGAAAAAAGATAATAAGTACAGGGACGTTCCTATACTTATGCTCACAGCTAAAAGCAGTGAAACCGATAAAGTTTTAGGTCTGGAAACAGGTGCGGATGATTATTTGACGAAGCCCTTCAGTATAAAAGAGCTTGTGGCAAGAGTAAATGTTTTGTTAAGGCGTGTGCATAAGTCGGAAAAACCTGATAAAGACAGTATAAGTATAAATAATTTGACAATTGACAGTGCAAGCCATAGTGTCAAGGTAAACGGAAACGAAATTGAATTGACGCTCAAAGAATTTGAAATACTTTTAATTCTTTGCCAAAATCAAGGAAACGTAGTTAAAAGAGATGACTTGCTTGACAAAGTCTGGGGTTATGAATATTTCGGAGATTCAAGGGCTATAGACGTGCATATCAGACATATAAGAAAGAAAATAGAGGACTATGATAAAGAATATGACTATATAGAAACTATAAGAGGAATCGGTTATAAAATAAGATGAAAAAGAAATTAATTATTTCAGCGGTAGCGGTTATTTTAGTCATAAATTTCATCATCACGGCAGTAAATATAAGCGCTGTAAAAAAAGATTATGAACAGGAAAAAACAGGAGAACTTAAAATTTTGGTTCAATCTGTAGCATTATCCTTGGAATCTGATTATAAGAAAATAGACAGATTTATTTCTGTATTTAAAGAAAATGATATCAGAGCAACGATAGTCGATAAACAGGGCGAGGTTGTTTTTGAAACGGATGAAAACCCTGACCTTATGCAAAACCATTTGAAAAGAAATGAAATAATCAAAGCAAGACAGGGGATTGTCGGAAGCGAAATAAGATTCAGCAACAGCCTTAGAAAGAACTTTTTGTATGCTGCAACTCTTATACCTGATACGGATGAATATGTATTAAGGCTGTCAGTACCGCTGGAAGTTTTGGGACAGCACACCAATGATATAATAAGCAAGCTTTTAATAATTATTTTAGTGGGAGTAATTATAGCTATATTGCTGATTCTCAAATTTGTAAGTTATTTTACAAAACCGCTGGTAGAATTATCAAATGCAACCGTACAGATAACAAATGATATAATTCCTAAAAAGCTTTATTATAATTCAAAGGATGAAATCGGAAATTTATATGATAATTTCAATACTATGACCAGAAACTTAAACAACAGTATATATGAACTGGAAAACACTAATTTGTTTTTGAATTCAATATTATCCAATATTGTCAACGGAGTTATAGCATTAAACTATGACAAAGAAATAATATTCATAAATAAGCGTTGTAAAGATATTTTGGATATCCATGATAAAGAGTTGAAAAATAAATCAATAGTAAATGTCATAAGAAACTACGAGATAAATAAGTTTGTAAAGGACTATTTTGAAAATAGAAAAAATGAGTTTATAGTTACAAACTATAACAATAAAACTTTAAGACTTTTTATAAATGTTTTACCCTATGATGAAAAGAAAAATAATGAGCCAAAATACGGAGCTGTATTGTTAGTAGAGGATATAACTGAAGCCGTAAAGCTGGAAGAGATGCGAAAGAGCTTTGTAGCTAATGTCACTCACGAATTAAAAACTCCGCTGACCTCTATAAAAGGATATGTCGAAACAATTAAAAATAATGAAATCACCGATCAAAATAAAATAAACAGATTTATGGACATCATAGATATTGAGGCTGACAGACTTAAGAGTTTAATAGATGATATATTAATGCTTTCGGAAATAGAAAACACACAAGGTAATTTATCTAAAATAAGCATGAATGAAGTTATAGGTGAAGTTAAGGATATAATGCAAAATATTTCAGCTAATAACGGAGTCACAGTAAACTATGTTTGTGACAAAAATCTTGATGTTTTCTTAGATAAAAACAGAATTAAGCAGCTTCTAATTAATCTTATAGACAATGCAATAAAATATAATGTTGAAAATGGAAAAGTTAATGTAAAAATAGAGAAACAAGATGAATTTATTAATATAACTGTTGAGGATACAGGCATAGGTATAGCGGAAGATCATTTGTCAAGAATATTTGAAAGGTTTTATCGTGTAGACAAATCAAGAAGCAGGCAAATGGGAGGTACAGGACTGGGTCTTGCTATAGTCAAGCATATAGTAATAAGCTTTAAAGGAACAATAAACATAGAAAGCAAGCTTGGAAAAGGAACAAAGATATTTGTAAAAATAAAGAGTATGCCAAACTCTGCAAGGGAGTTGCATAACATTTAATAATTGATTAATGATAATGCTAATAGCAATGCTATTAGCATTGTTATTATGAAAAAACTTTACTTAGCTTCTGCTATACATTATAATTATTGTATAAAACTGTTTATGTGTGCAACAAGATGCTTATATTCAAGAAAAAAGTTGAAGGATGGTGTACAGTTTGGACGACTATATGGATAAAGTTGTAGAGTTTGTGGATTTGCGTGAAAATATGCCTTTAAACCAAATTGTGTATAAGGGCTTAAGAACGTCTATAATTAAAGGAATTATACCCGTTGGAGAAAGAATAAACGAAAAGAAGTATTCCATAGAGCTTAACGTAAGCCGAACTCCAATACGTGAAGCACTTTACCGAATATATGAGGAAGGTCTTATAGACTATATACCAAACAGTGGTTTTATCGTTAAAAAGACTACTATTGCTGATGTAGAGGAAATTTATAAAATACGTATTGCCCTGGACACATTGGCATCCATAAATGCTATGAATCTTATGACTGATGAAGATTTTAAAGATATGAAAGAATTACTTGAGCTAACAGAGAAGCTTGAGGAAGAAGGACAGGTTTCCGAGGTAATTAAGAAATTTTCTGATTTTAACAATATGATTTATACCTACTGCGATATGCCGCGGCTTAAAATGATAATACACAATTTGCGAGATTACCTTGCAAGGTTTAGAGATATTTCTCTCTTAGATGACAATAGGAGAAGAAAAGCACTTGATGAGCATAAGCTGATATATTACTGTTTAAGGGATAAAGATGTGTCAGAGATAACAAATTTAATAAAAAAGCATCTTGACTATTCAAAAAAGTTTATTATTGAAAAAATTAAAGCACAGGAAGATTTAGAGCAATGAACAAAGGAACAGCAGAGAAAATAAGCTTTAAGCTTGCCGAATACGCTCAAAAAGCAATATTGTATGAGGCTATTTTAACACCTAAGCCGGGATTGGTCGATTCTGCTGATTCGGGAGCTCATAGGGATATGAACATATATACATTTATTGATAGTTCCTCTAATCTTTTTAGAGGTTTTTATCTCTATAGCTTGGCAGGACTTTTGTGCAATTATGATTTAAAGTCACTTTTTAAAGAGGCAAGAGCTATTGGCATTGATGTAGAGAAAGATATGTTAATTGCTACAGACAGTGTTAATACTCATAAAGGAATCAATTTCTCTCTTGGTATAGCACTTATATCTGCCGGACATTATATTAATAAGGCAAAAAAAACAGATTTTTCTGATTTTGATGAGCAAGATACTCAAAATATTTTGGAAATTATAAAAGATATGGTTACAGGTCTTGTAGAAAGAGATTTTAGAGATTTGAATAAAAAAGAAATCCTGACAAATGGAGAGAGGCTATATTTAGAAACAGGATTTTCGGGTATCAGGGGAGAGGTCGAGAAAGGATTTCCGACAGTTATGGAACTTGCACTTCCGCGTCTTAGAGCACTTTCGAGTTTAGATATAAGCATGGAAAGAAAATTATTGGATGTTTTATTCCATATTATGAGCGTTTCAGAGGATTCAAACGTAGTATTCAGAGGAGGTCTGAAAGCACTGGATTTTGTCAAAGGCTGCTCAGTTAAGTTTATTGAAGATGGAGGAGTATTTAAAGCTGATTATAAGCAAAAAATAGAACAAATGAATAGAGTATTTATTGAAAAAAATATAAGCCCCGGAGGCTCTGCAGATCTTCTGTCCGTCACTTTGTTTTTTTCCTTTCTTGAGAACTTGATATGAAGTGATTTAAGGCAGCTAAAACTTATAAAAAATCCCCGGCTAAGATTGTATCCAGCTAGGGATTCATTTTTTATATGATACGAAAAGAATTTTCCTATCATATAAATGAAGAATCGGAACGATTTTTCCATATGGTGAAACTTGTTTCACTATTTTTACTGAAAAATATCAGTTTCTGATAAAATTATTTCCCAGATATTTTTGTGAATGATTGAAAGTGTGTGTGCTCTGCTTCCTGCGCACTGCTTTGCATCAGCTTGACAGACAAGGCATTTTCTGCTTCCATAACCTAGATTTTCTCTGCTTATTTGCTGCAAATCGCCATTTTCTTTGTAAAGAATATCTATATCAAAAAGTCTTCCCAGATTCGTATTTTCTTCTATACAGAGCATTTTCGCTTTGATATCTTTTGCCGGGGCAGGTATTGCGGCGAAATATTCCGGTCCTGTTTTTAAATCCATTGTCTTGGTATAGATTTCTTCCCACTTTTCATTTTTTATGCAATTTGAAATATGCTTAAGTCCTGCTTTAAATAGTTTAGTGATTAATAAATTATTCTTTACAGGACCCGGTATATTAAGCTTAAAAGAAATAATACTGCATTCAGGATAAGCTGAAAGAAGCTTTTTGATAAATGCTACTCTTTTTTCTCTGTTTTCCAGAACTTCATCCAGAGTCGGCACACTTCCTTCATTGAAGACAGATTCAAAATTCAATTCTGTTTTTTCGGCCATAGTTCTTAATTTTTAACCTTTCTGACCACATCTATAATACTGCCGTCGCGGTATTCTATCAATGCAACTATTTTATCTTCATACTCAATAGGATCAGGAACACCTGTTATAGAGTATACCATTTCTTTGAGCTCTTCAATTGAAAACTGAGGAATAGGGATGTTTTTATAAACTTCAATTAAATCCCTACGCAGAGGATTTATAGCAATTCCTAGCTCTGTTACTAAAACATCTATACTTTCTCCGGGAGTTACAACCGTATTTACTCTGTCAACCACTGTTGGTATACGTCCGCGTATGAGCGGAGCTAAAATTATGCTTAATTTTGAGCCGGCAGAAGTATCACTGTGTCCTCCTGATGCTCCGCGTATTACTCCATCCGAGCCGGTTATTACATTTACATTAAAGTCTGTGTCTATTTCAAGTGCGGATAATACAACAATATCTAAATTGTTTACAGCAGCTCCTTTGTTTCCGGGATTTGCATAAAATGATGCACTGATCTCATAATGATTGCTGTTGTTTTTCATAGATTCTATAGCACCTGTATCAAACGATTGTGTATCAATTATTTTTTCAATCAGACCCTTTTCCATCATATCGCATAAGTGCTGTGTCAGGCCTCCCAAGGCAAAGCTAGCTTTGAAATTATTTTTCACCATTTCTTCCTCAAGGAATCTTGCCACAGCAAGGGATGAGCCACCAGTTCCTGATTGGAAGGAAAAACCGTCTTTAAAATATGGAGAAGCTGTGATAACCTTGCAGGCGTTCTTTGCAATTAAAAGCTCTTTCGGATTTTTTGTATATCTGGTTGCTCCCTTTGCAATTCCCTCAGGATTGCCGATTGAATCAACTACTACTACATAATCAACATGATTTTGAGGAATACTTATCGGAGTATTAGGATATGGAACCAATGTATCTGTTATTATAACAACATTATCAGCAAATTCAGCATCTACCTTAGCGTATCCCAATGAGCCGCAAGGAGCTTTGCCATGTGAGCCGTTAGCATTTCCATATTCATCAGATGTCGGAGCGCCTAAAAAAGCAACATCAATATGGATTTCTCCAGATTCTATCGCACGAGCACGTCCGCCGTGAGATCTTATGGTAACGGGATTTTCCATTAAGCCGTTTGAAATTGCTGCTCCTACCTTGTCTCTTAAACCGCTGGAAGTTATGTTGGTTATTACTCCGCTTTTAATATGCTCAATTAACGGCTCATGAATATTTGCTATAGAACTTGATGCAAGATTAAGATTCTTAATTCCTCTCTTTGCTATTTCCTCCATAACCATATTCATAACAAAATCGCCTTCACGGAAATGATGATGAAAAGAAATTGTCATTCCATCCTTAAGTCCGGTTTTTTCGATTGCCTCACCAATGGAAGACAAAAGCTTTGACTCTCCGGGTTGTATGGATTTTACCATTCCGGACGCTTTTTTATATAAATGTCTTTTTTCAAACTGACCTTCAAATATTCCATATATTTGAGCATATTTGTCCGGGATTTCTATACCTATTTTATTCTTTACCATGTCTATTCTCCTTTCCTGTACAATCCTGCGGCTTCAGCAAGCATCAAAACTCTTTGTGCACGCTCAACAATAGGTTTGTCAATCATCTTGCCGTTAAGAGAAATTACGCCTGAGCCTTTTGCTTCAGCCTCTTCAATGGCGTAAATAACTTCTTTAGCATTTTTAATTTCTTTTTCTGTAGGAGCAAATACCTGATTGACAATCTCAATTTGTCTTGGATTTATTACAGATTTTCCGTCAAATCCTAATTGTTTAATAAGCTCTGTTTCTCTTATAAGGGTTTCTGTATCTTCAACATCTGAAAAAACAGTGTCTAAAGCGGCTATACCCGCAGCTCTTGCTCCGTGAACAATCATAGAGCGAGCAAAAAATATTTCTTCACTATTTTTGTCTGCATAGCGTCTGGTTTTCATAGCTGTTACATAATCCTCAGAGCCAATAGCTATGCCTATAAGTCTCTTACTGGAGCTTGCAATTGAATATGCATTTAAAACTCCTAAAGGACCTTCTATAGCTGCCATCATTTTTGTAGAGCCTATCTCTCTTTTACACCTTTGTTCTGCTTCTCCTATTACTTTTTCAGCATCAAGTACGTCCTGTGGAGTCTCTGTTTTAGGAAGCCGTATAACATCGATTCCGGCTTTAACCATTGCAAATATATCGTCCTTGCCTCCCATATCCAGGCTGTTGATTCGTACAACGGTTTCTGTACTGCCGTAGTCAAAAGTTTTAAGAGCATTATACAGAAGAAATCTCGCCGTATCTTTCTCTTTTAATGAAATTGAATCTTCAAGGTCAAACATAATTGAATCTGCTCCGTAGATATTTGCATCCCTAAGCATTCCGGGATTGTTTGCGGGAACAAACATCATCGTTCTTCTTAAACGTTCCATGTGTCTATTTCCTCCCAATCATAATTTGATGTAATTTCTGAAGCCCTATGCACAGCTGCTACAGTACGTGCAATAATCGTACAGTCGAGTGCGCCCTTGTCAACAACAACAAGCTTTGCATCCTTTATTCCCATGTTTTCAAGAGTATTATGAATTACACTGCGGATTCTCCTGCCGTATTGCTTTTCAACGCTGCTTTGCAAATCAATTTCGATGCCGTTTCCTGCATTTGCAGTGATAAGTATTTGCAGGTCTGAAGATTCTAATGTTCCTGCAACAGCCTGCTTTTTGATTTCATAGCTTTTCAATATTTACACTTCCTTTTCATGAAATTTATTTCGTATTTTATTTTGTATTTCTTTCCCTGAGGGAGAAAGTAAAAATTCATATGTTGTTTGCGGTACAAGTGCTTTAATTTCATCAATCATATCTTGTGCAAGAAGCCTTCTGACTCTTGAGGCACTTATAACTTCGCTTTCCTGTTCTATTCGCGGAATGATAATAAGTTCAGGATTTCCTGCGAATATATCCGCCATTGCTCTGTTATAAATTGCCGTTGATGGTGAAAGAGGCTCTTCCCCGACATATCTTCTTGTAATATTTAAAGCCGGAGCAATATGGTTTTTGAAAATAGCGGAATCTAAACAGGCATGAATATATGTCACATCACTGCCTTCTTTTAAAAAATATGAAGGGAATGTTTTTGCTGAGATTATATAGCTTCCTGTTTGATGAAGAACTACATTATTAAGCTGCGAAGTTCCTTTTTTTACAAGTTCAAATCTTACATCGGATGGAAAATCAGACATATCTTCTGAAAGCACAAAAACATGAATAAAATCATTTTCTTTTGCTGCTGTTTGAATAAGATGCAGATGTCCTTTGGTAAAAGGATTTGCATTCATAACTATGCCAGCAATTTTTTCTCCATCTTTTTTTGCTTTTCTTAAAGACTCAATGTATTCATTGAATCCGCTTGTGGATTTTTCCAAGAAAATCAGTTCTTTTTTTACTCTTTCAACTTCTTTAAAACCAAGATGAATAAATGAATTTAAAGATTCTTCCTTAGTATACACATAGCATGATTCATAGCCTATGTCGAAAATTTCTGACATAAGATGAGAAATTAGCGTATTAAATACCTTTCCGCCTGTAAATTGAGGAGCTACGGCAGTACACTTCAAAATATTCTGAAATATTGATCCTGCAGCAATTAAATTATCATTGTCAAAAACCCCGACTGTATAATCAACATTCTCTTCAGGATTGATGCCTGAACTTAGAAGGAAGTCCGACCATAATTTATTTACAGATTTGTCTTTATCCGTACGCAGTCTTTTTATAGCGTATTCCATATGATAACCTCCGTAAATTTTGTAATTTGTAAGTATATATATTATACTCCAATTATCAAGATTACTTGTGTTTTTTTAATGTTTTTTTAAAAGCTTTTTACGAAGCTGAAATTTAAGGCTTTTACAGATGTTTTGTAGAAAAATGTATCAGCTCACTGCATTTTAAGTGTCTTTTTATTGTGTAAGTGTTGCAATAAATGTTTTCCTGTTGTATACTTAGCGTAAATTTTTAAATATGGAGGAAAATTATTATGTTAGCAATCTTAGCGTGGTTAATGATTATAGTGTTCATGATTCTGATTATCAGAAAAAAATTAACACCATTTTCAGCTTTAATTTTAGTACCTGTTGCATTTACTTTAGTAGGGTCTTTCTTAGGACTTTATAAGGGAGTAGATGAATTAAAGGAAATAGCAAATCCCGGACTTATTGATCAAATACTCGTAATCGGAACATGGACAGTTGCAGGAATTAAGAAAGTTTCTACTACAGCAGTTATGTTATTATTTGCAATTTTATATTTTTCTATAATGTTAAATGCAGGACTATTTGATCCTGTTACTAAAAAAATGATTCAATTTGCAAAGGGAGATCCTTTAAAGGTATTAGTAGCAACAGCTATAGTATCTGCGGCGGTATCATTAAACGGAGACGGAACAACTACAACTTTAATTGTATGTACAGCTTTTATTCCGATTTATAAGGAATTAGGAATGAAAGTTATGAATTTAGGTGTTCTGTTGATTTTGATGAATACTATAATGAACTTACTTCCTTGGGGAGGACCTACAGCAAGGGTAATCTCTATCTTAGGTATAGGAGAATCAGAAATTTTAATGGCCTTGGTTCCGGGCATGGTTGTTTCAGCTATCTATATGATAGGGGTAGCTTATATAATGGGACTTAGAGAACGAAAAAGAATCGGTATAAAAAATCTTTCTAATGAAGATATAGAACGCCTTACAGAGGTTACTGACGAAGAAGCTCTTGCTTTGAAAAGACCTAAGCTGGTTTGGGTAAATGCTATAATGACAATAGCAATAGTAGTAATGCTGGTTATGAATTTATTGCCTTCAGTATTTCTATTCCTTATGGGAACAGCTTTGGCTTTAGTTATTAACTATAAATCATTAAAAGACCAAAAACAGAGAATACAGGATAATGCAGGAGATGCAGTTCAAGTTGTAATATTGGTTTTAGGAGCAGGAATATTTATGGGTCTCTTTACAGGTTCAGGAATGGCAGATGCTCTGGCATTAAGCTTAACAAAAATAATACCTGCATCGTTCGGTCGTTTCTGGGGATTGATTGTTGCACTTTTATCCGCTCCCGGAACATTCTTCTTATCAAATGATGCATTCTATTACGGTGTACTTCCTGTTTTAGCTGAAACGGGAGCACAGTATGGATTTACAGCACTTGAATTAGGAACAGCTTCTCTCTTAGGTCAGGCTTTCCACCTATTGAGCCCTCTGGTAGCATTTATATATCTATTACTTAACCTTACAGGTCTTGAGATGGGAGAATGGCAAAAAGAATCAGGAAAATGGGCAATAGGAATATTCGTAATATTCATTGTCATGGCAGCCATAACAAACGCGGTTCCACTGTTTAAATAAATTAAAAAAGACACACAAAGAAATACATCCTAAAGATTTGCTTTAGGATGTATTTCTTTATATGAATCGATCGAAATTAAAAGGCTATACGAAATATGAACCTCAAGTCTTGCTTGAGGTTCATATTTCCAAAGTCTTGAACAAAGTTCAAGACTATGCAAACATATTCAATATTAATCCTATAGCACTCTGATTGATCATTCCGAATTTTCCTCCGTTGTTGTAAATACTCAGAAGATTAAGCCTGTCCAAAAGAGAGTTGTCTGAATTTCTGCTTTCCTGACTATACAAAGACCCGTCTATAAGGCTTATAGATGATTCCTTTAATGCGCCGTTTATCCTGCTGTCAAGCTTTGAAAAGGCACTATATCTATTTGAAAGCGTGCTTTCAACCTCGGATATGTTTTTGTCTAAAGCATTATTCAGAGCTTTACTGTCAATAGATAATCTGCCGTCTTTTTCTATATTTATGCCTATCGAGCCTAGACTTTTTTTATTTATTTCAGGTATTTTTAAATTTTCCAGTTGTCTTGAAACAGCAGAGCCCTTATTTACATTGTTCTCAAGAAAATCCAAGGTAGTGTTGTAAGCTGATACAAAGCTGTTAATTGACTCTGAAATTTTTTGCTTATCAATATTAAGAGAAATAGTGGTTTTTCCGGCATCCTTTAATGTTGCTGATACTTTATATCCGTCTATATCAACTTCATTAGAAGAGGATTTCTTATTCTGAGCTAAAATATTACCATCCTTAGTTACATCAAAAACCGCATCCTCTGCCATTTGCGTTATATTTGACAGATTAGTCTGAAGCATGAACTCATCAGAGCCTGTTACGCTAAAGTCTTCATTTTCACCGGTTTTATCTCCTATAAACTGTAAAACACTTTTATTATTTTTTTCATTAACAATTGCGGAAATACCGATATTTGACTTATTTATTTTTGCTGCTATATCTTGTAAGGCTTCTTTGTTTGTTTTACCCGTTGTATCTACATTAAAGGAATGGTTTTTATTTTTGTAGGATATATTTATGTCAGAAATACCCATGGAAGACATATCATCACTTTTCAATGAATCAGAAGTATTAATCTGTGATTTTGCTGTCTGTGAAACATTGAGATGGTATGTAGCTTTTTCTCTTGGAGTAAAGAAGGTTTTTGCAGTTGCTACCTTTTCGTCAGATGAAGATGCAGCAATAGTATTTAAAACACTGTTTTTATTTGCGCTGTTCAGCTTAGAATTTATTTCTTTCAAATTACTTAAGTTAGAAGTATAGCTGCTTATAAATTTAGCATTGCTCTTATCATAAATGCTGTAAGCATTTCCTCTGTAAATCGATTTTCCGGCATTAGAATAGTTGTTAATATAAGCATTGCTTAGAGCTTTTATACCATATAAGCTATTGATATTTATATCTTGATAATTAATAATACTTCCAATCATTTTAACCTCACTTCCTTTATATGTATTTTTATATATTATTGTATATATCGACATATTTTACATAAAAATTAGTAAAATTTAAAATTTAATCATAAGATAAAAAATTATTATTTTATTTAGTCATAAAATTTTTTTTATAGAATAATATTCAATATACAAGTTTTTGGGGGGAAGAAGGAAAAATGAACGATAAGCAAATGCAATCAAATTATATTAGAGTTGTGGGAAATATTAGCAGTTCTATGGAATTTAGTCACGAGGTTTTTGGAGAAAAATTTTATGAATTTTATATGGATGTTCCAAGGCTAAGTGAAACCACCGATTTACTTCCGGTCATAATATCTGAAAGACTATTAAACGGAATTAATATGGATATAGGAACGAATATACTGATAGAAGGTCAATTCAGATCATATAACAGGTATGAAGACAACTCGAATAAGCTTTTATTAAGAATTTTTGTGCGCGATATTCAAATCCCTGATGAAGAAGAGGCAGAGGAGCTCAAAAAAAGACCTAACGAAGTATTTTTGAACGGTTATTTATGCAAGTCAGCTAATTACAGAACAACTCCATTTGGTCGTGAAATAACAGATATGCTGGTAGCTGTAAATCGTTCATATAATAAGTCGGATTACATACCTTGCATTGCCTGGGGAAGAAATGCCAGATACTGCGAGAATTTAGAAGTTGGAGACCATGTAAAGCTTTGGGGCAGGATACAAAGCAGACAATATCAAAAGAAACATGCAAATGACGAAAGTCAGACTAAAACTGCATATGAGGTATCTATAACCAAGCTTGAACATATTAAGACTGAAAACAACAGAAAAAAAGTTACGAATGAGTAATGCAATAATATTAAATGTAAATAATATGATTATAAAAACTCACCTTCAATGTTAATTTTTACAACATTCAAGGTGAGTTTTTATATCCGCGAGCTTTGCTCAATGCTTACTAAAAAACAAGATGCCCGGCCTCAACCAATCTAACATTTTCGCTCTTATTATCTTTTTTGACTTCACAAGCACTAAAAAGCAAAGCTGATATAAGGACTATTGCCAAAACTAAAGCAGTAAATTTCTTCATTTATGCTCCACATCCGCATCCGCAATTATTTGAATTATTTAACAATACAACTAGAAGCAAGAAAAACATTAGTAGTGTGTCTTGGCAAATATTACAGTTAGAATTTCTAATTATGCAAACCAAAAGTAAAAAGAAAAATAAAATTGAACTATCTATGTTGAAGCCTGTATTACATCTTTCTATAACAGGTGCAATCGGCTCCGGTCTGCAATTACCTGACGTATTGATATTCTCCGCTGTGGCATTTGCTTCATTGTTTTCGTAAGCTACGTTTTTCATACGAATATACCTCCTCAATAAGTACTTTCAATTAGTATATTCATGACTTTTATTTATGCTACCATTGATATATAAAGCTTTGAAAATAAAAAAATAATAATGTTTTAAACAAAATTTGAAATTATGAATATAATAGCAAAATTTTGAAATAATAACTCTACAATAACAATACCAATCTTATAATTAAGATTAAAGCCAATTATTATAAATAAGACTGGTATACAATAAATTTTAGGAGGATTTATGGATAAATTTGCACTTATTTTAGTGATAATCGGAGCTATAAATTGGGGCTTGATATCATTATTTCAATTTGATTTTGTAGCTGCCATATTTGGAGGGCAGGCAATGCTTCTCAGCAGAATAGTATACGGCTTAGTAGGTTTGGCAGGACTATATTGCATTACTTTATTATTTAATGAATATGAAAGAACCCATTAAGGGAAAAAGATTTTAAATAATAAAATACTTTTAGAAATAATTGCATCAAATATTTATAAAAAATAGTCTTCAGAGTTTTTACTCCAAAGACTATTTTTTCATTACTACATCATATATTTTTTAAATGTTATATATTTTCAATGATTTTTATACTATATATTATTGTTTCTAACTTTTCAATAAGCTAAGCCTGTTTGTTGGAGTATAAATGACTATATGTTTTAAGAGCTGTTTCAATACTTTCACGTCCTAATCTTTCAACTATTAATAAAGGGGAAAAACCAAGCTCAATTATACTCTTTAGTCACGGTTATTATGTCCATTCCCTTAAATTTTTCCATAGTGTAAAAATCCATGCTGTTAGCCTTTTCTCTTTCCCATGTTTCCGGCTTTATGACATAGGTTTTTCTTTAAGATTGTAATATTTTATAAAATGCCTGATGGAGAATTGAAGATTTTAAAAGTTTTTATGTTTATGGAAATAAAAATATTAATTGAATAAAACCTCAGGATTTGGTAAAATATTTATAAATATGACAAATTTTTTGAGAGGTTAATTATGAGAAAAAAGATATTGATTTTAATAATTTTAATATGTGCATTAGTTTTTGTTTCATGTAGTCCAAAAAGCGTAAAAAATAAGGAAATAACAATTAATTTATCTGTGGGAGAAAGAACTGGCTATTACACAGGGGAAGTAAACGAAGGAATACCGCATGGAATAGGAAAGTTTGAAACAAAAAATACACTAGGTGAAAAGTGGACTTATGAAGGTGAGTTTAAAGATGGCACCTTCAATGGAGATGGCAAGACTGTATGGGAGTCAGGCCTGACGCAAGAAGGGACATATAAAAACGGTTTTTGGGTTCCTAATCCTAAACAGTTGTTTGAATTTTATGAATCTGAGAAATTAATTCATATAAATAGTAAAGCAAGACAGTTTTTAAGTGATCATTTAGATTTTTTTCCTGCTAGGGATATTGACAATATATTAGATTATGTAGACGAAACCATAGTGTATAAAATGCTAACTAAAGAAATAAATGAATATGGAAATAAAATAATGAAAATGAGTGATTTATATGTAGTAAAAATTACTGCTAATGATTTGTCTCACACTTCTTTTGAAGGCAAAGTTTCACTTATACTAGCTGTTGACGATGAGTATAATGTATATGAATTATATTATATTGGTGATTTAAAGGATATTTATGATGGTGATATTATAAAAACTGTATTTGGTCTACCTTTAGGATTAAATAGCTTTGAAAATGTAGGTGGTGGAATTACAAATACAGTACAAATAGCGATATGTTACATAGAAGAATAAAGTCGTATGAGGAAGACGAAAATCATAAAACTTAACAATAAATCGTTGAAGAATCAGGGATTTGTTGTTTTTTATGGTATAATTAAATTAAGAAAACAAATAGCAGGAAGAAAAATTGAAATGCTAACTAAAACAGTTAATAAATATAAGATACGTTTTGCTAGAGTTTTGCCTATTTACTCATTACTACAAGTTCTACTTACATAGATGTAAATAAGCCTTTACCAACTTGGATGTTTTTTTATGCCATAAACGATACAAGAGGTGTGGCTGCTGTTCTAAATGTTTTAATTAGTGAATAACCATTTGATTATATTGCCCATTGGAGGAACAATATCATAGATATAAAAACAAACCGTACAACAATTGCTTTCCAATTGTTATACGGTTTTATAATTTATTCTCCGGCAACGGCTAAAGAGTTAAATTTAATTGAAGGTGATCCTATACATGAAGATTCCGGAAAACCAAATTTCAAATCATTTCCGATTTCTTCAATATTATTTAGCATTTCAAAGAAATTTCCTGCTATAGTTATTTGTTCAACAGGTCTTTTTATTTTTCCGTTTTCGATTTCATATCCTGATGACGAAAGTGAAAAGTCACCTGATATTGCATTAAGACCGGAATGAAGACCATCCAGTTTTGTTATAAGTAAACCGCTGTCAATGGTGGACACTATTTCATCTAAACCCCTATCTCCTGATTTGATATAGAAGTTAGAAGGGCCTATACCTGAGCCGCCAAGAGAATTTCCTGTGGTTTCGACATTATCCTTCTTAGCTGTCTTTAGGTTATATAAGTATGTTTTCAAAACTCCATTTTCAATTACATGCTTGAAAGTGCAGGCTGCGCCTTCAGCATCGTATGATCTGCTTGCAAGACCGTCTTCCATAAATGGATTGTCAATTAAGCTCAGTTTTATCGAAGCAATCTGCTCATTTATTTTACCTTTTAACAAAGATAAGTCTTTTTGAACATTTTCAGCTGAAAATATACCTGTAAATGCTTGAAGTAAATCCGCCATAGTATCATTTTTTATGATAACAGGATAGTTTCCTGATTTTATTGACTTAGCTCCAAGCATGGATATAGCTTCTTCAACAGCTTCTCTTGCAAGTTTTTCAGGATTAAATTTTGAAAAATCTCTTCCAAAAACGAATGAATATTTTGATTTAATATCATCTCCGTCTTTTACAACTACACCTATATACGATACTGCATAGTTTGATTTGTTTTGCAAATTAAGTCCCTTTGTATTGCAAATCATTGATTCCGAAGAACTATCAGCATAGAAAGATGTCTGCACTGTTGAAACCCTGCTGTCAAGATTGTATGCTATTTCCTCAGCTTTTTTTGCAAATTCTATTTTTTCAAGCTCCGTAACTTTTTCAAGCTCCGGATTGTATGATACTACATCTTTATACTCCTTAGAACCGGCAAATATTTCTACCTGGTCTTCCGAGCTTATAATTTGAGCATTTTCTATAGCGTTATTTACAAGCAATTCTATGGATGTTTCATCAACCTTTTCTGTATAAGAATAACCCATTTTACCGTTGTATAAGCCTCTGAATGAGAGCACATCTGATTCAGCCAAACTGTAACCATCAATATCTTTTTTGAATATATTCAATGAGAAAGAAGTTCCGTTTTGATAAGATACTTCCATATCCTCTAAACCACGTTCTTTTCCTAATTGAAATAATTTATCTATTAAAGCCTTCTTATCCATAATTACTCCTCTCTTCCTCCTACAGTTATTTCTGAAACTCTTAGGAGCGGTTGACCAACATTAGTTGGGATGCTGCCGCTTACTGAGCCGCACATACCTTGACCAAAGGATAAATTATCTGAAACCATGTCTATTTTTGTCAATACATCGATACCTTTTCCTATAAGAGTAGCACCTCGAACAGGACTTGTTATCTTTCCGTTTTCAACTATATATCCTTCCATAACTGCAAAGTTGAAATCTCCTGTACTTGGATTAACAGATCCTCCGCCCATATAACGAGCGTAGATACCGTATTCGGTATTTGCGAATATTTCTTCCTTTGCAGAAGATCCTGCTGCTATATAAGTGTTTGTCATTCTTGATGTCGGCGCAAATTTATATGACTGTCTTCTGCCTGAACCTGTAGAAGCCATTCCCATTCTTCTGCCGTTTAATCTGTCTATCATATATCCTTTGAGTATACCGTTTTCAATCAGTATGTTTTTTTGTGAAGGATTACCTTCATCATCTATATTGATTGAGCCCCATTCATTGGCAAGTGTTCCGTCATCTATAGCGGTTACAACACTCGAAGCTATTTTTTGACCTATTTTGTCACAGTAAATAGATGTACCTTTTGCAACAGACGTAGCCTCAAGACCATGTCCGCATGCCTCGTGGAATATAACTCCTCCAAATCCGTTATCTATTATTACGGGGAATTTTCCGCTAGGGCAGTATTTTGCATTTACCATTGTTTTTGCTATACGTGAAGCTTCTTTTCCGATTGCTTCAAGATCTAATCCTTCAATAAATTCAAATCCTCTCATTGCTCCCGGATTCATAGAGCCTGACTGCATTTCTCCATCTTTTGATGCAACTGAATTAACCATTATTCTGTTTCTTACTCTTCTGTCCTCTTTCCAGAGTCCTTCAGAGTTAGCTACCATTATATGCTGGTCGTGATCAATATGTCTTACCGAAACCTGAGATATAACATTATCATAGTTTTTGGCAGCATCATAAACTCTTCTCATAGCCTCTGTTTTTTTAGCTTTTGAAATTTTATCAGGGTCAATTAATATCTTATGATTATTAACAATATCAGATTTAATTAAATTTAATGTGATATCATTATGTGCTCCCAGCATAGCTTGGGCAGCTTTTTTCGCAACAGTTATAAGAGAATCTCTGTCAGATTTATTTGTATAGGCATATACGCTGTTAAAACCTCTATAAATTCTGATTCCTACTCCATAATCCCTTCCCGAAACAGTGGATTCAATTTTACCACCTATCATTTCTATGAGGCTGTTTGTTCTGTCTTCGACAAAAATTTCTGCAAAGTCGCCTCCGGTCGATAACGCAGCGTTTAACGTATCTTCAATTAGTGCTTTATTTAACATTCTTACCTCCATTTAGCTAATACACGAACCCTAAGCTTCTGTTTAAAAAAGAGCTTGCTTAGAGATGGTGCTATTATAATAAAGATTAAATAAAATAATCCTTATATTTACTTATTTACTTTGATTCCGTCGTCGATTAAATCAATTTCTAATTTATCAAAATTAACTTCATCTACAAAGTCATCTTTAAAAAAAATTATTTTTTTAAATTCAGCAAATTCTTTATCATGCTTCTGAATCCATACAGGCACGCTTATATCCAGTTTATAAAATACTTCCGATAAGCATTTTTTTAGCTTTTGCTCTTGCGTGATATTTTCATTATTACCGACATCTACCGAATTAATTGTTTTATTATTTTTTATGGCTTTAGCCCACAATATATACATAGTTTTTGTCCCCTGTCTAAAAAAATTCATGTATATCTTCATATAAAATATTATTTTTGTCACATAGTTCCAATATGATATCCTTTTTATCCATATCAAATTTTCCGCACATTCCGCAGCTTGAGCTTATTGAGCGCGGAACAGGTATCAACTTGAATTCAATATTGTTTGACTTCATTAATTTCTCAAATTGCATAGCATATGTCACAGATTTGAATGTAGCCAAGCAATATCTGTTTGCACTTGTATTTTCATTATTCATCATCTTTAAAATCCTATTCTCCTAATTATCTGGTCTTAGTTTGCCACACTATGCGTATTTTATCATGTGAATAAAGTTTTTTCAATTATGCAAATGTATAAAAATAACAAAACGGTAGTTAGATAATATTCTAATACAGCATTAGACATTTGTCAATAAAACTGTTGATAATTTTAACTGTTGAAAAATGAAGAAAAAACCACTATTTTAAAATATGCTTTTAAAATAAAAATAAATATAGTATAATATATAAGCAAACAATATTGAAAATATTATTTGTTAAGTTTTTTTATTTTGAGAGGGCAGCATGAAGAATATTTTTATTATCAACCCTATAGCAGGAAATGGTAAATACCAAATAGAGCTTGAAAAAGCTATAAACAGTTATTTTAAATATGAAAAAGATCGTTATGATATATATATTACAAGCGGCAGAGGAGACAGCAAGCTTTATGTCGAAGAAAAGTGCAAAGAAAATATACCGTATACCTTTTATTCATGCGGGGGAGACGGTACATTGCATGAAATTATCAATGTTGCCTGTAAATATAAGCATGTCAATGTTGCTTTGATTCCCTGCGGCAGCGGCAATGATTTTGTAAAAAACTTTACTTTTAATAATAATTTTTTTGATATTGATTCTCAAATCAACGGAACTGCCATAGCCATAGATTTAATAAAGGTCAATGACAAATATGCGGCATCTGTTTGTAATATCGGCTTTGATGCTGATGTTGCTTTTAATATGCATAAATTTAGGAAAATTCCGTTTGTTTCAGGACCGGCACGTTATTATTTGTCTGTTTTATACTGCTTGCTAAAGAAGCTTGGTAATGTTCTTCAAGTAGAATTTGATGACAAAACTGTTGTTAAAAATAACTTTTTATTAAGTGTCATAGCCAATGGGATGTTTTATGGAGGAGGCTATAAATGTGCTCCTTATGCAAGTATTAATGATAATTTGCTGGATGTTATACTGATAGAGAAGGTATCAAGATTTAAAATATTAAATCTCATAGATAAGTATAAAAAAGGAGAGCATTTAATAGATGATGATATCAGGAAAATATGTTCTTATAAGAAGTGCAAAGAGCTGTTTATAAAGAGCGATTCATTTATAAATATTTGTATTGATGGGGAAAGTTATTCTTATAACGAAATAAAATTACAAGTAGAAAGAGCAGCCCTTAATTTTATTATGCCTGAAGGCTCTGAATTATGCGTACAAGCTCAGATACCATTTGAAGAAGAATTAAGCTTATGCTGATTAAAATAGAGAAAAATAAAAAAGCTCTTTGTCTTATTAACTTTAGACGAAGAGCTTTTGATTTATGGCTTTAGTACCTTATATTCTCCTCTAACCATAAAAAACGTATCCGTAATAGCTAAAACACCTCGTCCATCATTACGCGGAACTATAAGCAGATGATTTGGGGATATTTCAACTCCATGTGCTATGTCAACCGCCTTTGTTACATCTGACAGACCACCCAAAGAGCTTGCTATAGCGCTTGCTCTTCCGCTTCTTAAGATAATTTCTGCTCCGGCTCCGGCTATAATGCTTTCCCCGGCTTTGAGTTCAACTACATCAAGAGTGCTTGTGCCCGCTGATGTATTCTTTATTTTTTCATTAAGTTCGGCTATTGTTTTTTCATGCTCTGAGATTTTGCTTAGATTATATTTTTCAACAAGCTCATTAAATCTTTGATTTAAATAGCTTAATACTACGATAGGATCGCTGTTATCACCGGGTGCCGCATTTATTGGCGATACAAGTATAATAGCAATTATCAAAACAAATACCAATATTTTTTTCAAGATTGCTCCTCCTTTTTATAAACAATAAATAACTTTTTTTGACCGCTTATTATGCACTCAATTGTTAAGATTGTTAAAATTTATCTAAAATTGTCCATAGTGATATTTTAAAGTAAAACCGCAATAAATACAACACAAAATATTCAGGAAATATTTGAGAAGCGATATTATGTTGACAAATTAATATATTGATTTATTAATAATCTTGTGATATTGTATACAGTGTATGTTTATGTGTCAGATTAATGTCAATTTAGGCAAAATAACTACATATTGTCAAAATTAAAGAGCAGGGGAAAACCCTACTCCAAAATAGTGGAGGTAAATAATGAAAAAAATAAAAGATTTTTTAATAAAAAATAATGGGACTATTATAGATGCAATGTATTACATATATTTTATAATTGCTATCGGAGTTAAAATATTTTATTTTCAGTATACAACAGGCATAAGTGTAAACACTGCCAATTATAATGACGTAAATATGAATACAATGCGTGCGGCATTAAGTATTATATTGATGATATTTTCAGTTTTGTTCCTTTTATTTAAAAAGAGACGAAATGGTGTTCTATTTACAGCAAATATAATTTTAAGCGTTTTATTTCTCGCAGATACTCTATATTTCAGATATTATCAGCTTCCTGTAAGTATATCCCTTATTTATCAGCTTAAGCTTATCGGAGATATAACCGGAAGTGCTGAAAGCTTATTTAGAATTAAAGATATAGTATATTTTATAGATTTACCGGTATACTTTATATTTTTCTTTACAAAAAAGGCTATAGGTAAAAAATACCCTTCTTCTGTTTTTAAAAGAGGATATGAATTTGTGTGTGCAGTTTTTATAATGGTTATTTCTATTCTAATGTTCAGAACTTGTTTTGATAGAGCTAATACGGCATTGCATGCTTTTGACAGAAACTATGCGGCTAAGGATTTAAGTATTTTATATTATCATTATTATGATATTAAAAATTTTATACATGACGAAACCGAGAGAAGAAAGCCCTTAACGGCTGAAGAAAAGCAAATAGTATCAGATTATTTTGCAAATAAGAAAAAAGCTGAAAATCCAAGATATAACTCAATTGCAAAAGACAGAAATCTCATTATAGTCCAGGTCGAAGCATTTCAAGGCTTTGTTATAGAAAATACTATTAACGGACAGGAAATAACGCCTTTCTTAAACAGTCTTATAAAAGATAGCGTATATATGGAAAACATATATCATCAGGTTGCAGGAGGAAATACCTCTGATGCTGAATTTATAACAAATAACTCCTTATATCCTATCGGCTCCGGGGCTATATATTTCAGATATCCGAATAACCTTTATAATTCCTTGGCAAAGGCTTTAAAGGCTGAGAACTATACAACTTATGCATCTCATGCATATAAACCTTCTTTTTGGAACAGGCAAAATTTTTATGATAACGCCGGATTTGATAACTTTTTTCATCTGTATAAATACGAGCTTGACGAGGTTATAGGATGGGCTGTAAGTGATGAGTCATTTTTCAGACAAACTTTGGATATGGTAGATCTGAATAATAAATTTTATTCCTTCAATGTAACCTTAAGCAGTCATCATCCTTATGATGCTTTTATAGGTATGGGAAACCTTGATGTCGGCAAATATCAAGGAAAGCAATTGGGCAGCTTCTTAAAGGGTGCCAGATATGATGATTACGCTTTGGAACGATTATTTGAGATGCTAAAAGAAAGAGGCATATACGATAATTCGGTAATAGTTATTTACGGCGATCATTCCGCATTATTTGAGGATCAAAAAGAAGATCTTTGTGAATTTATGGGTGTAGAATATAATGAATTTAATTGGAAGAACTTGCAGCAGATACCTGTTATAATTCATGTGCCGGGTACAGGCCTGACTGAAAGAGTAACTAATGTCGGAGGACAAATTGATACTTTACCGACAGTTGCTAACCTTATGGGCTTAGATATGCCGTATATGTTGGGAAAGGATATGCTGAATATTCCTGATAACAAAGGCTACGCTGTTCTCAGATACAGCACGGTTATAACTGATGATTATATGTACATAAGTGATACGAGCAAATACTATGACATGAAGACAGGAGACGTAATAGACTCAAAAATTTATTCAGATGATTTAAAAAATAAATTATTGGATTTAAAGGTATCGGACATAATTATCAATAAAGACTATTTTAGAAAAATAAATAAATAGAAATTTGTATTTTTAGCGGTGAGGAGATTCAAATGAAAAAATTGATGAGTTATTCAAATTTTAATAGGGCAGCGATAATATTTATTGCATTATGCCTGTTGGTTGCTTTATATACAGGCTTTCAAAGGATGAAGGTTGAGAATGATTACAAAACTGTAGAAATATCTTTAGACTATGAAGAAATGGTGAAATTTACAGACAGCACAGATGCAGACTTGAAGTTTTGGTTAAATAAATTTAAAAGTCTGGGAGCGGAGTCAATCACGATTCAGGAAGAAACAATCAATACGCTGATAGATATGGATTATGATGTAAAAACCTTTATAGTCAGTGAATTGTCTCAAACACTGTATTGGGAAAAGGAGTTTCCCGCTGATTTGGCTGATGATATAAAGGGAAAAAAACTGTCAAACAATGATGGTATATTGCGTATCGGAGACAAAGATATATACGAATATATAATTAAGGGGCTTTCATTGAGATATCCTGATGATTTCTATAAAGTATATGAAAGCGAAACAGATAATTACATAGTTTTATCAGGTATGGTTGATGATATATACTATGGTGCCAAAGAAAGAATATTTAATGTTTTCGGTGATATGATATACGAAACAAAGAAGGTTGCGGATTCCAGATTATTTAACATAGGAATAGGATATTCGGATGAGAAGATCAATTTAGCTAAGGAATGCGGACTTGATATTATTTTAAGACCTCTTAACTATCCCAGATTTACAGAAAAATTAGTAGATGCTTATAAATCAGAAAATGAAAAATACGGATTAAACCCAAGATTATACATAGTAAACGGTAAGGAAGTATTGGCTTATCCTAATAACAAGTTTGATTTAGAAGAATATTTAAGAGAAAATAACGTGATGCCTGTGTTAATTGAGGCAAGCAATCAAAGAGAAAATATAGAGTCCAAAGGGCTTGCAGAGCTTGTTTCAAGACTTAATTATAATACTGTAAGAGGCTTTACAATGTGGGACTGGATAAGACAAAAGTATAAGGCATACGGATATGATGGAGCTGAGGAAATAGAAAATTCAATATATCGTGCCGTTACAGAAAGAAATATCAGATTTGTTTTATTTAAGCCATTTTATGAAGGAACTGATAAGTATTTAACTGATATAGCTGAATATGAGAGAAGCTTTAACAGCTTAAAGGAAAGACTTGAACCTCATCAAATGAAACTGGGAAAAGCAAACTCGATTACAGAGTTTCATATAGGAAATCTAAGACTTGCTATTTTATGCTTAGGTGTTGCAATAGCAAGCGTGTATTTGTTTAATGGAGTATTTAAGCTTCATAACAATATAGGAAAAATTTTATACTTAATATCGTTAGGAGCTTTTCTTGCTCCTTACGTGAGCAGGGGATTATCAGAAAAGTTATTTGCTCTGTGCGCAGCAATTGCTTTTTCGGGGCTGGCTGTTTATTACTTTATGACTATGATAAAGAAAATTAAAATGAGCAAAAAAGATTTAACGACTTCAAAGATGATAATAAGCTCATCTATAGTGATGGTAATAAGCTGTTTAATTTCATTGGCAGGAGCAGCTTTCATAGTTGCAATATTAAGTGATGTAAGATATATGGTCGAACTGGATATTTTCAGAGGCGTTAAGATAGCTCAATTGTTGCCGTTCGGAATATATTTATTGATTTTAATTCTGCAGTTTATAAATGACAATATTACAGATAATACCCTAAAAACAATCGTAAGCCCGATAGGCAAGGTTTTAAATGCAGATATTAAGGTTTATTATATTTTATTAGCGGGTATATTAGGAGTCATAGGATATATTTATATTGCCAGAACAGGTCATGAAACAAATGTACAACCGGCTGACTTAGAGCTGGTAGTCAGAAACTTTTTAGAAAATATTTTAATAGCAAGACCTAGAACAAAGGAATTTCTTATGGCATTTCCGGCTATATTTGCCGCTGTGTATGCCGCAAATAAAAAGATTCCTTTTGCAACAGAGGCATTTATGCTGATAGCTGTTATAGGAACATCTTCTATAATCAATACATTTTGTCATATAAGAACACCTTTGTATCTGTCAATTGACAGAACATTGATATCAATGGCATTTGGTATAATTATCGGAGCTGCAGCAATAATTGTATTAAATGCTGTTTACAAGATTATTATTAATGTGCAGGAGCGACTAAGGTGAAAAATATTTTACTGGCGGGTTATTATGGATTCGGCAATCTGGGAGATGAAGCAATACTCGAAATGTTCTTAAAGTATTTCAGAGATAGCAGCAATATAAATAAAATAGTTGTTCTATCCGGAAATCCTGAGGAAACAAATAAAAAATACGATGTAAATTCCATAAACAGATATAATATTATATCTGTTATCAATAGCTTATTTAAATCTGATGCTCTGGTTTTCGGAGGAGGAAGCCTATTACAGGATGTAACCAGCAAAAGAAGTATACACTACTATCTGTTTCTGATAAGACTGGCAAAGATAATGGGCAAAAAAGTAGTATTGTTAAGCCAGGGAATAGGACCTATATCTCATGAGTATAATTTAAAATGTGCCGGAAGGGCTCTGAAAAAGGCTGATATAATTACTGTGCGTGATAATATGTCTATGGATATACTTGAAACAATGAATATAGGAAAATCTAAGATTAAATTTTCTGCCGATCCGGTTATAGGGCTTGGATTTACTCGTGAAATAAAAAGTAGTGACAGAAAAACAAGAGTATGCTTTACTCTTAGAAATTGGAAAGATGTTGAGCTGACTGATGAAATATGCAGAGTTGTAGAAAAACTATATAATGATGATATTGAATGCGTATTTATATGTTTTTATTATAATATGGATTTGTTTTTGATAGATGAATTGGAGAAGAAGCTTGGAAATAAGGCGAAATTTATCAAAAGCAGATTATCAACGCAAGAGGCAATGGAAATTATAAAAAGCGTCGATTTATTGGTGGGTATAAGACTTCATGCCTTAATTCTTTCCGCCTCTGCAAATGTGCCTTTTGTTGCCTTGTCATATGATCCTAAAATTGATCAGTTTTTGCAGTGCTTGGATATGAAAATATTTACGGATATAAACAACGAGGAGAGCATAGACAGTGAAGCCTTATATGAGGAAATTATAGAAAAGCTAAGTAATGTAGCTCAGGAAAAAGAAAAACTTGAAAAAAGCGTAAATAAATTAAGAGAAACCATTCAGGTAAACTTAGATATAATAGATAATATATAAGTTTAGCTAAAGATATTTTAATAAATAGCATGGAGATTAATATGAAAAAAATAGATATAATGGGAACTCGCATAGACAATGTAACTATGGACGAAGCTGTTAATGCTTGTGAAAAGAAGATTGCGAGCGGCGAACAATACATTATTTATACTCCAAATACCGAGTTTGTAATGATGGCAAGAAAAGATGAAGAGTTTAAAAATCTGTTGAATAAATCAGACTTAAATATACCTGATGGCATAGGCCTTATATACGCAGCTAAAATTAAAAAGCATCCATTAAAGGAAAAAGTAGCCGGCTATGATTTGACTGTAAATCTTATTAGACTTGCCAATCAAAAAAAGCTGAAAATATATTTTGTGGGCGGTAAACCTGGAATTGCCGGGAGAGCTGCACAAAACATAAAGAATGATTTTCCTGATATAAATATTGTAGGGATAAGCGATGGATATTTTAAAGGTACTCATCTTGACATACAGGGACACGAGGAAGAAAAAAGGCTCATAGATGATATAAACAATAAAGCTCCCGATATACTTTTTGTAGGATTTGGAGCAAAAAAACAGGAAAAATGGATAGAATACAATAAAGGACTTATAAGTACCAAGATAATAGTCGGAAACGGCGGTACTGTTGACGGCTTGGCAGGAGAAGTAAAAAGAGCCCCTGATATATACATAAAATTAGGGCTTGAATGGTTTTATAGACTTATGAAAGAGCCTAAAAGAATAAAAAGGCAGATGCTTTTACCAAAGTTTATGCTTAAGGTAATATTCAGCGGAAGAGATATAATAAAAGAAATCGAATAAATGGAGTGTAATCATATGAAGCTTTTTATTGATACCGCAAATATAGATGAGATAAAAAAAGCAAGTGATATGGGCGTAGTTTGCGGAGTTACAACAAATCCTTCTTTGATAGCTAAAGAAGGAAGAGATTTTCATAAAACAATACAGGAAATAGCTGAAATTGTGGATGGACCTATAAGTGCCGAAGTTATAGCAACTCAAAGCGATGAAATGGTTAAAGAAGCTTTAATACTTTCCGAAATACATAAAAATATAGTTATAAAAATACCGATGACCGAAGAAGGATTAAAAGCTGTAAAGATTCTTTCGTCAAAGGGAATAAAAACAAATGTGACCTTAGTGTTTTCAGCGGCTCAAGCTTTGCTTGCAGCTAAAGCGGGAGCAAGCTATGTAAGTCCGTTTGCAGGCAGATTAGATGATATAGGACTTGATGGGATGCTGCTGATAAAAGAAATTGTTGATATATTCAGCAATTATTCTGATATAAAAACAGAAGTCATTGCTGCGAGCATAAGAAATCCGATACATGTTACTAAAGCCGCATCCTTAGGCTGTCATATAGCAACTGTTCCGTTTAAAATATTAAGTCAAATGCTTAATCATCCATTGACAGATAAAGGAATACAGCAATTTTTAGCAGACTGGGGAAATACATTCAGTAAATAAAAAATTTTTTATAAGGAAGGGTAAAAATTATGAGTTACGCGCAATTAGAAAAAATAGCTAACAACATAAGACAAAGCATTATTCAAATGGTTTACGATGCTTCAAGCGGACATCCGGGAGGCTCGCTTTCGGCAGTAGAAATACTTAGCTATTTATACTTTAAGGAGATGAATATAAGCGATCCGAATGATGAAAACAGAGACAGATTCATTTTGTCCAAGGGTCATGCAGCTCCTGTTCTTTATGCGGTTTTGGCCGAAAAAGGCTTTATAGAAAAGGATTCACTTAAAACTTTAAGAAAGATAAACTCTAAGCTGCAAGGACATCCTGACATGAAAAAAGTTGCGGGAGTAGAAGCATCTACAGGTTCTTTGGGTCAGGGACTATCTATAGCCAACGGTATGGCATACGGATTCAGAATGGATAACAGACCGAGCAGAGTATTTGTACTTCTTGGAGACGGTGAAGTTCAGGAAGGCATGATATGGGAAGCTGCAATGTTTGCGGGACATAATAAATTGAGCAATGTAACTGCTGTTTTAGACCATAATGGTTTGCAAATAGACGGAAAAAACGAAGATGTCGTTTCAGTTGAACCCTTAGATAAAAAATTTGAAGCCTTCGGATGGCACGTCATTAAAATAGACGGCAATGATTTTAGTGATATAGAGAAAGCTTTTGAAGAAAGAAAGAAAATAACAGACAAACCTGTTATGATAATTGCAAAAACCGTAAAAGGTAAAGGCGTATCATATATGGAGAATGTTGCGGGCTGGCACGGAAAGGCTCCGAATGATGAAGAGCTAAGCCTTGCACTTAAAGAGTTAGGAGGTAACAAGTAATGGCTAAAGTAGCAACGAGACAGGCGTATGGAGAGGCTCTTAAAAAATTAGCTGCAGAAAATCCTAATATAGTGGTACTTGATGCGGATTTGTCAAAATCCACCATGACTGCTGAGTTTAAGAAGGTAGCTCCCGAAAGATTTATAAACGTTGGAATAGCAGAACAAAACTTAATCGGAACAGCCGCAGGATTATCTCTTGCGGGTAAGGTTGCTTTTGCGAGCACATTTGCGATGTTTGCGGCAGGAAGAGCATTTGAAATTATAAGAAATACTGTTGCCTATCCTAAATTAAATGTCAAAATAGCGGCAACTCATGCCGGATTGACGGTAGGCGAGGATGGAGCATCTCATCAAGCTATTGAAGATTTAAGCTTAATGAGAAGCATACCGAATATGGTAGTTTTAAATCCGGCAGACGGAATAGAAGCTCAAAAAGCTGTAATCGCGTCAGCAAACTATGATGGGCCTGTTTATATAAGGCTTGGAAGATCAGCGGTTGAGGAAATTTTTGATGAAAATTATGAGTTTGAAATCGGCAAAGGTGTGGAATTAAAAGATGGAACAGATGTGACAATTATAGCTACCGGCATAATGGTTGAAAAAGCTTTAAAAGCTTATGAGATACTAAAGGCTGATGGCATAAATGCAAGGGTTATTAATATACACACAATAAAGCCGATAGATGCTGAATTAATAATAAAAGCTGCAAAGGAAACAAAGAAAATAGTGACAGCTGAGGAGCATAGCATAATCGGAGGGCTGGGCAGCGCTGTACTGGAATCGATATCTGAGGAGTGTCCTGTTCCTGTAATAAGAATAGGGGTAAAGGATACTTTCGGAGAATCAGGAAAACCGAACGAATTATTAGAAAAGTACGGTTTAACAGAAAAAGAAATAGTTGAAGCAGTTAAAAAGCTGGTTAAATAAATAAAAGATTAGTTTTTAAAAGTCCCTGATTTGTTAGTATTGGATAGTACTAATAAATCAGGGACTATGTTTTTTTTCTTACATAATTGAAACAATGGCGAATATACTTAATAGTAGAATAGATTAACGTTGATATTAGCGTTAAATGGGAGGGTAATATGAAAAAATATATAGGAATTATCGCTATTGTTGTTTTAGTTGTTGCGCTAATATATTTCTTTAGATTCGCGAAGTCTAAGCCTAAAACAGTCAGCTTCAGCCCAGTCGAAGAAAATGAAATACCCGCACAAATAACTGAAATCCTACCAAATTATAGAATGAAAGAAAAAGCATTAGTTTGTAAAGTTAATGATGAAATATACGTAGTTGTAACAAGAGGAGAAAAAAGTTCTGCCGGATATGGAGTAGAAATTAAAAAAATCTTACTGGAGACTGCCGATAACGAGCAAATAGTGAGAGTAGTTGCACAGTTTACAGACCCTAAGCCTGGGGAGGTTCAGGCGCAGGTGCTTACATATCCTTATGTTGTCGTAAAAACCGATTTAAAGGAATTACCTCAAAAAGTAATCTTGGATAAAGAGTATAAAAAGTAAATAAGAATCAGAATTGTAAAGCAAAAGTGTGCAGATCAAAAAAGAGATACACGCTTTTGTTTTTTTATGTTCTTTATTAATCATATATTATATTGCTTTCTTAGGGTAAAATCTTAAAATTTGTATAAATTTGAATAAATTTTAAAAAAAGGGTTTTAATTTTTGTTTAAATAAAGTAAAATAAGGTAGAAAAAATATTAAAAATCATGTAAAATGTAATATAGCATAAAAAAATGATAAAATACATAAGGTAAGATTAACAAAATTATTGCAGAGGTGAAAAAGTGTTTGAGTTTATAGATGTAAGTAAAATATATAAAAAAGAATTTCTGGCTGTCAATAATATAAATTTAAAAATTACTCCCGGAGAATTTGTTTTCCTTGTAGGAAGAAGCGGAGCCGGCAAAAGTACACTTGTAAAGCTGCTTTTAAAAGAAGAGAATCCTACAATGGGAACAATATTATATAAAGGTGAAAATATAACCAAAATCAGAAGAAGAAATATCTCTGGCTATCGAAGAAACATAGGCTTTGTTTTTCAGGACTTCAGACTTTTGCCTAAGATGACTGTTTATGAAAACGTAGCCTTCGCTATGGAAATTATAGGTACAAGCAATAAAACTATAAGGCGGGAAATACCTACGGTATTGAGTATGGTAGGACTTGCGGATAAGGCAAAATCATATCCGGACGAGCTTTCCGGGGGTGAAAAGCAGCGTGTAGCTATCGCAAGAGCCGTTGTAAACAGACCCGAAACAATAATTGCGGATGAACCTACAGGAAATCTTGATCATGACACATCATTAGAAATCATGAAAATATTCACAGAAATAAACAAACGTGGTACAACCTTGATTATGGCAACACACGACAGAGAAATAGTTAACAGAATGCAAAAAAGAGTAGTAGAGATAAAAAAAGGCTCTATAATAAGAGACATTAAATCAGGGGGGTATCAAAATGAGTTCTAAAAAAACTAAATATATACTAAGACAGGCCTTTCAGAGCGTATTTAGAAATAAAATGATGGGCATGGCATCAATCGGATCTGTTACGGCCGTATTAGTAATTTTAGGATACATAATGATGCTTATACTTAATATAAATAATGCCGCACTGATAACAAAAGAAGAATTTGACGAGATAGCTGTATATATAATTGAAGAAGCAACGGATCAAGAAATAAAACAGCTTGGAGAAGACATAAAAAAGATTAACGGTGTACTTACTGTAGTTTACAGGCCTAAGGATACTGCATTAGAAGAAGAAAAAATGAAATGGGGCGATGATGCTTATCTTTTAGAAGGTCTCAGAAGAAACCCTCTCCCTAATACATATGTTGTTCAGTTAAAAGATGTAAAATATTCAGATTATGTAATTCAAGAAATAAAAAGAAGCGGATTCGTTGAAGATACAAGATATTATCAAGAGGCTGTCAAAAGCTTGATATCTATATCGGATATGCTTAAGCGAATAGGGGTCGTTATAATAAGTATATTGATATTTATAAGTGTTTTTATAATATCAAACACTATAAAAATTACTGTGGTATTCAGGAGAAAAGAGATAGAGCTGATGCAGTATATAGGTGCAACCAACGGATATGTCAGAGGACCCTTTATAATAGAGGGCATAGTATTAGGCATAATAGGCTCGGCTATTGCAATAGGTATAATAGCCCTTAGCTATAATTATTTTACAGGATATCTTACACAATATTTTGCATTGCTGTCGGGATTTTCGACATATATAGTCAAATTTAATTTAATTTTTAAAGATATCGCTATAATTTTTGTTACGATAGGTGTCGGAATAGGAACTCTCGGAAGTCTTATTTCGCTGAAAAAATTCTTAAATGCGTAGAGGAGGAGTATGAGTTTGAAAAAGTCAATAAGCTTAGTATTAATTATTATTATGTTTTTATTTGCATTTAGACCTGTAGATGTAAGTGCAAGCAGTATATCCGACTTACAGCAGAAAATGCAGGAAAACAGTAAAAAAATTGAAGCTCTTAAAGCAGAGATACAAAAACTTAAAGGAGAAAGTGCTTCCACCGCAAATGAGATTTCAAAATTAGACTTAGAGCTGGAAAGCTTGAATGCAGAGGCGGATGGTCTGCAGCTTGAAATCGATGATTTAAACTCTAAGATTGAGGCAAATGAGATTGCTATAGAAGATTTGGGCATAAAAATAGCTGAAAATAATCTGATACTTGAACAAAGACTAAGGGCTTCTTATAAAAGAGGTGATGTCGGATACATAGAAATAGTTTTGAATTCTGAAAATTTGATTGATGCGCTTACCCGAATGGATATGATTCAGCTGATAGTAAAAGAGGATGTCAATTTGCTTAAAGATATACAAGAGCAAAAAACTAACCTGGAAGAATTAAAAGCTCAGCAGGAAAAGGAAAAAGAAGAAGTAGCAATAGCTAAATCAAAACTTGAAGACAAAAAAAAGCAAGTTGAAGCATCTCAAAATGCAAAATCAGCATATATGGCAGAACTGCAGAAAGATATGAAGAAAATGCAGGAAGCAGAGCAAAAAATGGAAAAGGAAAATCTCCAATTCGAGAAAAGAATACAGCAATTGCAGCTTGAGAGTGAATATGCCGGAGGTAAAATGCTATGGCCTTTACCGACACATCTTACAAGCATATCATCTCCGTTTGGTAAAAGACCGCATCCACTATACGGATACTGGTCTAATCACAGAGGTGTTGATATAAGATGTCCATACAATACAGAAGTATATGCTGCGAACTCAGGAACTGTTATAGTAGCCGAGTTTCATTGGTCATATGGAAATTATGTGATTATTGACCACGGCGGAAAAATCGCCACTGTTTACGGTCATAATACAAAGCTTTTGGTAAAAGTGGGACAAAAGGTTACAAGAGGTCAAGCAATAGCTTTAAGCGGCTCTACCGGTGAATCTACAGGTCCGCACTTACACTTTGAGGTCAGAGAGAATGGTGTTGTTGTAGACCCGATGCCATATTTGCCAAAAATATATTAAATACATAAAAAACAATAATAAAACAAAACCAGCATAACTTATAAGAGATGCTGGTTTTTTATGTGTGCCCAATATGTGCACAATCTAATTTGTCTGTGTCTCATATTTAAATTGATCAAATATTTCCTCAAGCTTATAAGAGTCTATACACTCGTATTTCATAAGATATTGTGCGATATATTCTGTTACGTCTTTGTTAGCTTCCAACAGAGCAATAGAATTTTTATATAGTTTTTTTATAAGCTCTGAGGCTTCAAGCTTTATAGGCTCTACAAAGTATTTAAATAACTGTTCATCAATATAAAAGTTTTCAAGGTTTTGGCTCATTCCGTAGTTACATATCATTTCATATACTAAATTAGTTGATTCTTTTAAATCATTAGATGCTCCTGAAGATATTTCTCCTACAAATATTTCTTCTGCCGCTCTTCCGGCCAAAAAAACAGTAATTCTGTTATACAGCTCATTTTTAGTGTACAAGTATTTATCTTCAATAGGAAATTTCATCACATATCCTAGAGCCTTATCTCTCGGTATGATAGAAATTTTTTGAATTTTGTCTATGTTCAACACTTTTGCGGCAACAGCGTGACCTGCTTCATGGTATGCAACAGTTTGTTTTTCTTTTTTGCTGACAGTAGGATTTTTTATTTCAAGTCCCGCTGCTATCTTTTCTATGGCAAATTCAAAATTTTCCTGCAGTATTTTTTTGTTTTTATCTCTTATGGCCTTCAGCGCAGCTTCGTTTGCAATATTTGCCAACTGTGCTCCGGAGAATCCATGTGTTTTGTTAGCGATATCGGATAAATTGATTTTCTTGTCAAGAGGCTTATTCTTAGTGTGAACCTCAAGTATTTTTAATCTCGAGTTATAATTTGGATTGCCTACATATATCTTTCTGTCAAATCTGCCCGGCCTTAAAAGAGCTTCATCAAGTAAATCAATTCTGTTTGTAGCGGCAATTACAACAACATTTTGCACGTTATTAAATCCGTCGAGCTCAACCAATAGTTGATTTAAGGTTTGGTCTTTTTCGTTATTGCTTTCTGAGTTTCTTTTGCCTCCTAAAGCGTCTATCTCGTCAATAAATACTATGCTTGGAGCTTCTTTTTTTGCTCTTTCAAATAAACTTCTTACTCGCTTTGCCCCTACGCCGACATACTTTTCCACAAATTCCGAGCCGCTTGCATATATAAAGTTAGCCTTTGCTTCACCGGCAATAGCCTTTGCGAGAATTGTTTTTCCTGTTCCCGGAGGACCGTAAAGTATGGCACCACGAGGAATTTTTGCGCCCATAGACGTATATTTTTGTTCATTGTTTAAAAAATCAATTATGTCATTAAAGTCATCTTTAATTTCTTCAAGTCCGGCAATATCTTCAAATGAAAATCTGGAAACCTCTACTTCACTGTTTTTTTTATCAAAGCTGTTAATAGGTACCGAAAACTCATCAGCTTCTTTAATATCTTTCTTTTTGTTTGCAAAAAAATATGCTATCATAGCTATTAGATATATAACCAGAGGCAAATAGAACAAAATTGATAGGGCAAATATTTTTGATAAAGCATATATTAAGATATTATATATAACAAAAATAAAGGTTAGAAGGTAAAATTTGCTATTCATTTTAGCTCCTTTTTAAACTTATTTTTTAAATATTATACGGATATTATTGACTAAACAGCAAAAAACTATTACCAAAATCAAAAAAATAATCATATTATTTTTAAATTATGAAAATAATAAATCAAAAAAATTCAAAAATAAATTATTAATATTTAAAAATATTGTTGACATTTTACAGTTTAGACTATATACTGTTATAGTGACAAGAAGAAGTAACCGCTTCTCACCTTATGGCGTACATAGTGATTTTATACTGTGATACTGTTAGTAAGGTTATCATAAAAGGTACAGTTTTTTTGTATGTTGGAGATAGCGGTTTGTAGCTATCTTTTTTATTGCGATATTGTAGGAGGTGTGTTTTTATTAAAGAACTTCAAATTAACGAACAGATTCGTGAAAAGGAAGTAAGAGTCATTGACTCGGATGGGACTCAGTTAGGAGTTATAAGCATAGATGAAGCTTTAAATCTTGCTGAAAAACAAAAATTAGATTTAGTTAATATATCACCGAACGCTGTACCACCGGTTTGTAAAATTATGAGCTATGGTAAGTATAAGTATGAATTAGCTAAGAAGGAAAAGGAATCTAAGAAAAAACAAAAGATTATTAATGTAAAAGAAATTAGATTAACCCCAAATATAGAAGAGCATGATTTAGGAGTAAAGGCTAAAAATGCTTCTAAATTTTTGGAGGATGGAGACAGAGTTAAGGTCGTTGTAAGATTTAGGGGTAGAGAAATAGGATATTCAGAAATCGGACAGCAGGTTTTAATGAAATTTGCTGAATTAACAGGCGAAAAATCAACAATTGATAAGATGCCTAAAATTGAAGGCAGAAATATGATAATGTTTTTAAATCCTAAGAATTAACATAAGTAACATAAGAAGGAGGAAAAGAAATGCCAAAAGTAAAAACAAACAGATCAGCAGCTAAGAGATTTACTAAAACAGGAAGCGGAAAGTTTAAAAGAGCGAAATCTGGAAAGAATCATTTTACAGGTAAAAAAGATAGTAAATCAATAAGAAGTTTAAGAAAAGGTACTTTAGTGTCTGATGTAGATACTCCAAGAATAAGAGAAATATTACCATACTAAGAATAACCATAAAGGAGGAAATTTAAAATGGCAAGAGTTAAAAGAGCCGTTAACGCTAAAAAGAATCATCGTAAAGTCCTAAAACTTGCTAAAGGATACTATGGTGCTAAAAGTAAATTATATAAAATGGCTAATCAGGCAGTGATGAAATCACTTGCTTATGCATATGTAGGAAGAAAGCAAAAGAAAAGAGAATACAGACAATTGTGGATAGCAAGAATCAATGCTGCTACAAGAGCAAACGGTATTTCATACAGCAAATTCATAAGCGGATTAAAGCAGGCTAATGTTGAAATTAATAGAAAGATGCTTTCTGAAATGGCTATACATGATCCGGCTGGATTCACTAAACTTGTAGAATTAGTAAAATAGGATTTATAATAAAAGGCTGGCAACAGTCTTTTTGCTATTTTTGGATTAAATTACGAAAACTGTTGAATAATATAAATATTGAGGTATAATATCACTATGATATTTTAAATAGCAAAAAACTATGGAATGTAAATTGTTTAATGAATAGGAGCACTCATTTATGGAGTTCAATAATATTAATGATAATTATTTTAGGAAAAATCCGCACTTGCTTTTTATATTGGGATTTGTCGGAGTGATTTTTTTAGGTGCAACCATGCTTAACTTTCCCTTTGCAAGTGTTGATAATAACAGTGTAGGATTTATAGATGCGTTATTTACAGCTACATCTGCTGTATGCGTTACAGGTCTGACAGTTGTGACAACAGCTACTCAATGGACAATATTCGGCAAAATCATAATTTTGCTTTTAATACAAATCGGCGGACTTGGTCTTATGACTTTGTCAACATTCATATTCTTTTTTTTAGGCAAAAAAATATCTCTTAAGACACGCCTGCTTATAAAAGAAGAGAGAAATATAGATGATTTGCAAGGCGTTGTCAGATTAACCAAAAATGTACTTATATATACATTTACGGTTGAACTTATCGGAGCTTTGGTGTTTTCTTCGGTGTTTTGTAAAGAATTCGGCTTTGCTACGGGAATTTGGTATTCCGTTTTCCATTCAGTGTCATCTTTTTGCAATGCAGGATTTGATATTGTAGGAGCTAAAAGCTTTATGCCGTATGTGACCAATCCTATAATAAACATATGCACAACATCATTAATCATTCTTGGAGGATTGGGATATATAGTTATTATAGATTTAATTAAAGCAAGACGCTTTAAAAAACTCAGTTTACATACAAAAATTGTTTTGATAATGACCTTAATATTATTGGTTACAGGTACAGTTTTATTTTTTGCTTTTGAGTATGGGAATGATAGTACAATAGGAAAGCTGGATTTTTTCGGCAAGCTTCAGGCATCTTATTTTCAGAGTGTAACTGCCAGAACTGCAGGATATTATACAGTTGATATTGCATCCATAAAAGATGCTACATCTATGATGATGATAATGTTTATGTTTATAGGCGGTTCCTCAGGATCTACTGCCGGAGGAATTAAGGTTACTACAATGTCAGTTGTTGTTTTAGCTATACACAGCACAATATATGGAAGAAGGGATATAGAAATTTTTCAAAAGCGTATTTCTAATTCGGTTATTATGAAGGCAATAACGATTATGGGAATTGCGTTTGCTGTTGTAGTTATAGTTTCAATTATTTTGAGCATAGTTGAAACTTCTGACGGATTTTCATATGTTGATTTGCTGTTTGAGTCGGTTTCAGCATTCGGAACTACCGGACTTAGCAGAGATGTAACACCTTTTTTAAATAATTTAAGCAAGATAATTATATCTGTCACAATGTTTATAGGGCGTTTAGGACCTTTTACCATTGCACTTGCTGTTGCTTCACGCCAAAATATAGATAAAAGCAATTACACTTACCCAGAGGGTAAAATTATTATAGGATAACGGAGGATTAATATGAGACAATTTGTTGTTATAGGCTGTGGAAGATTCGGAGAATCAGTTGCAAAAACATTATATAAATTAGGCTATGACGTACTTGCGGTTGATAAGGATATCGATATAATTCAAGAAATATCAGAGCATGTAACTCATGCTATTCAAGCTGATTCTGAGGATGAAAATGCTCTGAGAGCTTTGGGTATAAGGAATTTTGATGTTGCTGTCATTGCTATAGGCTCAAATATTCAGGCTTCAATTATGGCTACCTTAATTGTTAAGGAGCTTGGAGTTAAGAGAGTAATTGCAAAGGCACAAAGTGATATACACGGGAAAGTTTTATATAAGATAGGAGCAGATAAGGTCGTATTTCCGGAAAGGGATATGGGAGTTCGTATAGCTCATAATATATTATCATCAAACATACTTGACGTAATTGAATTAATGCCTGATTACAGTATTATCGAGGTTGTTGCACCCGAAGATTGGGAAAATAAGAGCTTGGTTGATCTAAGACTCCCGAACAGAATGGGAGTAAGTATTATGGCAATAAAAACGGGAGACAGTATTAATATATCGCCGTATGCAGATGATATCATAAAGGCAGGAGACGTAATTGTTTTATTGGGACATAATGATAATCTAAGAAAAATAGAGCAAAGGGAAATTAAAGATTAAATATGACAATAATATACTCAATACAAAATATTTAGTTTCTTTTAACAGCTTTCTTCCTTAAATATAGCAATTTTTATCAATCCTATAAGTTAAAGATATAATACAATATACACAGGTGGTGTTTATGGATTATAAAGAGCATATTATAAAAGCTGTGGAATACATAGAAGAAAATTTAAAGTATGAAATTGATTTATCTGCTTGTGCGAAAGCATGCGGTTATTCTCAGTATCACTTTTTACGCGTATTTAAAGCCGTTAGCGGATTTACTCCTGCTGATTATATACGGAAGCGGAGATTGAGTGAAATAGCAAAGCATATGTGTGGCAATGAAGAATACATTTCTGAAATTGCTTTTGCCTATGGTTTCAATTCAAAGGAAAATTTTATTCGCGCTTTTAAGGCAGAACATCATATTTTGCCCAGTGAATACAGGTTTGTTAAAAACAGCCTGAAACTCTATGAGCCATTGAGCTTTGAAGTTGTACCATTCAGCATTGAACCCCAAATAATCAATATCGAAGCGTATTCTCTTACGGTCTATAAGAGCGATGAAAAATCCCCTCCAAGTTTTTGGAATAAGTACAATATTAAAAAGTTATCGCTTTTATTGTCAGGAGGCAAGATTTGTGAGGATTTTGGAGTCAGCAGTTGGAATAATGAAGAAAACAGACTTGATTATTATATTGGCATACGAACCGACGAAGCAATGGGAGATACTTCAGGCACACAGCAAATTTATATAAATGCCGGTCTATATGCAATATTCCAAACACCGCAGTCTTCTCATATCGATTTTGTCAATACTATTCATCGTTCATGGAATTATATTTATAGAGTATGGATTCCACAGAGTGAATACGAGCGGACAGAGGACTATGAATTTGAAAGCTATATAGAACAAAGTCGAGTATTTTCAGAGAAAATTTTTATTCCGATAAGGAGGAAGTAAGATGAAGAAACTAAACTTAACATGGGACGGAGTATATGATGATACAGGCTATTTATTTTCTTTCGCAAAATCTTTAGCTGCGGCTGTAAAAAACAGTCCTTACGGCGAATTTTATGAGGATATTATTGCAAGCAGCGGTTTTGCTTTTCGTATGTGGGCAGCTGATGATCTTTGTACGAGCGCTATGAGTATATGGGAATTTAACAAGCAAAAACAGTGGGTAGAAAATGGCGGAATAATCTGTGATTATGTTGAACGATTATGGGATCAGGATAATATTGAAGAAGAAAGACGTCTTGCTGCCCATGATATGATCAGAAAATCTATTGACAGCGGAATTGCTGCAATTGCTTGGGATATAGGCATCCCTGAATGGGGACTTATCACAGGCTATGATGATGACCGAAAAAAATATACGACTCTTTCTATAACGGGAGCAGAAGATGAAATAGATTATTCATCTTTGGGTAAACGTGAGATTCCGATTTTAAATGTTTTGACAATAGCGGGTAAAAGCAATAAATCACAAGAGGATATCATATCAGATACCTTAAAACTTGCAAAGTCACATCTAAAAGGAGAAGAATGGTCTGAAAATGCAAAAGGTCTGGACGCATATCCTATACTGATTAAGCATTTTGAATGTGATTTTAACCCTGATATTTTGTGGAATATGGAATACTATCTGGGAACATATACATCACTGAAATGGTATGCGTGGAAATTTTTTGAGAAATACGATTTAACAGAGCTTTGTGAAATTTATAAAAGTGTATACGAGTTATGGAAAAAGTCCTTTGAGCTCAAAAAAACTACAGACATATCCGTAAAACAGAATAGGGAAAAGATTTCCAACTTTCTTAAAACAGCAGAAGAACTTGAAAAGCAAGCAGTATTGCGTGAACTGTTTAACTAAATATCTGTTTTGTAAGAACTGCTTGATTTATTAAAAATATATAGTAATTTTTTAAAAGTATCAAATACAAAAATAAAAAGGAATAAATAATATGCTTATAAAAAGCAAAGATAATCAAAAAATAAAGCTGCTGCGAAGTCTTGAGAATAAAAAGTCAAGAGATTCTCAAGGTCTTTATCTTGTGGAAGGTATAAAGTTAATAAAAGAAGCTTTAAAAGAAAATGCCGGCTTTGAGCTTATCTTTATATCTGAGAGTTTATATAATAAGAATGAGATTTCAGACTTGTTAGAACTTCTTGACGAGAAAAAAATAGAATATCATTCCGTAGAGGATAATTTGTTTAAAAATATTTCAAATACTGTAAATTCTCAAGGAATTATAGCGGCTGTAAAAAAGCCTGATTATGATATTGAAACTATCATTAAAAACTATAAATTTATAGTATTTTGTGACAAGCTTCAGGACCCGGGAAACCTTGGGACAATAATAAGGACGGCAGATGCTTTTGGTCCGTGTGCTGTTGTTTTATCTCCTCTATGTGTAGATGCCTATAATGATAAAACAGTCAGAGCTTGCGCAGGTGCAATTTTTAGAGTTCCTGTCATAGATGTAGATAATGTTCTTGATTTTGTAAGAGATTTAAGAATAAATAAGTTTACTGTTATATCGACTGTAGTTGATTCCGACAAATCCTTTGATGACATAAAAAGTCCTGAAAAGATATGTCTTGTCATAGGAAACGAAGGCAATGGCGTATCAAATGAGCTTAAGACTGCGTCAGATGAATGTATAACTATAAAAATGACGGGACAAACCGAATCTTTAAATGCCTCTATAGCCGCAGCAATAAGCATTTATGAAATCAGAAAAAAGTTATAAGTAAAGAATCGATACTATAAGATAAACATGCTATTGACATATCTGATGTTTTTTGATATTGTTAATAGAACATCTGAATACTATTGGTTTTCTAGGGTTCCGTAACAGAAATTGTTAGTCTGGACCAAGAGAAAACGCATGGTCTTATAGATTGTGTACACGGTGGGATAAAAGCCTAGGAGTTATTTTACAATACTCCCGGGCTTATTTTTTTGCTCAGAAGGAAGGAGAAAATAATATGTGGGGATTATTAATTTCAACAATTTTAACAAGTGCGGCAGATAGCCTTAACCCGATTGCTGTAACACAGCAATTTGTTTTACAAGGTATGGTAAAAAAACCAAAACACATTTGGTATTTTATTATACCAACCGGAGTAACAAACCTGATAGGTGGATTTTTAGCATATTTTGGACTTGTCACTTTTATCGGTAATTTTTTTGCTCAATTCGTGGAAAGATACGGACAAATTTTATTTATTGCCGAATTGATACTGGGTATTGCTTTTTTTATCGGATTTGGATTTTCGCTGCAAAGAAATAAGATTGCAATGATTAAAAATCAAATTCAATCTTTGAAAGTTCGTGAGAATAAAGATGATGTGAATGATGAAACCGAAGCTGCCCGTAAAATAAAATCCGTGTCTCCAATGGCTTTAGTGTTCCTAGGCGTGGGAGCGACAATATCTGAATTAACAACTGCATTGCCGTATTTTGCTTTTTTAGCAATCCTTTTTAATTATCAACTCACGCTTTTTCAAGTGACTTTGATACTTATTGTGTATAATACGATTTATACATTACCCTTAATAATTTTATATTTCATTTATATTAAATCACAGGATAAGTTTGATAGCCTTTATAGGATTATAAAGATTAAGGTCACAAAATGGGGCAATATTTTAGCTCCCATTATCATGGGACTGCTTGGCATAATCTTAGTGTATCATTCTATATTGCTTTTATTAAAATAATCAGTATTAAATTAGATTAAGTAAAAAAACTCTTGTAATATTATATTAACTTTGTTATAATGATGCTTAATATAAAAATATGGCTTAAACTTACTATTCTTTATGATAAGTTAAATTGATGTAATAACTGAATATTAGAGGCAATGACAGAGAAAAGTAGATGCTGAGATTCTTAATACAAGAATTCTATTATTTTAAGAGAGATGGTGTAATAGCTGAAATCACCGTTAAATAAGGAGCATTGAAGTTCACTCTTGAGCTTGCAGGCTGAAATAACAGTAGGTTTGCACGGTTGATATCGTTAATTAATAATAAGACTCATTGACATAGCTATTGGCATGTCTTGAGTGAATAAGAGTGGTACCGCGGACTTCGCCTCTTTATGAGGAGAAGTCCTTTTATATTTTATTTAATAATATTGACAATATTATAAGTAATATTGTTTAAAAAGGAGTGTATTTATATGAGAGAAAGACTGTCAGAGCTTATGCAGGAAGCTCTAAATCTTATAAAACAATGTAATTATGATGATGACATTGAAAAGATAAGAGTTCAATTCTTAGGCAAAAAAGGAGAGCTTACTTCAATTCTTCGCAGTATGGCTCAGCTTACGGAAGAAGAAAGACCTGTTATAGGTAAAATAGCCAATGAGGTAAGAATGGCTATAGAAGCAAATATAAACGAGTTTAAAGATGCCTTGGCTGAAAGACTAAAGGAAGAAAAGCTAAAAACTGAGAGAGTAGATGTAACAATGCCTTCAAAATATCCTCAAATGGGCAGAAGACATCCTCTTATGCAAGTAAAAGAAGAGCTTGAAGATTTATTTTTAAGCATGGGATATAATGTTATAGAGGGTCCGGAGGTTGACACTGTTCAAAATAACTTTGACGACTTAAATGCACCGGAAGATCACCCTTCAAGGGATATGTCAGATACCTTCTATCTGGCTGATGGTATAGTGTTAAGAACACAGACTTCACCTGTTCAAATAAGAACTATGAAAACACAGGAGCCTCCTATAAGAATGGTCTCAGCCGGCAGAACTTTCAGATTTGACGAGGTTGATGATACACATTCGCCGATGTTCCATCAGATGGAATGCCTTGTTATAGATAAAGGAGTAACAATGGCTAATCTCAAAGATGCAATCAATCAATTTGTGAAGCAAATGTTTGGTGACGAGATGAAAACCAGATTCAGACCACATAATTTCCCATTTACAGAGCCTAGTGCCGAGGTGGATGTATCTTGCTTAAAATGCAAGGGCAAGGGCTGTGAACTGTGCAATAATACTGGATGGAGCATGGAGCTTTTAGGTTGCGGCATGGTACATCCGAATGTATTAAGAAATTGTGGGATTGATCCTGAGATTTACAGCGGCTTTGCATTTGGTATGGGAATAGACAGAGTTGCAATGGTGAAATACGGAATAAACAACATAAGACTTTTATTCGATAATGATGAAAGGTTTTTAAAACAATTTTAAGGAGGTTATATTATGTTAGCACCGATAAAATGGATGGAAAAATATGTGGATATAGACATAGATGCAAAAGAATTGGCTGATAAAATCACACTTACAGGCTCTCATGTTGATTCTATAATTGATATAGACAAAGATATAAGCCTTGTAGTTACAGGAAAAATTTTAGATATACAAGGACACCCTGATGCAGATAAGCTGGTTGTTACTAAGGTAGATATAGGAACTGAAACAGTTCAGATAGTTACCGGAGCCAATAATATAAATGTCGGAGATATAGTTCCGGTATCACTTGTCGGAGCACATCTTCCGACAGGTGTAAACATTAAACTGTCTAAGCTTAGAGGAATTGAGTCGCAGGGGATGATGTGTTCCTATGAGGAGCTTGGCTTTGAGGATAAGGTTGTGCCAAAGGGAGGCAATGACGGAATTATGATACTTGAGCCTGAAACCCCTCTGGGAAAGGATATCAAAGAGGTTTTGAGTATAAACGGAAAAGTTTTGGATATAGAAATAACCTATAACAGACCGGACTGCCTTAATATAACAGGTATGGCAAGAGAAGTTGCCGCTACCTTAAACAAAGAATTCAGATTCCCTGAAATTAAAATTCAAAACGAAGCTGATGACATAAAGGATTATTTTGATGAAGTGTCAATTGAAGACAGCGATCTTTGCGAAAGATTTTATGTCAGAGTTATTAAAGATGTCAAGATAGGCAAATCACCTCTGTGGATGCAAAGAGCTTTAATGGATGCAGGCATGAGACCTATAAACAATATAGTGGACGTTACTAACTATGTTATGCTTGAACTTGGGCAGCCTCTTCATGCATATGACCTGAATAAATTTAAGGGCAAAAAGATTGCAGCAAGACGCGCTAAGACAGGAGAAGTGCTGACTACACTTGATATGGTGCAGAGGAAGCTTGACAGCAATGTTTTAGTAATAGCAGACAGTGAAAAGCCTGTTGGCTTGGCAGGAGTTATGGGCGGATATGATACCGAAATAGGCGAAGAAACTACTCTTATGCTTTTGGAAGCCGCGACATTTAATACAAAATCAATCCGGGATACCTCAAGAAAATTCGGACTTCGCTCAGAAGCATCTGCAAGAAATGAAAAGGTACTTCATTATGAAAATGCTGAGATAGCCAGCAACAGAGCATGTCAGCTTATAGAAATGATTGGAGCCGGAACTGTAGTTAAGGGATATATAAATGCAGGAAAGAGTGAATTTGTTCCGAAAAAAGTTACTCTCAGACCTCACAGATCAGATGAACTTTTAGGAGTAAAAATATCAGTAGAAGATATGCTTGCAAGTCTTAATAAGCTTGAAATAAAAAGCAGTTTTGATGGTGAGAAAATAGTATCGGAAATTCCGTATTTCAGATGTGATATAGAACAAGAGGCAGATCTGATAGAGGAAATCGGCAGAATGTACGGTTTTGAAAATATAGAGGGAAAGCCGATTGTAAGCACGCTTGAAAAAGGCGGAAAATCTGAAAAAAGACAAACAGAGGACTATATAAAAAATATTATGGTTTCTATGGGCTTGTCGGAAATTATGACATATTCTTTTATAAGTCCAAAGTCACTGGATAATATCTGCGCAAGCGAAGAATCCGATATTAAAAAATACATCAGGCTCTTAAATCCTCTCGGCGAAGATTTCAGCGTTATGAGAACAACACTTATGAGTAATATGCTGGATGTCATGAGCAGAAATAACAACAGAGGAATAAATGAAGTAAAATTCTTTGAAATCGGAAATACCTTTTTCCCTAAAGAACTGCCTGTAGCACAGCTTCCTGATGAAAGAAGCAAGCTTTGTATAGGTATGTACGGAAACTATGATTTTTTCAATTTAAAAGGAATAATAGAGCAGATGCTGGAACGTTTCGGTATTGAACTTAAGCTTAAGGCAATAGAAGGTAATCCGACTTTCCACAGCGGAATTTGTGCAGGAATTTATATTGAAGATGAACTTATCGGAGTATTTGGAGAATTACATCCGCAGGTTTTGGAGAATTACGATATAAATAAAAAAGTATTGCTTGCAGAAATTGAAGTGGATAAGATAGTTGAATACAAAAATATGGTAAGAAAATATAAAGCCCTGCCAAAATATCCTGCAATACAAAGAGACATAGCGGTTAAGGTTAAGGACGAGGTTCTGGTAGGAGATATGGAAGCCGTAATAAAGGCTGTAAACCCTCATATTATAGAGAATGTAAGTCTGTTTGATGTATACAGGGGAAGTCATATAGAATGCGGCTATAAAAGCACAGCATTTTCTATAACATATAGAAATAAAGACAGAACATTGAAGGATAAAGAGGTTGATAAAATCCATAACATGGTTTTAGAAAAGCTTAAAGAAAACTTTGATGCAGTTTTAAGGTAATTGGGAGGTTTTATGGATAAAGTTGCATTTACGATATTTGGAATAGATATAATGTGGTATGCTCTGATAATTGCTTCGGGCTTAGCTGTAGGTATAATACTTTCAGTTAAAGAATCAAGACGTATCGGATTTAATGAAGATACACTCTTTGACCTCTTATTGGCAGTTATCATAACAGGTATAATTTGTGCAAGATTGTATTACGTGGTATTTTCTCCGGATGAAATTAATAGCTTTTATGATGTCATAAACATCAGAAGCGGAGGAATGGCTATACATGGAGGAGTGTTCGGAGGAATAATTGCAGGAATAATCGGATGTAAGATTAAGAAGATAAGCTTTTGGCAGCTGGCTGACATATTGATGCCGTCTGTTATACTGGCTCAGGCCATAGGACGTTGGGGCAACTTTGTGAATCAAGAGGTATACGGAGGACAAACAAATCTTCCGTGGGGAATATCCATTGATAATATGCCGGGAAAATATCATCCATTATTTTTATATGAATCCTTATGCAATCTTATTACATTTGTATTTTTAGTGTGGTATAGAAAAAATAAAAGGAAAAACGAAGGAGAAGTATTTGCACTTTACCTTATCTTCTACGGAATAGTAAGGTTCTTTTTAGAGAGAATGAGGGTAGAGGAGTATATCTTAAAGTTTATGAGCTTTAGTATTGCTCAAATAGTCAGCGCTTTAATATTTATATCCGGTATAGTAATATTTTATATATTGCGAAAGCATAAAAATAAATCAGAGGATATAAATTAATCATAGCTTATCCTAAGTGGTAAATATGTTGCAGATATGTTGTTAAAGTATCTGCAACTTTTATTTTTTGGTTTTTCATCCGTAGTTTTTTTATGTAATAGCTGCATGTATATAAAAAATGATAAATATTTAAATTGTATATATTGTAAAATTATGTCGAATTGTTTATAATGTAGATATTAAAATACTTAATTGAATTATATGAAAATAATTATAATGTTGCAAACTATGGAGGTAAGAGTGAAAAAACACACGACATTAAAAATAGTCTTGATTTTTATTTTGTCGCTCAGCATGCTTTTATCCGGCTGCTCTAAAAATGAAAGTAAAGAATATGGACTTAATCCTGAATTCCCTGTTACAATAACTGTATGGCATTATTATAACGGTGCTCAAAAAACCGCGTTTGATAATCTGATACAAGAATTTAACGAGACGGTTGGAAGAGATAAAGGGATTGTTGTCGAAGCATTCAGTCAGGGAAGCGTAAATGATTTGATAGATATGGTAAAAAGCGCGGCTATGCAAAAAGTAGGCTCCAATAATATGCCGGATTTATTTGCAACTTATGTTGATACAGCTAAGGAAATTGACGATATGGGCTTTCTTGCAGCATTTGACAAATATTACAGCGATGAAGAAATATCCGAATACATAAGCAGTTATATTGATGAAGGAAGATTTGATAAAGATAAAAATCTTAAAATAATACCTTTTGCTAAATCTACAGAAGTATTGATGATAAATAAAACCGATTGGGATAAATTTGCCGTTACCAAAGGAGTAAACAGAAAAGAGCTCTTAACCTGGGAAGGACTTGTAGAAGTTGCCGAGAAATATTATAGTTACAGCGGCGGAAAAGCTTTTTTCGGACGGGATGTTATGGCTAATTATATTGTGATAGGAAGCTATCAATTAGGACAAGAGCTGTTCCAGGTCAAAGATGATACGGTTGTCATCAATATGAATAAGGATGCAATGAGAAAAATATGGGACAATTTTTATGTGCCTTTTGTAAACGGATATTTTGGTAAGTATGGGAAATTTGCTTCAGATGATGCCAAAACCGGAGATGTTATAGCATTTGTAGGGTCTTCAAGCGGATCAACATACTTTCCAACAAATGTTATTTTAGATGATGACAAGTCGTATCCCATAGAGCTCTTAGTTTTGCCTGTTCCGATATTCAAAGATACAGACAAAATTGCTGTTCAGCAGGGTGCGGGCTTTGCAATGACTAAGAACACAGAAAATAAGGAATATGCCAGTACAGTTTTTCTAAAATGGATAACAAATGAAGAAAGAAATTCTGTTTTTTCATTTCACTCATCATATATGCCTGTAAAAACCAAGGCAAATGATTCTGAATTTATCAAAGAATTATTGGAAAACAAAAAAATAAACATAGATGAAAATGTGCAAAAAACCTTAAAAGTAGCATTAGAACAAGCTAATACATATGAATTATATACAAGCAAAGCATTTAAAAACGGAACAAATGCCAGAAAAATTTTGGAAAGTACGCTTCTGAATAAGGCAATAGAAGATAAGCAAAAAATTGAAGCAGAACTGTTCTCAGATGAAAATAAACGCGATATTGTTAAAAAATACAGCGATAAATCATTTGAAGATTGGTTTAATGAACTGGAAAAAAGTTTGAATGATTTAATACATAATTAGACAAAGAGTGGTCATTAGATGAAATCAAAACAGAAAAGAGAAAAAACCATACTAAGAAGGCTTATTATACCTATGTTGATTATTGTTGCAATCCAGTCACTTGTTTTCGTTGCTGCTATTTTTTCTTCAAAGACAATTGACAAGCTTGAAAATAATGCTATAGACGCTTTTAAAGGGATAATAAACTCAAGAAAGAATAACCTTGAGACTGACATGGTGAGGAATTGGACAAGTTTTGCAAATTTTGAAAATGTGGTTAAAAAATACTGCAGCAGCATTGAAACGAACGGAGCGGTAATAGATAGATCAATGGTAGAATCGCTTTTGGTATTCTTAAGATATTCAAAGGTAACAGGAGCATTTTTAATTTTAGACGAAAAAAATTCTTCAGATCAAGGATATAAGGCATTTTATATACGAGATCTGGACCCTTCTAATGCTTCATTTGATAATTCCGATATTTTAGTTGAAATTGGGAATAGCGGCATTATAAAAGAGATGAAGCTGACAATGAACAGTAATTGGGGTACAAAGTTATATTTATCCGAAGAAAATGAAAGAGATGCGTTTTATTACAAGCCTTTTCGCGCTGCACAGCAAAAACCGGAAGAGCCTTTTTCAAATTTTGGTTATTGGAGCCCACCTTTTCGTTTATCAAAAGATGATGTTGAAGTCATAACTTACACAGTTCCCTTAATGGATGGAGAAGGAGAAGTTTATGGTGTTGTAGGTATAGATATAACTCTTGATTATTTGAGAAAAAGCTTGCCTTATAACGAACTTCAGATAAATAATTCTGCGTATTTTTTAGCTATAACGCAGGACGGCAAAAGCTTTAGAAATGTACTTCAGGTAGGGGCTTTGTATAATTACGTTGTTGCAAAATCGCAAACATTCAAATTGCACAGGGATACCTTTATAGATGATGTATATTACTTAGATGTATCCAGTGATTCCAATAATTCTGAAATTGCAGCCTTAAGCTATTTTAAACTGTATGAAGATAACTCTCCTTTTGCTAATGAAAAGTGGATATTGTGCGGAGTAACAAAAAAATCTGTTTTGCTAAGCGAAGCTGACAGATTAAAAAACAGTTTATTCGTTTCATTTGTTTTATCAATGATTATAGGTGGATTGAGCTTGATTGTTTTTAGTTTGTTTTTCACAAGACCTATATCAAAACTGGTAAATATAATAAAGAGCAGCAATCCTGAAAAATCCATAAACTTGCCCAAAGTTTACATCAAAGAGATTGATAATTTGTCCAAAACTATTGAATTGTTCAGCAAGGATATAGCTTATTATGCTTCAAGATTATCAGATATTTTTCATATCATGGATTTGCCCATGGCTACAATAGAATATAATAAAATTACAAAAAAAGTATGGTGTACCGAAAATGTTTCATCATTAATGGAATTCCCTAAACAATATAGAGAACAAAGTTTTTTTGACGAGAAAGAATTCTTGATTTGTATCGCTGATTTTTTAAAAAATTCTAAGTGTATTCATGCACAAAATGCTCCTCACGAAATTAAAACCGTAGAATTTAAGGATGAAGATAAAACAAAGTGGATAAAGTTTCATATTTTAGACCAGGAAAACAGAATATTGGTTGCGTTGATAGATGTCAGCGATGAAATCAAAGAAAAGATAAAAATTGAATATGAACGTGATTATGACTCATTGACTCATTTGCTAAACAGAGATTCCTTTAAACAAAGGGTTGAAAAATTACTGGAAAACGGAATTAAGGGAGTAGGAGCTATGGTCATGTGGGATTTAGATAATCTCAAATTTATAAATGATACCTATGGTCATGACATAGGTGATAAATATCTTATAGAATTTGCTAATGCAATATCAGTGCTGAATGAAGTAGGTGCTGTAGTGGCAAGAAGATCCGGAGATGAATTTTTGGCATTTATACATGATATCGAGTCAAAAGATGAGTTGTCGGATTTAATATATAAAAATCATGAGAGGCTTTATGAAACAGCCTTTTATCTTCCGAATAGCAAAAGCACAAGGCTTAGAGCCTCAGCGGGAATCGCCTGGTTTCCTTATGACGGAACAGATTATGAGACTTTAGTCAGGTATGCGGATTTTGCGATGTACTCTGCGAAACGAACAATGAAGGGAAGTGTCAAGGAATTTAATTTGGAAGCATTTAAAAGAGACGAGCTTTTATTCGAGGGAAAAGAAGATTTGAATTTATTCTTCGAGCTTTCTTTGGCTAAATTTGCATTTCAACCTATTGTTGATGTCAGAACAGGTGAAGTTTTTGCGTACGAAGCTCTTATGAGGCCTAAAAGCGAAAAATTAAAATCCGTAACAGAGGTTATGAGATTAGCAAAAACACAATCAAAGCTGTATCAAATGGAATATCTTACATGGAACGGAGCAATCGATGCTTTTATATCTCAATATCACACGGCAAAAGATGCTATGCTTTTTATTAATTCAATTTCTAATACTTGCTTAACGGATGTTGATTTCAGAATATTCGAGGATAAATACAGTCAATATTTGAGAAAACTGGTTATTGAGATTACCGAAAGCGAACAGCTCGACCAGGAGTGCATGGAGAAGAAGTTTTCCTTTGCAAACCGCTGGGGCAGCAATATTGCTATAGATGATTTTGGCTCAGGCTATAATTCGGAGTCTATACTCCTGTACATGAATCCTAATTTTGTTAAAATAGATATGAGTTTAGTAAGAGATGTTGATAAAGATATTGAAAGGCAAAATCTGATATCAAACATGATTAAATTCACAAAAACGAGAGATGCAGAGCTTATAGCAGAGGGTGTTGAAACAAGAGAAGAAATGTATACTTTGATAAGGCTCGGTATTGACTATGTTCAAGGATATTATCTCGGAAAGCCTGAATTTGAAATAAAGCAAATTCCGATTGAAATTAAAAATGAATTACTTGAATTTCAAAAAGTAACAGGGTAAATTTATAAAATATAAATGTGAAAAGTGTTAAAACTATTTTTAAAATAGATTTTAACACTTTTTTTCTATAAAAATCATATAAGATTATAACTTATTGTTTAAACAAATTGAAAATCAGGTATTTAAGCTTTTCCAAAAAAAATTTATTTTTTTGAAAAAAAGTGGTGCATTTATCCCATGATGTGGTATAATATACCCAGAAGGTGGTAGATTATGTTTACTGGTGAGTACATACACTCTTTCGATAACAAGGGAAGAGTTATAATCCCGTCTAAATTCAGGGATGAGCTTGGTGAAGTTTTCTATATCGGAAAAGGATTGGATAAATGTTTATTCGTTTATCCTATTCAAACATGGGAAGAATTCGTCGGTAAACTAAAAAACTTATCTACTTTTAATAAAGAAGAAAGATTTTTTTTAAGACAATTTGTTTCAGGATTCACTGAATGTAGTTTTGATAAACAGGGAAGACTATTAGTGCCTCCGAATTTAAGAGAATTCAGCAGCTTAAATGAGGATGTTGCAATTATCGGAGTAATAGATAAAATCGAAATATGGAATAAAGAAAACTGGGAAGCTTACTCAAATAGCGAAGAATTTGATTTTGACAGCATTGCAGAAAAAATGTCTGAATTGGGTATAGGCTTATAGGAGGAGATATTTATGGAATATATCCACAAATCTGTTTTATTGGATGAATCTATTGAAGGGTTAAATATAAAAAGTGACGGAATTTATGTTGATGCTACTCTCGGAGGAGGGGGACATACATATGAAATACTAAAACGTGTTACAAACGGCAAGGTAATAGGAATTGACCAGGATGACTATGCTATAAGCCGAGCTCAAAGCAGATTAAGCGAATTTGATAACTTCATTGCATATAGGGGTAATTTCAGCAATATCAGTGAAGTTTTAGATGAATTGAATATAGAAAAAATAGATGGGATCATATTTGATTTAGGGGTGTCATCGTTTCAATTAGATATTCCGGAAAGAGGCTTCAGTTATAACTATGATGCACCGCTTGACATGAGAATGGACAAATCACAAAAAATAAGCGCTTGGCATATAGTCAACGGATATGACGAAAAGGAGCTGACCAGAATAATAAGTGAGTACGGAGAGGAAAATTGGGCTGCAAGAATAGCTAAATTTATAATAGAAGCAAGAGAAACAGAGTTTATAGAAACTACGGGACAGTTAGTCAATATAATAAAAAAAGCTATACCGGCAGCAGCAAGGCAGGAGGGACCTCATCCGGCAAAAAGAACATTTCAGGCTATACGTATAGAAGTAAATAAAGAGCTTGATATACTTGAAAAGACAATAATAAATGCAGCGGATAGACTTAACAAGGGCGGACGCATATGCGTTATTACTTTCCATTCATTGGAGGACAGGATAATAAAAAATACTTTTGCTGATTTAAACAGTGACTGTATTTGCCCGAAAGAGTTTCCTCAATGTGTTTGTGATCATAGAAGAAAATTAAAATTAGTAAATAAAAAACCAATTTTATCAAATGATATGGAATTATCAGAGAATCCAAGAGCAAGAAGCGCAAAGCTAAGAATCGGTGAAAGGGTGTAGGTGATTGTAAATGTCGGCGTTATCAAAACCTAATTATAACTATGATTATGATGATCAGCAAAATTTAGAGCCAAAAATTAAAAAAAGAGTTATAAAGAAGAAAAAGAAAAATAGAATAAGCTTAGGAGCAATAAAAAATTGGATGCTTATTATTTCTATGTTTGGCTTGGGGATTATGATAATTTATAATTATGCGACAATAACTGAGAAAAAAATGGCTATTAATAATTTAGAGAATGAAATAGTTTCCTTAAATGATGAAATTGATGGTTATAATATCTATCTTGAGAGCTTAAACAATACTAATATGATTGAAAATATGGCAAAAAGCTATTTGGGGATGAATTATCCTACAAGAAAACAAACTGTGTTTTTAAATATTGATAATGGTGAAAGTGCAGAACTCTCAGCCGATGATGAAATAAATGAGCTTAGCTTATTTGAAAAAGCCTTAAGATTTTTTGAATAGAGAGGATTTTTATATGAGAAATAGTAATGAAATCAGTAGTCCTAATTTGCAAAACAAAAGAAGAATACTAGTGTTTCTGCTGTTTTTCTTTGCTGTGACACTCTTGTTAATCGGCCGTTTAGGATATATACAGCTAATAAAAGGAAATGAGTATAAAAAAGGTGCTTATGAGCAATGGTCAAAGGATGTAGTAATTAACGCAAAAAGAGGAACAATATATGATTCAAAAGGCAAAAAGCTTGCTGTCAGCATAAATGCTAATACGGTTGTGTGCTTCCCTGTAGACGTAAGAAAGGGTTCATCAGACAGAATAATTGTTGATCCTGAGGATGAAGATGAGGGCTTTATATCGAAGTTTTTTGGTAATATTAACAAAAAGATTGCCGGCAATAAGGAAGAAGAGTTGCTGCAGGCAAGCCTCAAAGATTTAAAATCCCTAGATGAAATTGCAACAATACTTTCGGAAATTTTAGAGCTCGATAAGGATGCTGTGTATAAAAAAATAACTCAAAACAGTAAATATGTAGTTTTGCAAAGATGGATAACAGATGAGCAGGCAAAAAAAATCAGAGAAGCTAAAATAACAGGTATCAGTATTATAGATGATAACAAAAGAGTATATCCATACGGTAATTTTGCGTCATATATACTTGGATTTACAAATTCCGACCAACAAGGACTATACGGAGTTGAAGCAACCTTTGACAAATATCTGACCGGTGTTCCCGGAAGACTTGTTGTTAATACAGATGGTGTCGGAAGAGAGCTTCCATATGGCTATAATGAATATTATGAATCTCAGGATGGTTATGGCATAGTTTTGACGATAGATGAAACTATTCAGCATTTTGCAGAGAAATCTGCCGCAGAAGTTCTTGCAAACACGAATGCAAAAAGGGTTAACTTCATAGCTATGGATCCAAAAACAGGAGATATAATTGCTATGACAAGCAAAACTGACTATGACCCGAATAATCCGAGAGAGCCTTTGGATGAGAATTTAAAAGAAGAGTGGAAAACTTTAAGTGCTGAGGATTTAAAAAAGCAATGGTATGATATGTGGAGAAATCCTATAGTAAATGATATATATGAGCCGGGCTCAACCTTTAAGCCTCTGGTTATCGCTATAGCTTTGCAGGAAAATAAAACACAGCCCAGCAGAACTTACTATTGCGATGGATATGTAAAAGGAGTCGCGGGCAGTACGATGAAATGCTGGAGATATTATAATCCGCATGGAAGACAAACTTTAGCCGAGGTTTTACAAAATTCATGCAATGATGCCATGGCTGAAATTGGAATTGATATAGGAGCGGAAACATTTTATAAATATTTGAGAGCTTTGGGATTTGCAGAACCATCAGGTATTGCATTAAACGGAGAAGCATTGGGTATAGTAAATCATTATAAGTATATGACAGATGCCAATTTAGTAAGACAGTCTATCGGCCAGAGTGTTGCTGTTACACCTTTGCAATTACTTACCGCTATAGCTTGTCTGGCTAATGATGGGAATTTAATGGAGCCTCGAATAGTAAAACAGCTTATAGATTCTGAAGGAAATGTAGTTAAAAATTTTGATACTGTTACAAGAAGAACAGTATTTTCAGAAGATGTTGCTGATTCTGTCATGGAAATGATGGAAACCGTAGTTACACTCGGTGGGGGAAAAGCAGCCGCTGTCCCGGGATATAGAGTCGGAGGGAAAACAGGTACAGCACAAAAAGTTATTGACGGTCAATATCCGGAGGGTGTTTACATAAGTTCATTCATTGGTGTTGCTCCTACAAATGACCCGAGAATAGTTTGCTTGATGACTGTTGACGAACCTCAGGGTACATATTATGCAAGTATAATAGCAGCTCCTATAGTTGGAGATATGATAGAAGAAACTCTTAAATATATGGAAGTTGAACCTCAATACAGTGAACAAGAGCTTGGTGTAATAGAAAAGGCTACAATTGAAGTTCCTAATCTTATCGGGATGACACTTGAAGATGGAAGTAAGCTTTTACAAAAGTACGGACTTCAGCATAATGTTACTTTGGATGTGGAGGCTGATGTAATAATAAAGGATCAGTTCCCGCAAGCCGGTACAAAGGTAACAAAAAAATCTATAGTCACGCTAATATTAAACTGAAAACAGTTAAAAACAATGCAACTTTAAACTACTAAGAATTATACAGCAATACTATTATAAAATATTGCTGTATAATAATTATTTTATAATATTAGTAATTATTGAAGTTGCATTTTAAATATGTTATTATATTATAGTCTTAAATTCTGTTTGAGACCTTTGAAAAAATACAATAATAAAAAAATAATTACCTATTTCGTGTACGAGTTTTTAATTGCGCTCTGTATATTGTATTCATGGAGGTAAGTGCGTTTAAAAGGAGACCAGCTATGAATTTATCTAACATTTTAAATCAGATAAAGTATAAAAGCTTTGCAGGCTCAAAAGATGCAGTTGCTGATAATATTACATATGATTCGAGGAATGTAAATCAGAACAGCATATTTGTTGCCATAAAAGGCTTAGTTGAAGATGGACATATTTATATTGACAGCGCGATAAAAAAAGGTGCTTCGGCTATAGTTTGTGAATTTATACCTGAAGAGCTTAAAGAAAAAGCTAATTTTATAGAAGTTGAAGATTCAAGGAAGGCTATGGCTGAAATAGCATGTGCCATATATGACAACCCATCTGAAAAATTAAAAGTTATAGGTGTTACCGGTACTAACGGTAAAACAAGCATAACGTACTTATTAAAGGCTATTTCCGATTATTTGAAAATAAAAAATGGGATTATAGGTACTTTGGGCATTATAGTGGATGATGAGCATATAAATGCCGAGCACACTACGCCTGAGTCATCTGAAATTCAGCATATAATGAGTAAAATGCTGAAAAAATCGGTAGAATTGTGCATGATGGAGGTATCATCACATGCAGTTGAGCTTAACAGAGTGTATGATATAGATTTTGACGTAGCAATTTTTACGAATCTTACAAGAGATCATCTTGACTTCCATAAAACAATGGAAAATTACTACTTAGCAAAGAAAAAGCTGTTTTATTTAACAAAAAACAACAATATAATCAATGTTGATGATGAATATGGAAAAAGATTATATGATGAACTCAAAAGTGATAATGTAAGAGCCCTGTCATACGCTATAGATAATGAGGCAGATATAAAAGCAAGTAATCTCAGAACTACCATAAAGGGAACCGAGTTTGATCTGAAAATCAGAGATATATCTAAAAAAGTATTCGTAAAAACTCCAGGTAAATTTTCTGTGCTTAATTCTCTGGCAGCTTTAGGTGCAGCTTATTCATTAGATATAGATATTGATGAAGCTATAAGCGCATTAGGAAACTTTAACGGAGTTTCCGGAAGATTTGAAGTCATGGACACAAACTTAGACTGTACTATAATTCTTGATTTTGCACATACACCTGATGGACTGGAAAAGGTTATGGATACAATCAATGAATTTGCTTCAGGAAGAAAAATTGTAATGTTCGGCGCAGGAGGAGACAGAGACATATCAAGGCGTGCACCTATGGGAGAAGTAGCGGGCCGAAACTGCGATTTGACTATACTCACATCAGATAACCCGAGATTTGAAAATCCATATGACATATGTGAGGAGATAGCTCAGGGCGTAAAAAAATACAATGGAGAGTACAAAATCATAGTTGAAAGAGAAGAAGCCATTTATTATGCGATTAAAAACTATAAGCATAATGATGTTATATTGCTTGCGGGAAAATCAACCGAGCCTTATCAAGATATAGGAATAGAAAAAGTACCGTATGATGAAAGAACTATTGCGAAAAATATGATTAAAAAGGTAGAACAGGAACTGGGTATAAGGAGATAAGTGATGCACATAGATTTTAATATAATAAGAATAATTATAGTTTCATGCTTGATAGTAGTAATTCTTGCACCAATGTTTATACCTTTTTTAAGAAGATTAAAAGTTGGGCAAAGTATAAGAGAAGAAGGTCCAAAATCGCATATTGCCACAAAAACAGGTACTCCTACTATGGGAGGAATAATAATTATGCTGGGTGTAATTATATCTGTGCTTACAAGCCGCAATTACAGTAAAGAGGTATTTGTTTGTTTGTTTTCAATGATTGCTTTTGGTTTTGTGGGTTTTGTAGATGACTACATAAAGGTTGTACTAAAAAGAAATTTAGGACTTAATGCAGGTCAAAAGATAATAGGACAGCTGATATTTGCAATATTGCTGGCAATATACGGAGCAAAATACAGTGTTGAGGGTACTAAGCTTATAATACCTTTTATCAATATATATTTAGATTTACAATTTTTTTATATACCTTTCACAGTGTTTGCGGTAGTCGGTATAGTAAATGGCGTAAATTTAACAGATGGTTTAGACGGCTTAAACTCCGGGGTTACGCTTATAGTTATGTCGGCTTTTGCCCTTATAGCAAGCAGCTTTAGTATATATAACAGCTCATATAACGGTATAATAATAGTTTGTTCGGCTGCTGCCGGTGCATGCCTTGGATTCTTAGGATACAATGCTCATCCTGCAAAGATATTCATGGGAGATACAGGTTCTATGGCATTGGGAGGATTGGTAGCCGCAGTTGCTGTGACTACAAGCTTAACATTTGTTTTGCCAATAATAGGCGGGATTTACATTGCAGAAATTTTGTCCGTTATAATCCAAGTATCTTATTACAAGAAAACGAAAAAGAGAGTTTTCAAAATGGCTCCGATACATCATCACTTTGAAGAAAGCGGTTGGAAAGAGACAAAGGTTGTGGCTGTGTTTTGGCTGACATCTGTGATTCTGGCTTTTATAGGTATATATTCAATATAATAAACATAAAATGTTATGTGGATTCTTAAGATAAATATCGGATTGCTTAATCTGATTATATGGAGGGCAAATTGAAAAATAAAAGAGTTTTGGTAGTTGGATTAGGCGTGACGGGAGTTGCTTCAATAAGGGCTTTAGATAAGCTTGGTGCGGTAATATATGCCTATGACGGACAGAGCGAAGAAAAAATGAGCAAAGTATTAGAACAATTGAAAGATATTGATGTAAAATACTATTTTGACTCTTTGGATTTTAATACGGATAATATTGACTTTGCTATTAAAAGTCCGGGTATAAAGTTTGAAACTCCGATAATGAAAAAGCTTTTAGATGCTGATATTAAAATTATCGGTGACCTTGAGGCAGGTTTTTTGATTACGGATAATAAATTTGTTGCTATAACAGGAACAAATGGTAAAACAACAACAACAAGCTTAATAGGTGCAATTATAAATACAAGCGGCAGAAAGTGCAAAATAACCGGTAATATCGGCTCCGGTGCATTTTATGATACATATATTTCTGAACAAGATGAAACAATTGTTGTAGAAGCAAGCAGCTTTCAACTGGAGAGTACATATACTTTTAAACCCTTTGTAAGCATAATTACAAACTTATCTCCGGATCATCTTGATTGGCATAAGACAGAAGATAATTACTACAGAGCAAAATTTAAAATCGCAGCAAATCAAGATAAGAGCGATTTTTGTATTCTCAATTATGAGGATGCTATGACTAAAAATTATTTAAGTTTGCTGAATACAAACATTTTGTATTTTAGCTCAGAGCGTATATTGGAAAGTGGAATCTATGTTGAAAACGGTCAAATAGTTTATAACTATAACAATGAAAAATCTAACATCATGGATACAGATGATATATTTATTGTCGGAAAACATAATTTAGAAAATGCTTTGGCATCATGCGCTGCCGCAAAGCTTTTAGGAATTGATAACAATACTGTAGCCAGTGCGGTAAAGAATTTTAAAGGGGTTGAACATAGACTGGAATATGTTAATACCTACAGCGGTGTTAAATTTTATAATGATTCTAAAGGAACAAACCCCGATGCCTCAATTAAGGCTGTAAAAGGCATAAATGCTCCTATTATTTTGATAGCAGGCGGATATAACAAGGATTCCGAGTATGACGAATTTATAAAATCCTTTGATAATAAAGTAAAGGCTTTGATTTTGCTTGGGGAAACAAAAGAAAAAATAAAGGAATGTGCTTTAAAATATGGATTTGAGAATATTCATATTGTTGAAAGCATGGATGAAGCAGTCTGTTTATCATATAAAATAAGTGATAATGGAGATACTGTTTTATTGTCACCGGCTTGTGCAAGCTGGGATATGTATCCGAATTTCGAGATAAGAGGCAAGGACTTTAAAGAAAGAGTGAAATTCTATGGAGAAAGTTCAAATAAGTAGTAAAAAAACTTGCGATTGGTTATTGGTAATTATAGTATTAATTTTGCTTTTAATAGGCTTTTTTATGGTATATAGCTCAAGCTACCCTGATGGCTATTATAATCACGGCAGTTCTTTGTTTTTTTTGAGAAAACAAATAATTGCAGGTGCCGCGGGAATTATATTGATGATAATGGCTTCGTTTATACCTTATCAGGTTTACAGAAAATTTACTAAATTTATTCTTCTTGTTTCTGTAGGGCTGTCACTCGCAACAGTTTTTTTGGGAGTCGAGGGAAACGGGGCCCAAAGATGGCTTATCATAGGCGGGGTCAGCCTTCAGCCATCAGAGATAGTGAAAATAGCAGCTGTACTTTGTATGGCAGATTTTTTGGATAGAAGAAGAAAAAAATTACATAAATTTAAAGAAGGATATATTTACACTTTAGCTGCTATAGTGGGGTTTGTGCTTCTTATAGTTATTCAAAGGGATTTAAGTACCTCAGTTGTATTGGCTTTGGTTCTTATAATAATGTTTTTCTGCGCAGGAGCCAGAATGTTTCATTTGATATTAACCGGAGTAACGGGAATAGTTGCAACAATACCCCTTATAGCTATGTATGCATATAGAATAGAGAGAATTACGGTTTTTTTGGATCCGTTCAAATATATTAACGGCAAGGGCTGGCAGATTGTCCAATCCCTATATGCACTCGGTACGGGAGGCTTATTCGGACTTGGGCTCGGAAAAAGCAGACAAAAATTTTTCTATCTGCCCGAGGCATATAATGATTTTATATTTTCAATAATCGGTGAAGAGCTTGGCTTTGTAGGATGTATTGCAATAATAATATTATTTGTTCTTTTTGCATGGAGAGGAATAAGAATATCAATGAATGCAAAGGACTTTTATTCGAGCCTTGTATCAGTAGGATTGACATCTTTGGTCTTAGTTCAATTTCTTGTTCATGTAGCAGTAGCAACATCTTCCATGCCTCCGACAGGAAGAGCACTTCCATTTATAAGTGCGGGAGGAACTTCATTATTGTTCCTGCTGATATCTGTCGGTATAATTTTAAATATATCTAAAACTTCCGAAATAAATAAGAATTGATTGTACAGGGTCACATGGAGGTAAATATGAGAGTTTTAATAACCGGCGGAGGTACCGGCGGACATATAAATCCCGCTTTAGCTATTGCTCAGAAAATTAAAGAAGTTAATAATGACAATGAAATACTATATGTGGGAACTAAAGAAGGAATGGAAAGTGACTTAGTACCTAAACAGGGCTTTGATTTCAAAACAGTTGACGCCAGATTCCTTCAAAGAAAATTAAGTATAGAAAATATGATAACCTTAGCGATTTCAGCTAAGGGAGTAATACAGTCAATGGGTATAATAAGAGACTTTAAACCTGATATTGTAGTCGGGACAGGAGGTTATGTTTGCGGACCTGTTGTTTTGGCAGCTGCCATAAAAGGTATTCCTACAATGATACATGAGCAGAATGTATTTCCCGGAATAACTAACAGATTACTTTCTAAGTTTGTAAATAAAATAGCTATAAGCTTTGAAGAAGCCGGAAGATATTTTAAACAAAAAGATAAGCTTGTGCTTGTAGGAAATCCTGTGAGAAAAGAAATAGTAGAAGCTAACAGAGACGAGTCAAGAAAAAAATATAAATTGAAAAATGATGAGATATTTATTTATTCCTTTGGAGGCAGCGGAGGGCAAAAGAGTCTGAATGATGCTATAATAGACGTTATAAAAAATATTAAAAATCGTGAAAAGATAAAGCTTTTGCATGTAACCGGAAAAAGGCTGAAAGATGATTTTAATGAAGCTTTAAAGCTCAATAATTTGGAGATACCTTCAAATGTAACAGTTGTAGACTATATGTATGACGCACCTGCCGCTTTAAGTGCGAGTGATTTAGTCATAGGAAGTGCCGGAGCAATCACGATAGCCGAGATTACCAAAATAGGTATTCCGTCAATTCTTATACCTAAGACATATACTGCTGAAAATCATCAGGAATATAACGCCAGAGCTCTCGAAAAAAAAGGTGCTGCAATTGTTATTTTGGAGAGTGAACTGGAAGATAAAAAGCTTATAAGTACTATTGATAAAATTATAAGTGACTCAAATGAGCTTCCTGCTATGTCGCTAAATTCTAAAAAACTCGGAGAGCTTGATGCCGAGGAAGAGATGTATAAGCTTATATCGGAATTGGCATCTAAAAAATAGTTCTGTAACAAGTGAGGAAGAATTGCATAAGATAAGTTATATATTCGTTACTTGTTCGGAGGGATATGATGGGGAGTTTCATTATAAACGGCGGCAATAAATTAGAAGGAATAGTCGAAATAAGCGGATCTAAAAATTCTGCATTGCCTATACTAGCAAGCACTATTTTGCATGGAAGAGAGTACATAATAAAAAATGTACCGGATATAGATGACGTTAGAAGAATGCTTGAAATATTAATATTATTGGGATGTTCTGCAAGCTACGAGAATGGCTGTTGCTATATTAATACTAAAAATTTGAATACATACGATATATCTGATGCACTTTCGAAAAAGCTTAGATCATCTATTATTTTTTTGGGACCGATGCTTGCGCGCAATAAAATGGCAAAGATTACTTATCCGGGAGGCTGCGATATAGGCTCAAGGCCTATAGATTTGCATTTGTACGGATTGAAGAAACTGGGAGTTGATGTGGTTGAGGAGGGTGAGTTTGTTTTGTGCACTGCCGACAATACTCACAATAGCGACATAAGACTTGGATATCCCAGCGTAGGGGCTACAGAAAATATTATGCTTTTTGCTTTAAGCGTAGAGGGAACAACAAAAATTTTTAATGCAGCAAAAGAGCCTGAGATACTTGATTTGCAAAAATTCTTGGTAAAATGCGGATATAAAGTTCATGGAGCAGGAACAGACACAATAACAATATCAGGTGATAAAGATATATCTCATGATGAGACTGTCGAGTACAGCATTATTTCCGACAGAATAGAGGCAGGAACATTTATGGCACTGGCTGCTGCTACTAACAGTAAAATTTGTATAAAAAATGCTGACAAAGATCATTTAAGCAACATAATAAAATTATACAAAGACGCAGGATGTTTAATAGATGATGTTGAGGATTATATTTATATAATAAACAATGATAGAATTAAAGCTGTAAATAAAGTTGTTTCACGACCTTATCCGGGATTTCCTACTGATATGCAGGCTCAGCTTATGGCTTCGCTGTGCATTTCTGACGGAATATCATTTATTGAAGAGACTGTTTTTGAAAATAGATATAAACATGTCAATGAGTTGAATAAGATGGGGGCAAATATTGTTGTGCAGGATAATCTGGCAATTATTAACGGAGTAAATAAACTGCACGGTGATACGGTTAATGTAAGAGATCTTCGCGGGGGTGCTGCTCTTGTTATAGCGGCCTTGTCAGCCGAAGGAAAAACTGTAGTTGATAATATACATCACGTAAACAGGGGATATGAAAAATTTGCTTTTAAGTTGCAGGAATTAGGTGCTGATATTATAGAAAATTAAAATGAGAGATAAAAAAATATGAGAGAAAAAAAACGCAGGAAAAAAGTACGAAGAAAAATAAGAAAGATATATATAAGTACAGTAGCTGTGATTATGGCTACTGTTACTGTTGTTTTTTGTGCTAATTATCTCATGTATAAAACCGATATATTTAATATTACGGGATTTAAAATAGAAGGTCATAAGGTGTATTCATTTGAATACCTAATTTCTAAGACAGGCGTGGCTATAGGACAGAAATTATTCTCAATAAATCGGAAAGAGATAGAAGAAATACTTGAAAAGGAAGTATATATTGAAGATTGTAAGGTTTCTTACTACATTCCCAATAAGGTCAGTATAAAAATTACCGAAAGAGAAGAAAGATATCTTATATACTACAACGACGATACTGTAATAACCGACAAATATGCCTATGCTTTAGATGGAAATTATCAAAATAATGAGTTATTTCCTATTGAAAGTTTTGTTCCTGTGATATACAATGTAGGAGAAGAAGTAAAAATTGATGGCTTACACAGCTTTAATAAAATAAATGAGCTGTTAAAATATTCTGATTCATTAAGTGAGGGTGATAAAATACAAAAGATTTATATTTATGAAGAAAATATAATATCTTTAGATACTAAATATGGTATGCAAATAAAATTTGAGCTTAATGAAGATTCCGAATACAGCTATAAATTTGGATTAACTGTCATAAAAACACGGCTTCAAGAAGGAGAAGAAGTAAAAGGATGCTTATTAGATTTTACAAAAGGAGACAGTCCGGTATTTTCTTACGGAACAAATTAGAAAGGGGAATAGATTTTAAGAAATGAGAAAAACATACATAAACGCTATACTATTTTGCTTAAGTTTAATTTTAGGTTTTTTAATTATATCTCTATACGATTCTTCAAAAAATGTTTTAGATGATGATAATATAACTGAGCGAAGAATTTCTTTGCTAAGAAAAGAAATTGATAAAGCGGATATTGAAAAAAGATCATTATATGATAACATCAATACTTTAAAATCAGAAATCGGGGATTTAGAAGAATTGCTTGAAAAAAGCAAAAAGGGTTTCGAAGATTTAGAAAATGAACTAAAAAATTATAAGGTTTTATCAGGCGGCTTTGATGTGAACGGGCCGGGAATTATAATTAACATAAATGGATCAAGCGAAGACGGCGGATATTTTGGGAGCATTGATATAGTAAACGGATATTATAATATTTTAAGTATAATAAGCTATCTGAACTCTGCGGGAGCTGAAGCCATATCTATAAATGATCAAAGATTCACTTCATATACCGAAATTGTTCCGGTAAATAATTATTTGAATATTAACGGAAAACAAGTAGTAGCTCCTATAGAAATAAAAGCTATCGGAGATAAGAGGACATTAGAATCAGCTGTTAACTTTCCGAGTGGTATTTTAGAGCAGATGAAATATATGGGATTTGAGATTGAAGTTATTGAAAGTGATAATATAAAAATAAACGGATTAGGTAATATAAAAGAGTTTAAACATGCAATACCTTTTGACTCCGAAGATACCGAGTAGGTGATTTATATGGAAAAATCCAATGTATTTAAAATTCCGACATTTCTTATTCTATTTTCACTCATAATCCTTATGCTTTATTATTCAAATGTGGACTTTGATGTAGATGAACTGTTTAAAGTAAAAAAAATGAATGAGATGAAGAATTCTTTAAACGATGCAACAACTGAAATATCTAAATTGAAAAAAGAGCTTTCGGAGCATGAAGATAAAATAAAGAACATTAAAAAAGATATAGAAGATTTATTTAATGATAATATAGAAACTCATTTGGGTATAGCTCAACTGGAATTAGTAAGCGGAGCTACGGATCTTCGCGGACCCGGAATTAATATAAGAATGACGGATAATTTAACAGATGATCCGCTTAATATTAATTATAAAATTGTTCATGATCTTGATGTTAGGATGATTATAAACGATTTAAACAGTGCGGGAGCTGAAGCAATAGCTATAAACGGAAAAAGGATACTCAGTACAACCGAGGTTATATGCATCGGACCTGTAATCAGAATAAACGGCGAGGCTGTAGCTGCCCCTTTTATTATAAAGGCAATAGGCGATCCCGATATTCTTTTGGAAAAAACAATTACATCTCCGGATTCTTATGCGTATGATTTAAAAACTAATTACGGAATTGATATAACAGCAATAAAGAGAAATGACATAAGTATCTCTAAGAATAAAGAAAAATTTAATACTAAATTTGCTAAATTATATGAAGAAGGTGAATAAATGATATTTGCATTAATAGGTATAGCCTGTGGAATTTTACTGGGATATTTTACGAAATTCGGAAACAATTTAGACCCTCAATACTCTGTCTATATGTTATTATTTATATTAGCGATATCAAATTCTATATTTACGATATTATCTAAAAAAAATATGGATGAATTTAAAATTAAATATTGCTTTATATATGTATTTGTTGATATAATAGTAGCGGTAGTAATAGGGTTTGTAAGTGAAAAATTAGGATTGCCGTTATATTTAGCAGTTATTTTTGCTTTTGGAAATAACATATATAAAAATCTTAGTTTAATAATAACTTCATTAACCAAAAATATAGTCAAGCAATAATAAAATCATCATGATACGATAATTGCTTGATGATAATTACTTCGCAATTATTATTAAAAAGATATATGAATATTTATTAATATATGTTATACTGTGTTTTATATTAAAATTGAAAAAAACTCTTGAGTTGGAGGTTACTATATGTTTGAATTTGACGCAAAAAATGATGGACTGGCTAATATAAAGGTCATAGGAGTAGGCGGCGGCGGCAATAACGCAGTAGATAGAATGATTGAGGCTGGTGTCAAAGGAGTTACCTTTGTAGCAATAAACACTGATAAGCAGCAGCTGGAGCGTTCTAAGGCAGAGATAAAGTTTCAAATAGGGGAAAAGCTGACTAACGGACTTGGTGCGGGAGCCAAGCCAGAGATAGGGGAAAAAGCCGCTGAAGAAAATAAATCAGATATAGTAGACTTAGTAACGGGTGCGGATATGGTATTTATTACTGCCGGAATGGGCGGGGGAACCGGAACGGGTGCAGCACCATATATCGCAGGAATTGCCAAAGCACAAGGAATTTTAACCGTAGCTGTAGTTACAAAACCATTCATGTTTGAAGGTATGAAAAGGTCTAAAAATGCTGAGGTAGGACTTAGAAAATTAAAAGAAAATATAGATTCACTGGTTATTATTCCAAATGACAAACTATTGGAAATTTCAGATAAAAAGACTACAATGACAGAAGCATTTAATTTTGCCGATGAAGTTTTAAGACAAGGTATACAGGGTATATCTGATTTGATTGCTATTCCTGCTATGCTTAATTTGGATTTTGCGGATGTAAAATCTATAATGCAGGGACAAGGTCTGGCCCACATGGGTATAGGATTTGCGTCCGGAGATAACAGAGCTGTAAATGCTGCTAAACAGGCAGTTCAAAGTCCGCTTCTTGAAACATCCATAAATGGAGCAAGAGGGGTTATATTAAATATAACAGGCGGATTAAGCATGGGTATACATGAGGTCAATGAAGCTGCAAGATTAATACAGGAGGCAGCAGATCCTGAAGCTGAAATAATCTTTGGTGCGAACGTTGAAGAGGAAATGGGAGATTCCATAAAGGTAACAGTTATTGCTACCGGATTTGGTAACGATCAAGAGGATAGAGTAGTATTTTCAAATGAAAAAACAAAGGATAATCCGAACATCGTCAAAGAAAAGGAAAAAGACCCGTTTGATTTTGAATTGCCGGGATTTTTGAGAAAATAATAAAAATAGTATAATAAGTTATAAGTGTTAATAATTTGGGATACAGTATAGTATATGTATCCTTTTATTATGATAAGACAGATAAGACGACAAGAGTTTTTCAATCTTGAGATAGATAACACAAATAAAAAATAGGCACTGAGACCATGAAAAATATAGAGGTTCTTTGTGCAGAGGAGGCACAGACATATAAATGATAACAATAACAGAATTAGGCTTGCAGTTTGGAGGAAGCAAACTGTTCAGCGAGGTAAATTTAAAATTTACTCCGGGAAACTGCTATGGAGTTATAGGAGCTAACGGAGCGGGAAAATCAACATTTTTAAGAATATTATCAGGAGAGATAGATAATTACACGGGAGAAATATCAATACCTAATAATATCAGAATGTCGGTATTGAAGCAGGATCATTTCCAATTTGACGAATTTCAGGTACTTGAAACAGTTATAATGGGAAATACAAGGCTTTATCAGATAATGAAAGAAAAAGATGCATTATATGCAAAGGAAGATTTCAGTGACGAAGATGGTGTAAAGGCATCTGAGCTTGAAGGAGAATTTGCGGAAATGAATGGCTGGGAGTCAGAAACAGAGGCAGCGCAATTGCTTCAAGGCTTGGGTATAGGATCTGACTTGCATTATACTTACATGAAGGATTTAAACGGAGGAGATAAAGTTAAGGTGCTGCTTGCACAAGCTTTATTCGGCCAGCCGGGAATCATACTGCTTGACGAGCCTACAAACAACCTTGATATTCAATCGATAAAATGGCTTGAAGAGTTTTTATTCAATTTCGAAGGAACTTTGATAGTTGTATCTCACGACAGACACTTTCTAAATAATGTTTGTACACATATTGTAGATATTGATTATAAAAAAATTAAAATGTATGTGGGTAACTATGATTTCTGGTATGAATCAAGTCAGCTTATACAACAGCTTATGAAAGACCAGAACAGAAAAAATGAAGATAAAATAAAAGAGCTTCAAAACTTTATACAAAGATTCTCAGCTAATAAATCAAAATCCAAGCAGGCAACTGCAAGAAGAAAAATGCTGGATAAATTATCTGTTGAAGAGATGCCTTCTTCATCAAGAAGATATCCGTTTGTAGGATTTAAGGCGGACAGAGAAGTAGGAAATGAGATATTGACAGTAGAAGGCTTGTCAAAAGAAATAGACGGTGTAAAAGTATTAAATAATATATCCTTTAGAATAAACAAGGGAGATAAAATAGCATTTATAGGAGATAACGAACTTTCGCAAACCACTTTCTTTAAGATTATAACAGGAGAAATAGAACCTGATTCGGGAAGCTATAAGTGGGGTCAAACAATCACTACTTCGTATTTCCCTAAAGATAATTCTCAGTACTTCAACAATTGCAATCTGAATTTAATTGATTGGATGAGACAATTCTCGGAAGAACAATCAGAAAGCTTTTTAAGAGGATTTTTAGGAAGAATGCTGTTTTCTGGAGATGATGTATTTAAGCAAGCCAAGGTTTTATCCGGTGGAGAAAAGGTTAGATGTATGCTGTCAAGAATGATGCTTTCGGGCTCAAATGTCCTTATTCTTGATCAGCCGACAAACCACTTGGATCTTGAAGCCATAACAGCCGTAAATAATGGATTAATAGACTTTAAAGAGGTTATATTATTCTCATCTCATGACCATCAATTGATTCAAACAATTGCAAACAGAATTATAGAATTTACAGAAACAGGAATGATAGACAGACTTATGACTTATGACGACTATCTTGAAAGAAAAGAAGCAGGAACATTATAAAAAACAATTTAGCGGACTTTATGTTCGCTAAATTGTTTTTTATTTAAGAATCTTTATTTTGATTGTCAAATTGATACAATGAATATAATACAACAACTCAATGCACTTTTATTTATCTACATATTTCTCATTTCATAGATTTTTTGAAGTGCGTTTAAACCCCAACTTTTTTCTTCAGGTGATTCTGAAAACATATACTCTTGCATCATACGGTATCCGAATTTGATAAGAATTATTTCCAGAATGCACATTTCGTAGGGTGTAGGAGTATCTATATATTCCGAAATGCCTTTAAGGTATGCCGGAACAAGTCTGCGATAGTTCTCCTCAAATCTCGCAACATCCATGCCGTCTACAATCAAACTAGCTATGTCCTCGCCGAGAAAACCCCAACCTGTAGTGTCCCAATCAATGAGTCTTATACTGCCGTCAGAGCAGAAGATGTTTTCATTCCAGAAATCTCGATGGCAAAGCACGATGGGAAGTTTTTTTAACTCATTGAATATTTCATCCTTACGGTCGTCAATATCAATAAGCATCTGTTTCAAGTGCTTAGGTATATCACAGACCTTTGAACGAAGGCAGCTATATTCAAACGATTTACCTTCAAATAGTTGAATTTTATTATCTTTGAGCATTTGTTTTAAAAACCTCGGTATACGGCACAGTTCGGATATAAGGAAGTCGTACTTAAATGTCTGCGTATGCCATTGATTGAACTCTCTTTCAAAAAAACCTTCATCACCAAGGCATGAGATGCTCCTTAAGTTGTCGTGCTGTTTGGAAACTTTACCTTGAAAACGCCCCAACTCTAACGCTGCTTTCTCAAGCATTTTGATTGTTAGATATTTGCTTGATATTCCATCTATGTACTCTATCCATAGTTCTATGTCGCCGTTCCGAAGCTCTGAATGGTAACATTCCGACCAGCGGAGTGAGGGCGTAAAAGCCGTGCCGAGGTCGCTTTGATATAAATCGTATTCTCTGCGCCATGAATTTGGGTCGCCGGGGCGTTCCCATTTCTTTTGTTTTTTCCAAACGACCTTATACGGTAATTTCTCACCGTCAGCAGTTTCAGCCATGCCTGTAACAAGTCGTACATCGCCTAATGTTCCGCCTTGAAGCTCTTTCGTTTGGTAGCTTGCATATTGAATGGGCTTGCCGAGCATTCTTCTTAAAACACGCGTTAGTATTTCGGTGTTTATGATTATTTCATTATGTACATTCATTTTTTAAATCCTCCATTTTTTGATTTGTTTATTCTGCATTACAATGAGTTTATGCCGTGTTCATACATCCTTTCTCTTTGTTTGGCGATAGCGATATAATGCTCTGCCGAAGTTTTGTAAATCTGTTTTTGGGCATAAAAATACCGCGAACAAGCAGCCTCCTAAGAAGCTGCTTGTTCGCGGTGTAAAACCAACAATGTTGGCTTATAATCAAAAAGGGATACGATTCATCGTATCCCGCTAACAGCAGTTATTCACGAAAGGTTACTGTTTGCGGCATAGCAAAAGACACGGTCAATATTCCCGTTTTCTTTCATTCCAAATTTCAATCAAAGATTGGAATTTACTATGCCCGTTATTCTGTTATGTTAAAACCACCAATACCATAGTCATTAAAACACATCCCCTTTCGAGAGTAAAATTTATCCTATTGGATCGATATTAGTATAAACGAAATAACCATTTTTGTCAATCTCGTGACTATTTTATCTAAAAACAAATAATGAAGCTTGGCAAAAATATTTAGTTTTAAGAATTGATAAGAACAAGAATTTGATAAAACATAAAACTTCAAGAGGACGGTTTTGCCTTTTGATGTTATAAAAAAACTATATATAGCTAAGTAAATATGATGAACTTATTATACAGTCTTTTTTATTTAGTGCATTTTTTATATTATTTGCAAGTATTTTATGATATAATATGCGTAGCATATTAACAATGGATAAGCTTGCTGAGACTATGATATAATACTAATATCTTAAACATATTTTAAGGCTGTTATATGATAATATATGATATTGAAGATGATATAAGGAGAAATTAATGAGTTTTTTACCTATAGATAAAGAAGATTTAAAGAAATACGGATGGGATTATTGTGATTTTGTATTTGTAACAGGAGACGCCTATGTAGATCATCCGTCCTTTAGTACGGCAATAATTTCAAGAACTCTTGAAAGATTCGGATATAAAGTGGGCATTATAGCACAGCCTGACTGGAATAATATTGAGGATTTTAAAAGCTTAGGAAAACCCAGACTCGGTTTTTTAGTGAATTCGGGAAATATAGATTCCATGGTAAATCACTACACCTCAATGAAGAAAAAAAGAAGCACAGATGCTTATTCACCGGGAGGTGCTTCAGGCAAAAGACCGGACAGGGCAGTTATTGTGTATTCAAATAAAATCAGAGAAGCGTATAAGGACATTCCTATAATTATCGGTGGAATAGAAGCCAGTCTAAGGCGATTTTCCCATTATGATTATTGGAGCGATAAAATCAGGCGTTCTGTTTTGCTTGATTCTTCTGCTGATTTATTGGTATATGGCATGGGAGAAAAACAGATTATAGAGATTGCCGAAAGCTTGGATTCGGGGTTGCCTATTGAAGAAATAACATATATAAAGGGCACTGTTTATAAAACAAAAGATAAAGACAGAGCATTTGAACCTATATTTTTGCCTGCATATGATGAAGTTGTCAATTCTAAATCAAAGTACGCGGAAAGCTTTAAAATCCAGCATGAAAATACAGACGCAATAAACGGAAGAACTCTGGTCGAGCAGTATGATAATCTGTACATTGTACAAAATCCTCCTGCAGAAGTCTTATCAACTATGGAACTGGACGATGTATATGATATGGATTATGAGATGACATATCACCCTGTATATGAAAATGATGGGGGAGTACCGGCACTGGATGAGGTTAAATTTAGTGTTACAAGTGTCAGAGGCTGTTTCGGAGGATGTTCGTTTTGCGCTTTGAATTTTCATCAGGGAAGAACAATTCAGTCGAGAAGTCATGAGTCTGTCATTTCTGAGGTTGAAAAAATGACTAAAGAAAAGGACTTTAAGGGATATGTTCATGATGTAGGAGGACCTACTGCAAATTTCAGGCATGTATCGTGTGAGAAACAGTTAGAGCATGGGGTTTGTAAAAACAAACAATGCTTATCTCCGAAAAAATGCAATAATCTGATTGTTGACCATAGCGATTATGTACAGCTTCTTAGAAAATTAAGAAAAGTTAAGAATGTAAAAAAGGTTTTTGTCCGTTCGGGCGTAAGATATGATTATGCTATATATGATAAGAATGATGAGTTTATAAAAGAGCTTGCCAAGCATCATGTAAGCGGTCAGCTCAGAACAGCACCTGAGCATGTGTGCGACAATGTACTTGAACTGATGGGAAAGCCGTCTATTGAAACATACAACAAATTTGTCGATAAATTTTATAAGGAAAATGAAAAGCTTGGATTAAATCAGTATATAGTACCTTATTTTATTTCCTCACATCCGGGCTGTACATTAAATGATGCTGTAAAACTTGCAGAATATATAAGAGATTTAGGACATATACCGGAACAGGTTCAAGACTTTTATCCTACTCCGGGGACTTTGTCTACCTGTATGTACTATACCGAAATAAATCCTTTGAACGGAAAACCTGTATATGTTCCAAAATCAACAGAAGATAAAAAAATGCAAAGAGCCTTAATGCAGTATAAAAAAAGAGAAAATTACAGCTTGGTATTAAAGGCTCTTAAAAAAACAAACAGATATGATTTAATCGGTTTTGATGAAAAGTGTCTTATAAGACCTCAGCAGCAACATTAGCTATGGAGCTAATGTTGTTGCCTTAAAAAAGTAATTAATTATTGCAAAATATATAAAATTAAGTTAGTATTATTATATGGAAACTACATAAAGTTCAAAAGTTTAAGCGAATAATTTAAATAAATAATAAACAAGGCAGATGTATAGATTTCATGCTGCCTTGTGCAAGGAAAGGCATGGGCATAAAATGAGAAAAAAAACAAAATATTTAATACGAAGAATAGTGCTTCTGATTATATTGATTGCACTTATGACAGGTGCTTTTTTTGTGATAAGTGACTTTATCAATAATAATATATCAGGTGAGGATATTACAGAACCTGATGCAAATATAGATGGAGAATCTAAGGGAAACGGTCAAAATAAGCCTGACAATAGCGATAATAATCAGCCAAAAAATGATGATGATCCACCAGAAAAAGAGGATATTAATATTACGCTTTCAGCAGTAGGAGATATTATGTTTCACCCGAGGCAAATCTGGGGAGCTTATGATGACAAAACAGACAGTTTTGATTTTAAACCATATTTTGAGCCTATAAAATCAATAATAGAAGCAGCTGATATCGCCGTTGGAAATTTTGAGGGAACTACATGCGGAGATGATATATATGAGTATCAAGGTTATCCGCTTTTTAATGCTCCCGATGAGGTTTTAGATGCGATAAAATATGCAGGATTTGATGTTTTGTCTACAGTTAATAATCATACACTGGATACCAGAAAAACAGGCGTAATCAGAACTATTGAGAAAATGGATGCGAGGGGTCTTGCTCATGTAGGAACATATGTGGAAAAACCTGATACAAGAGTTTTAATGCAGGATGTTAAAGGCATAAAAATAGCATTTTTAGCATATACCGAAATGTTGAACGGTCTTGAGTCTGTTATGACACCGGAGGACTTAGACTCGATGGTAAACACGCTTGATGAGACCAAGATAAAAGAGGATATTGCGTATGCTAGAGAAAATAAAGCTGACCTGATTGTTATGATAGTACATTGGGGAGATGAATATATCAGAACTCCTAATGCAAGACAAAAAAATTGGGCAGATTTTATGCTCTCTGAAGGAATAGACGTAATTTTGGGAAGTCATCCTCATGTTATTCAAGATGTAGAGGATACAGTATATAACGATAAGCGCGTTTTTGTAGCTTATTCAACAGGAAACTTTATATCAAACCAAAGAACAGAAGAAGAATTACCGCCTCAAACAGAGGATGGAGTTATATTGACACTTAAAATTAAGAAAAGCGCAGAGACCGGTAAAACAACAATAGAGGATATTGATTATATACCTACCTGGGTTTACAGAACTAAGCAAGAGGGTAAAAACACATTTACATATCGAATACTTCCTGTAATGGAGTATATAGAAAGTAATGATTACCCTGAATCAGTAAAAGAAAGAATGCGCAGGTCGTACAATGATACTATGTCTAAACTGGAAAGTACTAATCCTTAATTAAAACAGTATAAAGCATTAGTATAAGGGATATGGCATTTAATGAAAGTAAACATTTTAAAAATGCCTTGAATAAGATTAGATAGGAGATTCGGGATGGAACAAATTAGATTGATTTTTTTAAACATTTCTATTTTTAATGTCATAGATATTGCAATAGTGTATTTTCTATTGTATAAGGGCTATATGCTTATTAAGAATATGCGTGCAAAACAGCTTGTAAAAGGAATTGCGCTGGTAGTTATAATTACTCAGCTTTCAGGTGTATTTCAGCTATTTACACTAAGCTGGATTTTAAACAGCACCTTGCAGGTTGGTTTTATTGCACTGGTAATTTTGTTTCAACCTGAACTCAGAAGGGCTCTGGAATACATCGGAAGAAAATCCGTGTTTTCTTTGTCTACATCTGACAGAGACAGCGATTCGGCTCAAAAGATTATGAAGGAAATCACAACTGCGGTATCATCTTTGTCAAGACAAAGGATAGGAGCATTGATTATTTTTGAGCTTAAAACAGGCTTGAGTGAAATAATTGATACAGGGGTTACAATAAATTCAGAAATATCAAGCGGACTTTTGATAAATATTTTCATACCTAACACTCCTCTGCACGATGGTGCAGTTATTATAAGAAGCTATAGGATAGCCGCCGCAGGATGCTTTTTGCCCTTAACAGATAATAATCAGCTCAGCAAAGATATCGGAACAAGACATAGGGCTGCACTCGGTATGACTGAAAGATCTGATGCTATTGCTCTTATTGTTTCTGAAGAAACAGGATATATCTCATATGCTGTTGACGGAAGACTATATAGAAATATTCAAATAGAAGAATTGGAAAAGGTTCTGGCTAAGGTTTATTTAGGTGAAGAAAAACCAAAAATATTTGAAAAATGGAAAACTAAGGGTGAGAAATTTTTTAAGTAACAAATATATCGCGACTCTATGCACAGAGTTTGAGAATTTCGTGCTAATAAATTACAGTTTCATATTTTATTTGAAAGCATTAAATAAAATTGAGACTACGGAGGTATCTGTTTATGAAAATAAAAAACGATAAAATTATTATTCATATTATTTGCATATTGGTTGCTGTAGGCTTGTGGGCTTTGGTAATGATTGATAAAAATCCTTTAAGTGATAAAACCTTTTATAGAGTGCCTGTAACTATCAAAAATATAGAAGCGTTGACAAAAGGAAGTACACCTTATATGCTTATGGAAAATAAAGATAGTTTTTCAGTTACCGTTAAACTCAGCGGACTGCTTAATGACCTTCTCAAGGTTCAGGCTAAAGATATTAAGGCGACTGCTGAAATGACGAGTTTTGATGAGGGCTTAAACTCTTTGCTGGTTACGGTGGAAGCTCCCAATGATATGAAAGCAGAGGTAATATCATCAAAATATATCACCTGTAGAATTGAGCAAATTGTATCTGTTCCGGTCACTGTTATAGTTCAATATAAAGGCAGTCAGGCTGCCGGGTTCCACTTAAAATACGGATATTCAAGCCCTGATTCTGTTATTGTAAAGGGACCGAGAAGTATAGTAAACTCAGTAAGCAGTGCGGTAGCAGTTGTCGATATAGATGGAAAACAGGAAAATATTATTCAAAATAAGCCGGTTGTCTTATATGATAATACCGATAATGAAATAGACACAAGTTTATTGACTATATCACCAAGTTCCGTGGAAGCAAGATATGATATTTTGCCTACAAAAACAGTTGCTGTTAAGCCTGCTGTTACAGGAGAGCTGAGTGATGAATATAGATTGACAGATTTAAAACTTGACTTAAGCAGTGTTACAATAGCAGCACCTAAGGAAATTTTAGATACTATTGTCGAATTGGAAACTGAGCCTGTAGATATAACAGATGCTGATTATAACTTAGTAATAGAGAAAAAGATTGTTTTACCTAAGGGTGTAGAGATTTTAGGAAAAGCTAATAAAACTATAGTAACTGCGACAATTGAAAAAGTTATTGAGAAGGAATTTATTTTTGATTTTAATGATGTAGAATTTGCTAATAAGGGTGATGACTTTGTAATTGTGCCTGTAGATGATGAGCAGCAAATTACTGTTACAATAAGAGCAGCTGAAAGCATTATCAACAAAGCTTTAAGGAGTGATGTAAAGCTTATTGTTGACTTAATAGATGCTGTTGACGGACTTAATCAAATTGCACTGAATGTCATGACAACTGCTGATATAGAGGAAATAAGCAGTGATACAGAATATATTGCATTCAATTTAGAAAAAACTAAGGAAGAAGAATAGATAATGGTTCGAATGAAATTTGTAACTGTTACAGAATAATTTAAGAATTGAGATGCTGTTAAATGAAAAATAATATTGAAAAGAAACTTAAGCCAACTGATAATCATTTGAATAATTTAGAGGAATATAAAAGTCTTCTTGAAGCTATTTTTCTAAGTACGCAGGATGCTATAAGCGTTGTAAATAATAAAGGGGAACACATGATGGTAAACCCTGCTTATACCAAAATAACGGGAATCAGTACAGAAGATATTCTCGGAAAAGAAGCTAATTATGATGTTTTAGAGGGAGAAAGTGTTCACCTGAAGGTGCTGGAAACAAAAGCTGCAATAGAAGGAGTAACTCTTAAACTCAGACCTACAGGAAAAATCGTTATCGCACAGGCAGCACCGATTATAGTAAATAGCAAACTTATAGGAAGCGTAGCAGGACTTACAGATGTTACAGAAATAAATAAACTTAATGATAAGCTGCAAGAGGCAAAAAAGAAAATCAGACAGCTGTCCGCAAAATATATTTTTGATGATATTATAGGGGAGTCAAAAATATTTTTGGAAAGTAAACTTCAGGCTCAAAAAGCTGCAAGGGTTCCCGTTACAGTATTATTAAGAGGAGAAAGCGGTACGGGAAAAGAGCTTTTTGCCCATGCAATACACGCACAAAGTACCAGAAAAAACAATCAGTTTATCAGAGTTAATTGTGCTGCCTTATCTGAATCACTTATAGAAAGTGAACTTTTTGGATACGTTGAGGGAGCATTTACAGGCGCTAAAAAGGGCGGCAGAAAAGGTATGTTTGAGGAAGCGAATAAGGGGACAATTTTTTTAGACGAGATTTCTGAGATAAATCTCAATACTCAGGTTAAACTTTTGAGGGTTTTACAAGAAAAAGAGATTACCCGTGTAGGAAGTTCAATGAGTATTCCGGTTGATGTCAGGATTATAGCAGCTACAAACGTAAACTTGGAGCAAGCTGTCAGAAACGGAAAGTTCAGAGAGGATTTATACTATAGACTAAACATATTCCCGATAAATATACCTTCGCTTAAACAAAGAAAGGACGATATACCCCTGCTTGTCAATGAATTTATTAAGAAGTTCAACTATGAATACGGAAGAAATATAAGAAGCATAGAAGAGCAGGCAGTCAACAGGCTTATGGAGTATGACTGGCCGGGAAATGTAAGGGAATTAGAAAACTATGTCGGAAGATGTATAATAAATATGAATTTTAGTGAGCAGATAATAAAGAAAAGTAATCTGCCGCAGCAAGTTATAAAAACTGAGATTTTATATGATGTTAAAGAGATTTTAAATGAGGACATAGAGAGCTTGGATATGCATATTGCAAGGATAGAAGCAGAATATCTGCAAAATGTTTTGTACAGTCTGGGTAATAATAAAACAGAAGCATCAAAAAAACTTGGCATTTCTATACGAAACTTATATTATAAATTAGATAAATACGGTATAAAATAGCTCAAATTTTTAGGTATCAAATAGCGCAATAATTTGCATACTCAAAGAATTAGCAGAATATTGCATGCAATTTTTTGCAGATACAATATTCTGCTTTTATTTTTGTTGAAAAATCAGTCTGAAATACTCTGTCATTTTGGCACAGTATTTGCATAAATATAATGAGAGGTGATATAGTGAGAAATTTTGAAGATATTCTTAAGATTGCAACTAATAAAAATGTTAAAATAGCAGTTGCAGCCGCACATGATAAGGAAGTTTTATCAGCTGTAAAAATGGCTATGGAAATCAATTTAGTTACTCCGATACTCGTAGGTGATAAGGCACAGATATTAAATTACGCAGATGAAATGCAGCTTAATTTAGACAATGTTGAGATTATAGACGAGCCTGATATGCAAAAAGCTTCTGAAACAGCAGTTAAATTAGTTCATGATGAAAAAGCAAAAATATTGATGAAAGGCTTAGTTGATACATCAATAATATTAAAGGCTGTTTTAAATAAGGACTTTGGATTAAGAACAAATAATCTTTTAAGCCATGCGGCAGTTTTCCAACTTGAAAAATATCATAAGCTTTTGTTTGTGACAGATGCAGCTATGAATTTAGCTCCAAATGCAGATGAAAAAAGACAGATAACTGAAAATATAGTTGGGCTTGCACATTCATTAGCCATAAAAGAGCCTAAAGTTGCTGTTATATGCGCTAAGGAAAAGGTGGACCCTAAAATGACAGCTACAGTTGATGCGGCTGAATTAATTGAAAAAAACAAATCCGGAGAAATAACAGGATGTATAATTGGGGGGCCTTTTGCGTTAGACAATGCGGTATCCAAAGAAGCTGCAATACATAAAGGTATTGACAGTCCTGTTGCGGGAGATGCAGATATACTTCTTATGCCTACTATAGAGGCAGGAAATGTTTTATATAAATCACTTGCATTTTTATCAAATTCTAAAAATGCAGGTATACTTCTCGGTGCGGCGGCTCCGATAGTTTTAACATCAAGAGCTGATACGGATGAAGCTAAATTAAATTCAATAGCATTAGCAGTAATGCATGCCAGCTTATAATTAAGAGGTGCAAAATAATGGAAAAAATAAGACAATTAATAATTAACCCGGGCTCAACTTCAACTAAGATTGCAGTTTTTGACAACGAGGAGCTTATATTTGAAAAGACTTTAAGACATCAAACCGAGGAATTATCGGTTTACGATAAAATATCAGATCAATACGAATTCAGAATGAATATAATCTTAGATGCTCTTAAGGAAAACAACATAGAACTATCTTCACTGTCGGCTGTTGTAGGTCGCGGCGGTCTGTTAAAGCCTATTGAAGGCGGAACATACGGCATAAATGATAAAATGCTTGAGGATTTGAAGATAGGTTTTCTGGGAGAACATGCATCAAATCTTGGAGGCATGATAGCTCATTCTATATCACAAAAACTGAACATACCGTCATTCATAGTTGATCCTGTTGTTGTTGATGAGCTGGATGATATAGCAAGAATAAGCGGACATCCTAATTTTGAAAGAGTAAGCATATTTCACGCTTTGAATCAAAAAGCGGTTGCAAGACGCTGCGCTAAGGAATTAGGAAAGGAATACAATGAGTTAAACTTTATAGTAGTGCATCTTGGCGGAGGAATCTCTGTAGGTGCCCACAAAATGGGACGAGTAGCTGATGTAAATAATGCACTTGACGGTGACGGACCGTTTTCACCGGAGCGTTCCGGAGGACTTCCGATAAATGCTGTAGTAAAAGCTTGCTTTAGCGGCAAATACACCAAAGAGCAGATTGGCAAAATGATAAAAGGAAACGGCGGTCTTAGCGCATATCTCAATACAAATGATGCTAAAAAAGTAAGCGAAATGGCTGAAGCAGGAGATAAAAAAGCTAAACTTGTTTATGATGCTATGGCATATCAGGTAGCAAAATCAATAGGAGAATGTGCCGTAGTTTTAGACGGCAAGGTTGATGGAATAGTAATCACCGGAGGAATAGCTTATGATAAGGATTTTGTTAAGTTCATATCTGATAAAGTAAGCTTTATATCAAAGGTATATGTATATCCCGGTGAAGACGAGCTTTTAGCACTTGCACAGGGTGGAATAAGAGTTTTAAAAGGCGAAGAAGAAGCTAAGATTTATGAATAATAGGTAAATCATTAGGAAAGGAGGAAATATTTTGACAGATAAAAGAGTAACTATTGTAACGGGACATTATGGAAGCGGTAAAACAGAATTTTCGGTAAATTTAGCTATAAATTTAATAAAGAAAAATGAGAATGTGAGTATAGCGGATTTAGATATAGTAAACACATACTTTCGTACCAGAGAAAGAAGAGAATTTCTTGAGTCCCTCGGTATACATGTTTGTGACAGCAGTGTTAAAACTCCTGCCTTAGATTTACCGGCAATTCCGGCAGAGGTTATGGGCATAATACAAAATAAATCTGCAAAAGCTGTGCTGGATATCGGAGGAGATGCTGTCGGAGCAAGAGTTCTTGCGAGATTCACTCCTTTAGTGGAAAAAACCGAGCATGATTTATTGTTTGTAATCAATGCTAACAGACCTGAAACTCAGACTGCCGAAGATGTAATCGAATATATAAGAGCTATAGAAGAAACATCGGGTTTGAAGGTTACAGGACTTGTCAATACTACACATCTTCTTAAGGATACAAGTCTTGAAGACGTGGAAAGGGGTCATAAATTAGCTAAAGCGGTTTATGAACTGACAGGTATTCCCATAGCTTATGAGGTGGCTATAGAAAGTGTTGCCGCTCAGATTGAAGACGAAGAAATTAAGGAAAAATTATTCCCTATAAAAATGTACATGAGGGAAGACTGGATGAGCTGACAGCAAGATTTGCTTAAAAGTAAATCTTGTTAGACAATATATAAAATTATTCGACCCGGTCTTGTATTATCGGACTTAGTCGAGACTTGTTACATGAAATTATAATATGGAGGTTTTATAATGGCTAAAGGTAAAGTAACATTTAATGAGGATATATGCAAGGGATGCGAACTATGTGTTTCAGTATGTCCAAAAAAGATTATCAGCTTAAATACTGATAAAATAAATAAAAAAGGATACAATCCGGCTCATATAATTGATATGGATGAATGTATAGCATGTGGAAACTGTGCTATTATGTGTCCTGACTCAGTAATAAAAGTAGAAAGAATATAATAATGGAGGAGATATTAAATGGCTAAGGTATTAATGAAAGGTAATGAGGCTATAGGAGCAGCAGCTATAAAAGCCGGATGTAAATATTTCTTTGGATATCCTATAACTCCGCAGAGTGAATTACCTGAATATATGTCAAGTGAACTGCCAAAGGTAGGAGGAGTATTTTTACAAGCAGAAAGTGAAGTAGCTGCTATAAACATGGTTTATGGTGCAGCAGGTGCCGGAGTTAGAGTTATGACCAGTACATCAAGTCCGGGAATGGCTTTAAAGCAGGAAGGTATAACTTACTGCGCAGGAGCGGAGCTTCCTTGCGTTATAGTTAACGTAATGAGAGGCGGACCTGGTCTTGGAGGAATCCAGCCAAGTCAGTCAGACTACTTCCAAGCAACTCGCGGAGGCGGAAACGGAGACTACAGAACAATAGTATATGCTCCTGCAAGCATACAGGAACTTGTTGATTATGTTATGGATGCATTTGTTAAGGCTGACCAATACAGAATGCCTGTTTTGGTATTAGTTGACGGTATGATAGGACAAATGATGGAGGCTGTAGAATTTAAAGAGCCAAAAGACGTAAAATTAGAAGAGAAAACTTGGGCAACTGATGGAACAAAAGGCAAAAGAAAACCTAATATTATAAACTCTTTATTCCTTGATCCGCAAGCCTTAGAAGATCATAACTGGAAATTGGACAGAAGATATAAAGAAATAGAACAAAATGAAGTATTAGTAGAGAGCTATGGCTTAGAAGATGCTGATGTTGTATGTGTTGCTTACGGTACAACTTCAAGAATAGTTAAAAATGCTATAGAAGATTGCAAAGCTAAAGGATTAAAAGTTGGTTTAATCAGACCTATAACATTATGGCCTTGCGCAGTAAGTTATACCTTCC
>DGYI01000008.1:0-434 GCA_002396645.1 Firmicutes bacterium UBA5010
TAATGCAAATTACACCATCAAGGCTTAACATATTATTAGAAGATGAAATCTTCCAAGAATCTATAAGCAATATAAAAGCAGTATTAATAGGAGGAGAAGAAGTAAGCTCAAGAGTATTTAAAATATGGGACAAAAATACTACGACAGAGATATATAATGTTTATGGGCCAACGGAGACAACAATATGGTCAACAATAAAACAATTAAGAAAAGATAAGAAAATACTGATAGGAAAGCCTATAAATAATACCAGAGTATATATTGTAAATAACAATAAGCTTATGCCTGCAGGAGTAGCAGGAGAACTATGTATAGCAGGAGATGGAGTAGCAAGAGGATATTTAAACAAAGAAGAATTAACAAAAGAAAAATTTGTAGACAATCCGTTTGAGCTGGGAACAAAGATGTACAGAACAGGGGACTTAGCGAGATGG
>DGYI01000008.1:446-3894 GCA_002396645.1 Firmicutes bacterium UBA5010
AGCATGAAGAGATAAAAGAAGCAGCAGTATTATTAAAAGAAAACAAAGAAAACGAGAAATATATATGCGCATATATAGTAAGTGAAAATTCATTAGAAGAATTAAAGCTAAAGAATTACTTAAAAGAGATATTGCCTGAATATATGATACCGAGCTACTTTGTACAGATAGAAAAGATGCCTCTTACACCGAACGGAAAACTTGACAGAAGACAGCTTCCTGAACCTGATATGGAACTAATATCAAGCGAATATGAAGCACCGAGAAATGAAGTAGAAGAAATCTTAGCAAAAATATGGAGTGAAGTGTTAAGAGTAGAAAGAGTAGGGATAAACCATAATTTCTTTGATTTTGGCGGAGATTCGATAAAAGCTATACAAATAGTATCAAGATTAAATAAGTACGGATATATGCTTGAAATGAGCAATATATTCAAGGACCCATATATTAAAGATTTATCCGAACAAGTGAAAGATAAAAATAGAATTGTCAGTCAAGAAACAGTAGAAGGAAAAGTTGAATTATCACCTATACAAAAATGGTTTTTTGACAAACAATTTATAAATCAGCATCATTGGAATCAGTCAGTAATGCTGAAAAATAAAGAAGAATTTAACCAAGATGCAGTTGAAGCGGTTTTCGATAAAATATTATTCCATCATGATGCATTAAGAATGACTTATGAAATAGCAGACGATAAAATAACCCAAATTAATAAAGGAATAAATGATAAATCTAATATAATTCAAGCATATGATTTAAAAGGAAATAAATGTTATGAAGATGAAATAGTGCAATTGTGTGAATGTATACAAGCAAGTATAGATTTATCAAATGGACCGTTATTAAAAGTGGGATTATTTAAAACAGATCAAGGAGATTATATGTTAATTACTATCCACCATTTGATAGTGGATGGTGTATCATGGAGAATAATATTTGAAGATTTCTCAAGAGGATATAGCCAATATCTTAATGGGGAAGAAATATCATTTGAAGATAAGACGACATCATATAAAGAGTGGAGCGAAAAACTAAAAGAATATTCTTCTAGTTCAAGAGCATTAAGAGAATCAGAATATTGGTTAAGCGTAGAGAACACTGATATAGGATGCTTGCCAAAAGACTATATAAACAGCGAAAAAACAATAAAAAATGAGAAGATAGCAAATATTAGTCTTTCAGCATCAGAAACAGAAAATTTACTAAAAAATATAAACAAAGCATATAACACAGAAATAAGTGATATATTGCTTACGGCATTAGGATTGACAATAAAAGAATGGGCTAAGAAAGACGAGATATTGATAAACATGGAAGGTAACGGAAGAGAAGAGATATTAGATGATGTAGATGTATCAAGAACAGTAGGCTGGTTTACAACACAATATCCGTTAATAATTGACCTAAAGAACAACAATGATTTATCCTACAGTATAAAAAGTGTTAAAGAGCAGATAAGACACATACCAAACAAAGGAGCAGGGTATGGGATATTGAAGTATTTGACACCTGAAAGCTTATTGGATAAAAGACAATTCAAATTAAAACCGGAGATAGCGTTCAATTATTTAGGACAGTTTGATCAGGATATACCTGAAAATATATTTGATATATCAAAAATATCACAGGACAAATCAATGAGTGATTTAAATGATAGTTTATATAGTTTAGATTTTAGAGCAAGTATATTGAGTGACAGATTTAATATGACACTGACATATAACTCAAACGAATATGATGAAAGAACTATAGATGAAATAATGAAGAGATACAAAGAAAATTTATGCAGAATAATAGAACATTGTGTATCGAAGGAATATATGGAGTTAACTCCAATGGACTTTGGAGATGATGAACTAAGTCTTGAAGAATTAGAATTTTTATATGAATTAGGAGTTGATTAGAAGTGAGTACAAATACAAACATAAAAAATATATATAACCTGTCACCAATGCAAGAAGGTATGCTATTTCATTCAATATTAAATAAAGAATCAAATGCATACTTTGAAAGTCTGATTATTGATATATGCGGAGAACTAGATATAGATATTTTTGAAAAAAGTTTTAATATGCTTATAGAAAGGTATGATATCTTAAGAACAGTTTTTGTTCATCATAACTTAAATAAACCAAAACAAATTGTATTTAAAGAAAGAACTTCTAAAATTTGTTTTGAAGATATAAGCACACTTGAAGAAGATAAGAAAAAAATCTATATTGAAAACTACGTTGAAAATGACAGAAAAAAAGGATTTGATCTTTCAAAAGACGTACTGATGCGTATATCAATAATAAAAAAAGATCCAAGTGAGTATACCATAATATGGAGCAATCATCATATACTTATGGATGGATGGTGCAATACAATAATAATTAATGAGTTTTTCAAGATATATGAGTCAATTAAAAATTCAAGTGAACTAAAATTGAGCAAGGTATATTCATACATAGATTATATAAAATGGCTGAATAATCAAGATAAGGATGAAGCTAAAAAGTATTGGGAAAATTATCTTGAAAATTATGACAGCAATGCCACAATACCATATATGAATAAAGGCACAGAACAAAATGAATATATACAAAATGAATATACCCTGAAAATTGATAAAAAACTTACAAAAGAGCTTGAAAAGACAGCAAAAGCAAATCAAGTGACCTTAAACACTATAATACAATCTGTGTGGGGAATATTGCTTCAAAAATATAATAATACGAATGATGTAGTATTTGGAGCGGTAACTTCAGGAAGGAATCCTGAAATTGAGGGAGTTGAAACAATAGTGGGACTGTTTATAAATACAGTCCCGATAAGAATAAAAAATACAATAGATGCGAAATTTAATGATTTGATAAGAAATATAAACAGTTGTTCATTGACATCAAATAAATATGATTATTATCCTTTAGCTGATATACAATCTCTTTCAAAGTTTAAGGGACAGCTGATAAATAATATAATGGTATTTGAAAATTACCCGGTAGAAAAAGAAATTCAAAATGAAGGTCTGGGTAAATTAGATTTTGCAATAAAAGATGTTAAAGGTTATGAGCAGACTAATTATAACTTGAATTTAATTGTATTTCCGGGAGAAGAAATAGAAATTAAGTTTAAGTTTAACGAGCTTGCATACAATAAGAGTTCTGTACATAAAATAGCAGAGCATTTTGATAATGTTATAAGAAGCATTGCAGATAATAAAGAAATATTGATTAGTGATATAGAGATTATAGGAAAAGAAGAAAAAGAAAGAATTATATATGAGTTTAACGATACAAAAGCAGAATATCCGAGAGAAAAGACAATACAAGAGCTGTTTGAAGAACAAGTAGAAAGAACACCGGATAATATAGCAGTAGTATTTGAAGAAGAAAAATTGACATACAAAGAGTTAAATGAAAAATCAAACAGCTTAGCAAAAGAGTTAAGAGAAAAAGGAGTA
>DGYI01000008.1:3955-4879 GCA_002396645.1 Firmicutes bacterium UBA5010
TATTAGAAGGAATAGAATTTGAAGGTATAGTAATAGATTTATACAAAGAAGAGCTGTATAAAAATAGTACAAGCAATTTAGTGAAAATAAATAACTCAAATAATTTAGCATATGTTATATATACATCAGGCACAACAGGCAAAGCAAAAGGAGCTATGATAGAGCATAAAAATGTAGTGAGGCTAATGTTTAATGATAAAATGCCATTTGACTTTACCGAAAAAGACGTGTGGACGATGTTTCATTCTTTCTGTTTTGATTTTTCAGTATGGGAAATGTACGGAGCATTGCTGTATGGTGGTAAGCTTATTGTAATACCAAAAGAAATAGCCCAAAATTCAAAGATGTATCTAGAATTATTAAAAAATCAAAAAGTTACTATATTAAATCAAGTGCCATCAGTATTCTATACTTTAATAGAAGAAGAATTAAAGATAAAAGAAAGTGAACTTGATATAAGATATGTAATATTTGGCGGAGAAGCACTAAAACCTATAATGCTAAAAGAATGGAAAGAAAAATATCCTCAAACCAAATTAATAAATATGTATGGAATAACTGAAACAACAGTACATGTAACAATTAAAGAAATAACAGATGAAGAAATAAAAANNAAATAATATAAGCAATATAGGCAGACCGATACCGACACTAACAGTATATATAATGGATAAGAATTTAAAACTTGCACCTATAGGAGTTGTAGGGGAGATATGTGTAGGCGGAGAAGGTGTAGCAAGATCTTACTTAAACAGAGAAGAATTAAGCAAAGAAAAATTTGTAAAAAACCCATATAAGCCAGAGGAAAAAATATATAGATCAGGAGATAGTGCCAGAATTTTAGCTAATGGAGAGATAGAATATGTGGGAAGAATAGATCAGCAGGTAAAAATAAGAGGGTATAGAATAGAACTTGGAGAGATA
>DGYI01000008.1:4907-5040 GCA_002396645.1 Firmicutes bacterium UBA5010
GCTGTAGTAATAGACAGAGAAGAAGAGGGAAATAAATATCTTTGTGCATATGTGGTGTGTGAAGAAGAAATTGTGGTCAGAGATATAAGGAAATATTTAACGATAAAATTACCTGAATATATGATACCAAGCT
>DGYI01000072.1 GCA_002396645.1 Firmicutes bacterium UBA5010
AAAAATTATCAAAAGTATTGGAAAATGCTTTAAAAAATATAAGTTAGCTTAAAACTTATTTAATGAAGATAAGATATTTTTTCTGAAAAATATCTTATCTTATTTTTGAACTTTAGAAATTTAAAATAAATGTAGATTTAAAATACAAAAACTGGTACACTTTATCTTAAAGGAGAGATAAGATAATTATGATAAAGATTGAAAATTTAAATTTTGAAAGCAAATCAAAATTATATAATTATTTGAATTTAAAAGTTACCGGTCTTGTTTGTGAGAAAAACGATTGGCTATCCAGCTTATCAAATGTTTCCGCTATTATATGGATGTTATTAAAAGATATTAATTGGGCGGGCTTTTATCTGTACAAAAATGATGAATTAGTATTAGGACCGTTTCAGGGAAAGCCTGCATGCACAAATATTGCTTTAGGCAAAGGGGTATGCGGAACAGCTGCAATCAAATCAGAAACTCAATTAGTAAAAAATGTTAATGAATTTGAAGGACATATATCCTGCGATAGTGATTCCAAGTCGGAGATAGTTATACCGATAGTAAAAAATAACAGACTTATAGGCGTTTTAGACATTGACAGTCCAATATATAACAGATTTGATGAAGAAGACAGAAAAGGGCTTGAAAAGCTTGTTGATATACTGACAAATTATATTATATTTCCCGAGAAATTTATTTAACAATATAGAATGTAAAACATGTTTATGGGATTCATACAATTTGACTTTAAATTCAGAGGAATTTCAAACAATTTTATTTAAATTATCATTAAAATTATTGAAAGGATTTTGAATATACTATATAATATAAAATGAAAAATATAAAAATGAGGTGTTCATATGAAAAATCAAATGATAAATACTGACAATGCTCCTAAGGCTATAGGACCATATTCACAAGCAATCAGAACAGGAGATTTGTTATACATATCCGGTCAGATACCTGTTAATCCGGCTACAGGAGAAGTAGTAGAAGATTGTTTTAAGAAGCAGACAGAACAATGTATGAAAAATTTATTAGCTATATTAAATGAAGCCGGACTTGATTTTACAAATGTTGTTAAAACAAATTTATTTATAACTGATATGGCTAAATTTGCTGAAGTAAATGAAGTATACGCTACATTTTTTACAGATTATTTTCCTGCAAGAGCTTGCGTTCAAGTAAGTGCTTTGCCTAAAAATGTATTGGTTGAAATAGAAGCTGTAGCAAGCTTTAATTAGCAGAATGTGCTTAGTGTAAGAGATTTTTAAACGGAGGAAATAATGGGTGAATTAATAAAAGGCAAGCCTGTTGCCGATAAAATTACTGAAGATGCCAGGCTTGAGGTTGAAGAATTAAATAAAAAGGGGATTTATCCCAAACTGAGAATTATTAGAGTAGGTGCCAGAGAAGACGATTTGTCCTATGAAAGAGGAGCACTTAAAAGAATGTCGAGTTGCGGTATTTTAACAGAGGTTAAAGAACTTCCGCTTGATATAAATCAAGATGATTTTATTAATGAAATTAAAAAATCCAATGATGATGAAACCATACATGGAATATTGATTTTCAGACCATTGCCTAAACAGCTTGATGAAAATGTTATTAAGTACATAATAGACCCTAAAAAGGATATGGATTGCTTTAGTCCTGTAAATGTAGCTAAGGTAACAGAGGGAGATAGAACAGGATATGCTCCTTGTACTCCTTCAGCGGTTATGGAAATTCTGAAATTCTATAATGTTGATTTGACAGGTAAAAATGTAGTAGTCTTAGGAAGATCTATGGTTGTCGGAAAACCGCAGGCTTTGCTTTTACTGCAAGAAAATGCAACTGTTACAATATGCCATTCAAAGACTAAAGAAATTTCAAAAATAGCATCATCTGCTGATGTTGTTATAGCTGCTATAGGAAAAGCGAAAATGGTTGGTAAGGAATTTATCAAAGAAGGTGCAGTTGTAATAGATGTAGGTATAAATGTAGATGAAGACGGAAATCTTTGCGGGGATGTAAAAACAGACGAGTGCTTAGAGATTGCGAGCCTTATAACTCCTGTTCCTGCCGGAGTTGGCTCTGTTACTACTTCAGTGCTTGCAAAGCATGTTGTTAAGGCATGCAAAATTGTTTCCAAATAAAACAAAAAACCGAGTATGCTTCTGGGGGGAAGAGGGCACTCGGTTTTGTTGTTTCTATAGTAAATATTGTATGTCTTGGTATATATATACCTCGAGTTTGTCCTAATAAACAACACCAATTGTTAAATAATTGTAATAAATTGTAAAATTTAAAAAAACATTGTTTTAAAGCGATAATAATGGTATAGTTATGAGAAATATATTATATGAAAAACAATATATTGTTTGCACAGGAGGTATCGTATGAACAAATTATATAAAGTTTTAATAATTGTATTATGTATGATGATGTTTACTTCAATATATGCATATGCACAGGATTTTGAGTATTGGGATAAGATTATTATATCTGAAGATAAGGAAATTCCTATAAAATTTCAGAAAAATGGATTATGGGGATTAATTAATTCTGAGGGCAAAATTTTGACTAATGAATATTGGGATGAAATAGGAGATTATTCTGATGGACTTTTCTCAGTAAGAAAAGGAATCTTATATGGATTTATAGATAAAAACGGCAAAGTTGCAATCGAGCCTGAATTCGGAAAAGCCACAAAATTCTCGGAAGGTTTAACTCTATTTAAAAGAGAAGATTTTTATGGTTTTATAGATAAAGACTTTAATATTATAGTAGAGGCTGTTTGGAAAGAAGTTTCTGATTTCACGGATGGATTAGCAAAGGTTATTGATTCGACAGGGAAAACAGGCTTTATTGATAAGACTGGGAATATAGTTGTTAAGCCTATATGGGATGGTGCAGGAAGCTTTAATGATGGTCTGTGTCCGGTATTGTTAGGTGATAAAATGGGCTTTATAGATAAAAACGGAGATATTAAGATAGATTTAACTTATGATTGGGTAGAAGGCTTTAAAAACGGTGTATCTAAGGCAGTAATGAAGGGTAAATATGGATTGATAGACCTTAAAAATAATGTAATTACAAGTTTTGAATGGGACTATATAGGGGACTTCAGGGACGGAATGAATTTAGTTTCCTTAGGTAAAAGCAACGCAAAATATGGTTATGTTAATATAAGCGGAGCATTATCCGTTAAAGCTGTATGGGATAATACCATAGCATTTAATGAGGGTTTAGCTCCGGTTATGAAAGATGGACTTTGGGGTTATGTTGATAAGTCCGGGAAAAATGTTATACCATGTATATATAGTTACGCCGGATTGTTTTACAACGGTATTGCAGCCGTATCTGATTCCAACGGAAAGTATATGTTTATAAACAGCTCCGGAAAAAAGATAAATGAAACATTGTGGGATAACTACGGAAGCTATTTAGGAGGTAAAATAATTCCTGTTAAGAAGGATGGAAAATGGGGATTTATTGATTCTCAAGGGAAAATTCTGACTGAAAATATCTATGATGATGTTTCAAGTTATTTTAATGGATTTACAGGTGTTAAAAAAGATGGAAAATGGGGATTTGTTGATGAAAAAGGAATACTCGCAGTGAATACCGTTTGGGATAGAGTTGATAAATTTTGTAATGGCTTGGCAATTGTAACAAAAGGTGATAAACAGACTTTAATCAACAATAAGGGACTATATCCTTTTATAAGCAGCGAATTAGCAACTATGGCTAAGATAGGACTTATGCAAGGTGAAGGAAAAGGTATAGACAATGTATATGCCAATAAAAATTCAACAAGGATTCAAAGTGCTGTAATGGTTCTGAGAATGAACAATCTTGAAGAAAAGGCTCTGAATTATACATCAAGTGAGAATTTCAACGAAGCTAAGTCCTACAGCTGGAAACAGGGTGTAAATTTAATGGCATATTTAAAAACTAATCCTCAACTTGGATTTATAGGTGACGGAAGAAATAACTTTAAGCCTGATGATATTCTTACACAAAAGCAATATGTAAAAGTTATGCTTGAAAATCTCGGATATAAGCAAGATATTGATTTCAAATACAATGATGTTTATAAATTCGCACAATCCATAGGTGTTGAAATCAAGGAAAGCAATAAGTTTACGAATAACGATTTAGCTAAAGTTACAATGTTGTTTTTTAATGCTAAAACAAAAACGGGAGAAAAATTAATTGATAAATTAATAAAAAATGGTGCTATAGATGAAAAAATTGCTGTTGAAGCAGGACTTAAATAGTGATTTCAAGTCCTGCCGCACAACTTTTGTCTTTAGCAATCAATTTTTTATTCTTATCATATAATGAAATGCTTACATTTGACTTTAAGCTTTCCATTATAGATGAAGACATGGCTGCATTTTTAGGAGAAAATAAAGGTGCAGCCTTTATTATTTCAGCTTCTATAATGAGATAATATCTGTTATTTTTTAGTATTATTCTTACACCTTGCTCATTAATATTTTCAGCTATAATTTTACTGTTATTATAACTTGCAAATCTGTACTCATTATTATCTATTTGCAATATGCAGATAAAACCTTTAAAGCTTTTGTATATAAAAGGAACATCCGCTACCGAGCACATTAAAGAAATACTTTCATTATTGAAATTATTGCATTGAACCCAAACATAGCTTTTAGGAAATGAGCTTCCCATATCCTTTTCTATATAACCCTTAGCTTCATTAAAGTCAATGATAATTTCATTAATATTTAAGCTTCCTGCAATATCATGACCCATGCTTAATACTTCATGCTTACATTCTAAAAAATTAAAATATTCAAAAAATCCCATTGCTGTAGGAGCTACCAGATTTCTTTTTATGTCACGCAAATTTTCAAATAAAAGCTGACCTGATATATTTATTTCACCTGATGCTATATCAAGCTTTATACCGTTTTTTGAAAAGATATTATTATCGATTTTTATGGTATCGTCTGTAATATATGAAAAGCTGTCTAAGGGATATTTTATATTATATGATTTGCAGCTTATTCCATCCATAATCTGAATAAAGCAATGCGCTTTTTCATCATCTGTTTTGGATATACCCGGTATGAAAGAATATATTGTGTTCAAATCCTTTGATACTATCTTATAAAACCAACCTTCAAAATATTGTTTATTTTTTGATTTATTCATTTAATAAATCTTCCTTTTTAACAGAGTAATATTTTAACGGAATAGTTGCCGGACCTTGAATTATATTCCCGTATATATCAAATCTTGATCCATGACATCTGCAATCCCACGTTTTTTCTGCATTATTAAACTTTACTTCACATCCTAAATGAGTGCATATCGGCTTTATACAATGAAAGGTCTCATTGTCATCCAAATATACTCCGAGCTTTGCAAGTTTGTGATTTATAATAATTCCGCTGCAATTTTCAAGAGCAGATAATTCCTCTTTAGAATATATTAAAAATCTTTTAACAAATCCAATAAGGATATTTCCTCCGGATTCCCCAAATTCCTTTACCGAGTTTAAATTCATACTAATATGTCTGTTAGGTGAAAAAATATTATTATAGCTTACAGATTTGTGTAAAATACTGTTACTTATTATATTAGCCGCTGCGGCAGATGTAGTCATACCCCATTTATTATATCCTGTAGAGACATATATATCTTCATGCTTTTTATCAATAGTTCCGATATAAGGCAATTTGTCATAGGTCATGCAGTCTTGTGTAGACCATTTAGACACTATCTCAAATTTTGAAAAATTCTTTATTAAATAATCTTCTAAATCTTTGTAACATGTACTTTCCTCGTTGGAGTCACCTGTACCGACTTTGTGATTACAGCCTCCTACAAGCAAAATATCCTGATTATCATGCTTGTGATATCTCAAGGAGCGAACATTTTTATCTATACTTAAGTACATTCCGGTGAATTTTTTAACATTTGTTTTACAAGCTATTACATAAGATTTTTCTGCGGATAGCTTCAGAAAAAATGCACCCAGCGTTCTGTCAAAAGGATAGTGTGAGCTGACTATAATTTTATCGGCATATATATGCCCTTTATCCGTTATAATATCATAGGGCTTATTATCTGATATAATATCAATAGCTCGTATATTTTCATATATCTGAATATTATTATCAATCAAAATATCTGCAATTTTGAAAAGATACTTTAGAGGATTAAATCTATATTGATTTTTAAGTATCAGTCCTGCTTCAATGGGGAAGGGCAATTGAAAATTCTCCCTGAGTTCACAATCCATATTGAGCCTCTTGTAAGCTTCATATTCGCTTTTCAGGTCATATATTTTATTTTTATCGCTTGTGTAAAGTATTGAATCATCGCTTGCAAAATCGCAGTCAATCTTATGTTCGTTAATTATGTCTTTGTATAAAGATATTCCTTCCAAATTTGCCATATAATAATCTATTGCCGTATCAAGATTATAATTTCTGATTAAATAATCATAAATCAAATTATGTTGAACAGACATTTTGGCTGTAGTATATCCGCTAGCTCCGTATCCCAGTTCTGAAGCATCTATAATTCCTATTTTAAAGCCTTTATTCATTAGCAAATAGGCGGTATTAAGCCCTGATAACCCTCCACCTATAATTAATATATCAAATTCTTTGTTCTCAAATATGTTTTTGTCCTTTGCTGTATTTTTAAATTTTGCAGTTTCATGCCAAAATGATTTATAAGGGTGACTCATATATACCTCCATAAATTATATATTATTATTTACAAAAGAGGAGCACAGAAATTGTGCTCCTATCTTTATTTCTTTAAATTATGAAAGTCCTTGTTGATTTGGGGCTTAAATTGAGAGGGCTTATTATTTATAATCATTTTTTCACCCATCTTAACCATCTCCCTTACAGCGAGCCCGTTAACTAATGCAGGATACATTTTATCTTGCATATTACTAGTTAATGGTGGTGTATATCCCATTTCCGAGGCTATTTCCATCTTTAGGACATCAACAGCCTTCTTTGCTTCCGGTACAACCAGTTTATTCTTAGCCATTTTTCATCATCCCTTTCATAACATATATCCGTAAAAAAACCTACATAAAGGTTTTTTCATGGAATCGGGTACATTATTATCTAAAATAATTTTTACCCTCACTCAAGAAACAATAATATTTTATCCAATAGTAAAAAAATTAAACCTAAAAAATTATCATGCATAAAGTATTGAGACATCAATTACAAAGAAGGAGCACAGTAATTCTGTGCTCCTATCTTTATTTCCTTAAATTATGAAAGTTTTTATCTTCACTCACTGTAACCATCGATCTTGCAATAAGTTCATTAGCGAACGATGGAAAGATATCGTTTGATATGGGGATGTTTCCCATATGAGAAGATATCTCCATTTTTGAATAATCCTCTTCCGTTAAAAGCGATTTTTTCCTACGAGCCATTTTAATCATCCCTCTCATAACATATTCATGACTGAACTTGTGGAAACAATAATATTTTATCCAATATAAAAATTTTTAAACGCAAAAAATAAAATTTTGTAACTTGCCTTAACTTATTTGTATTTTACTTGTCAAGGTATTGACTGCATTAAAAAAATAAAATATAGTAATTTTAGAGAAATAAAATGTTGGGCTTAGGTTTAAAAATATTATAAGGAGGCTTATTTTGAAGATTAGTATTGAACAATCCGAACAATTTGATGATGTTGAGATAACTATTAAATGCAGCACATTAACTGACGATCTATTAAAACTTATTTCATATGCAAAGCTTATGGATAAACAAATAACCGGAATCAAGGATAAAAATACATTCGTCATTAACTATGATGAAATATATTATTTTGAGTCTGTAGATAACAAGACTTTCATATATTGTAAATCAGATGTTTTTGAGTGTAATTTAAAGCTTTATGAGCTTGAGGATATGCTGAAAAATTTGATGTTCTTCCGGTGTTCAAAATCCGCAATTGTAAATTTAAGAAAAATTAAAATTCTAAAATCATTATTTAATTCAAGAATAGAAATAACACTGGATAATGAAGAAAAAATTATAGTAAACAGACAATATGTAGCACTTTTAAAAGAAAAATTCAACATAAATTAGGAGGATAGTGATGATTAAAAATATTAAAAGATTTTTTGAAGTTATATTATATTATATAAGTACATTTTTCACCTTTTTTATAGTAGTAGAAATCATAATTAAATTATTGAATAAAGAAGACAGTATACGTATTTATTCACTCCTGTCCATTTTCATAGCAGCTACAATGGTGTCAATCATGTGTTATATAATTTGGGACACGAATTTATTGCAAAAGTATAGTTATAGAATCAAATCTATTATACAATATATTCTGGGCTTAGTATTAATTTATAGCTTTAATAGTTTTAATAATATAGGAAAGATTTTATTTATTTTTATTTATTATAATATATTATACTTCTGTTTGAGAGTTATATTCATTTATAGGCAGAGAAGGCAGGTTGACAGACTTAATAAAATTATTATGAAATTAAAGGAGAATAAGGATGAATAAAATAAATTATGCAAAGCAAAACATATATTTTCCATACATGCTTATATCTATTCCGTTTTTGTATATAAGCTTTATTTTACCGATATACAGCAAAGAGCTTGGAATGGATTCGATTCAAACTACAGGACTTTATTCGATTTTTTCAATGATAGTTTTGTTTATTAAACCACTGCTCGGAAAAGTTTGCGATAAAACAGGAAGAAAATTTTTATTAATTTGCTCTGCTTTATTATATAGTATATCATTTTACTTTTATTCAATATCTAATGATTCTACAATGCTTTATATTTCAAGGATTATTCAATCCTTTGCTTCACCTATGCTGTCTATATCTATGTACTGCTTTATTATTGATTTTTCAGGGGAAAAAATAGGCGAAAGAATGGGAATACTGCAAAGCACTTCAATAAGAGGAGGCTTTATAGGCATTGTTTTAATGATTATAATGTTAAATATTACAAATAATTTTGCTTACTCATGGAAGATATTTCTTTATATTTGCTGTGCCGTGAACCTGGCGGCTATTATCTATATCATATTTAGAGTTGAAGATACAAAGCAAAGACAAAATGTATTAAAAAAAGAAAAAACAAAGCTTTCAAAGACACTTGTCAAGCTTTTGGCAGCAGATTTTACATTGAGCTGTTTTTCTAGCATGCTTTTTCCTTTGTTTTTCTTATACCTAAGTGATAAGTTTTCTGCAAGCTATGATGAAATAGGTTCTGCATATATGCTGCCTCTGATAGTTTCTGGTATACTTCCAAAATACATAGGGAAAATAAGCGACAGATACGGCAGAATTAAATCAATGGTATTGGCTTTGTTTGCAGGGGGATTAATATTTGTTATATTTCCAAGCATACCTACAGTTATGGGCTCAGCCTTAATATATTGCCTTATAAATGTGACATATACTCTTTACAATACATCAAGCAATGCAATATTTTCAGCAGAAACTCACATAGAAAACAGAGGAACTTTGGTTGGAACATACTCAACAATTTCAGGTCTCGGAGCAGTCATAGGACCTATCATAGGAGGAATTGTATACAAAACCGTATCAATATCCGCGCCATTCTATCTATGTGCTTTTGGAAACATTTTTACAGCAATCTTAATTATGATACTGTTTAAGGACTATTATTTGTTTGAAAAAAGATTTTCATAATAATATAAAACTTACAGATTAAGGATAAGGAAGTTTATTTAGCTTGTACAAAATAAATTTCCTTATTTTTATTCATAACATTAATTAAGTATTAAACAAGTATTTAGAGAAAAATATTGAATATTTTAATAATATCTGGTAAATACTTATAATATATTATAAAAATGGAGAAAAAATCTCAAAATTATTTACATTTTAATAGGGAAGTGATATAATGAGGTATATAAAAAAAGAGTGGAGGTTGAATTCCATGCTATTACAATTTAGATTTAAAAATTTCAAATCATTTGCCGATGAGGCGGTCTTGGACATGACTGCCACAACGATAAAAGAACATTCAAATACCTTAATAGAAAAAAACGGAATTAAGGTGTTGCCCTTAGCAGCTATTTTTGGAGCAAATGCAAGCGGAAAATCAAATATTTTTTCAGCATTTAAAAGTATGCAGGACGATGTTTTAGATTATTACGATAAGGATGAAAAACATAACTTAATAGTTCCATATATATTCGATAAAAACAAAAAAAATGAACCTACTGAATATGAGGTATCCATTAACATTGATGATGATGAATATAGATATGGCTTTGTTAGAAATAAAGAAAGAGTTTTAGAGGAATGGCTTTTTGAAAAGAAGTTTTTGAAAAATACAAAATCAAAAGAAAAAAATATTTTTTATAGAGACGAAAAAAAAGTTTATCCAGATAAAGTTAATAGTGCAGAAAGAAAAGAGCTGGATTATCTTGGCAGTATGATTAAGGAAAATGAACTGCTTCTGACTTCTATTGGACTAAGAAAAAAAATAAAATATTCTGAAGTTTATAAATGGTTTAAAAAGACATCTGATTTTCAGAATTTTTCAACAGATAGCAGAGAGTATATAAATACAATGGCAATATCAAAGTTATTATATAATGAAGAGTCACTAAAAGATGAAGTTGTGGAAATTCTAAATAAATTTGATAATTCTATTATTGATTTAGAAATAGAGGAAAAAGAGGATATTATTTTTGATGAAGTATATAGTGTTTATACTATTCACAAAGACAGTGAGGGAAACATAGTTAAATTATTGCTTGAAAGCGAATCAAGCGGAACTAAAAAAATGTTCTCGTTAATTGTATCTTTATTTTTATCTTTACAGCTTGGTAATGTTTTATGGGTTGATGAATTAGATGCAAAACTACACCCGCTAATTTTAAGATATATAATCAAAATGTATGGGGATAAAAAGCTTAACGTTTCAAACGGGCAATTAATTTTTTCTTCACATAATTTGGTATGTCTGGATTCATCAGATTTGCGCAGAGATGAAATTTGGTTTGTAGAAAAGATGAATCAAGTATCAAATCTATACTCATTATATGATTTTAGGGATGATGAAAATGCTATAAGATCAGATTTAGATTTTGGAAAACATTATTTATCAGGAAGATTTGGAGCTATCCCATTCCAGGAAGGTGAAGAAAATGGGCAGTGATGATTTATACAACAAACGAAAAGTTGAACGACAAAGACGTGTATCAAAAAAGATAAATGAGCGCGCCGAAACTTGGTTGGTAGTTTGTGAAGGGGAGAAAACAGAGCCTAATTATTTTAAAAGATTATTTGAGTATGTAAATTCTAAGTCTGATAGAAAGATTAAATTTTATATTGATGGAGAAGGTAGAAATACAGAGTCTTTAGTAAACTCAATTGATAATTACTTTGGATACTGTGATAATTTAGTAAAAAACAGAGATATACCATATGGAAAAATATTTGCTGTGTTTGATAAGGATTCCTTCAAAAAAGGACAGTTTAATAATGCCATTCATACAGCTATCAAAAGAGGATATATACCTATTTGGTCAAATGAATGTATCGAGTTATGGTTTTTGTTGCATTTTGACTATATGAATACTAATATAACAAGAGATAGATATTACGAAATACTTAGTGATAAATTTGGCGCAAAATATAAAAAACCAGATGAACACTTTGATATGTTGGACAGCGAAAAAAAATTAGGAACCGCAATAAAAAATGCTAAAAAATTATATTGTCAATTTGAGGACGAGCCTTCATTTGCCAAAAGAGCTCCTTGTACAACAGTATTTGTTTTAATTGAAGAATTAGAAAAATATTTAGGTATAAAATTAACTTAAAAGTTAAGATAGTGTAGAATGATAAAGTTTTGCACAATTAAAAAATTGATTTTTAATCAAGTGAAAGTTTAAACTTTCACTTGACAACTAAACTTATTTGATATATCATCATAAAATAAGTAAATATTAAGGCGATGACCGGAACAGTAGCTGTAGTAGAAATCTCAGAGAAATAATCATTTAGGTGTGAGATTATGATTTTGAATACAGTGAAAATCATCCGTGAGCTTAGCTTTTGAAATAGCAGTAAAAAGCTACGTGCAATTCGTTATAGATTGAGTGATACAAAATGTAAATATCATTTTTGTATAATTTGGGTGGTAACACGGAGAAACTTCGTCCCATGTCTTTTGGCATGGGACTTAAATATTTTTTGGAGAAAGGAAAGTGAATTAATATGAAACTTTTTAAGGACATATCAAAATTACCTTATAATGAATATGAAAAGCAAATGTCTGGTTATTGGAAAGATATAGATTTGCTTCATCAAAGCGTTGAAACAAGAAAAGATAAACCTCAGTTTGTATTTTTTGAAGGGCCGCCTACAGCAAACGGAAGACCGGGCATACATCACGTTATAGCAAGAACATTAAAAGACTCTGTTTGTAGATTTAAGACAATGGAGGGTTATCAGGTAAAAAGAAAGGCAGGCTGGGACACACACGGACTTCCGGTAGAAATAGAAGTTGAAAAACAACTTGGATTAAAAGATAAGCAGGATATAGAGAACTACGGTATAGCAGAATTTAATCAAAAGTGCAGAGACTCTGTATTCACATACAGCGATTTGTGGAGACAAATGACAGAGCGTATGGCATATCTGATAGACTTGGATAATCCGTATATAACTCTTGACAATAATTATATCGAGTCAGTCTGGTGGATACTTGATAAATTTTTCAAGGACGGATTAATGTATGAAGGCCATAAGATACTTCCGTATTGCTCAAGATGCGGAACAGGTCTTGCTTCACATGAGGTTGCACAAGGCTATGAGGAGATAAAAACTTCTACTGCCTTTGTTAAATTTAAGAAAAAAGATGAGGATGCATATTTCCTTGCATGGACAACAACTCCGTGGACTTTAGCATCAAACGTAGCACTTACGGTACATCCTGAAATGGAATATGTAAAAATAAAATTAGCTGATACCGAAGATAAAAAGGGAGATGTTTTATATCTTGCAAAATCTTTGATAGGCAAGGTAATAAAAGAAGAATATGAGATTTTGGCAGAGCTTAAGGGAAAAGAAATGGAGTACATGGAGTACGAACAGCTTATGCCTTTTGTTAAAGCTGACAAAAAAGCTTTCTTTGTTACTTGTGCGGACTATGTAACTGCTGATGACGGAACAGGTATAGTTCATACAGCTCCTGCATTTGGCGAGGACGACTACAACACTGGAATGAGATACGATCTCCCTGTTTTACAGCCTGTTGATGAAACAGGCAAGTATGTTGAAACTATATGGGCAGGAAAGTTCGTTATGGATGCAGACCCTGAAATATTAGTGTGGTTAAAGCAAGAAGGAAAGCTATACAGAAAAGAAGCTATGCTTCATAATTATCCGCATTGCTGGAGATGTAAAACTCCTTTATTGTATTATGCAAAGCCAAGCTGGTATATCCAGATGACAAAATTAAAGGATAAATTAATTGAGAATAACAATACAGTTGAATGGTATCCTGACTATGTGGGAGAAAAGAGATTCGGAAACTGGCTTGAAAATCTGAACGATTGGGCAATATCAAGAAGCAGATACTGGGGAACACCGCTTCCTGTGTGGAAATGCGAATGCGGCCATACTGACAGTGTAGGCTCAAGAAAAGAGCTGGTTGAGCGTGCTATAGAGAATATAGATGAAAGCATAGAGCTTCACAGACCGTTTGTTGATGATATTCATATAACTTGTTCTAAATGCGGTAAGGCAATGACAAGAGTTAAAGATGTTATAGACTGCTGGTTTGACAGTGGATCGATGCCTTTTGCTCAACATCACTATCCATTTGAAAATAAAGAAAATTTTGACGAATTATTCCCTGCTGACTTTATATGTGAGGGCATAGATCAAACAAGAGGATGGTTCTATTCATTGCTTGCTATATCAACATATGTAAAGGGAGTATCACCGTATAAGAGAGTTTTAGTCAATGATTTGATATTAGATAAATTCGGCAAGAAGATGTCAAAATCAAGAGGAAATACAGTTGACCCATTTGATTTGTTTGATAAATACGGTGCGGATGCGCTCAGATGGTATCTGCTATATGTATCACCTGCGTGGTCACCTACTAAATTTGACGAAGACGGCCTAAAAGAAGTTCTTAGCAAATACTTCGGAACTATAAAGAATGTTTATACATTCTTCTCGTTATATGCAAATACAGACAATGTAAATCCGAGAGAATTTTTTGTTGAGTATAAAGACAGACCTGAGCTTGACAGATGGATTATATCAAAATACAACAATTTAGTTAAATATGTAAGAGAATCCATGTCGGTATTTGATTTAACTAAAATAGTAAGAGCAATACAAGATTTTGTTAATGAAGATTTATCTAACTGGTATATCAGACGTTCAAGAAGAAGATTCTGGGCAACTGAATTGACAGAGGACAAAAAAGCTGTTTACATTACAACATATGAGATATTAGTAGGATTGTCTAAGCTCACAGCTCCATTTGCTCCATATATATCAGAGGAGATGTATCTTAATTTAACAGGAGAGAAATCAGTGCATCTAAGCTTTTATCCTGAAGCTAATGAAGGCTTGATAGATAAAAATGTAGAAGAAAGAATGGATTTAGTAAAGGAGCTCGTTAAACTTGGCAGAGCTTCAAGAGAAGTCACTAAAATAAAGGTAAGACAGCCTATTCAAAAAATACTTGTAGACGGAAAATATGAAGAATTAATTTCTGACTTAACTCCTCTTATAATGGAAGAACTAAATGTTAAGGAAGTAGTTTTTGAGAAGGACTTAAATTCATTTATGAACTTTACTATAAAACCAAACTTCAAAACCTGCGGACCAAAGCTTGGTGCTAATGTTAAGCTGTTCGCAAATGAACTTCTTAATGTAAATGCGGCAGAAGTTATAGCTGCCGTACAAAACGGCGGAAGCTACAATATGACAGTAAATGGAACAGATGTAGAGGTAGTTGAGGATATGCTGGATATAAGAATTTCTTCAAAAGAAGGCTATGACGTTGAAATGGATAATAACCTGTTCGTTATCATAGATACAAACCTGACTAAGGAGCTTATAGAAGAAGGTTTTGCAAGAGAATTTATATCAAAAGTTCAGCAGATGAGAAAAAATAACGGTTATGAAATGATGGATAACATAAGAATATTCTACAATGGACAAGAAGAAATCAGCACTGCTGTTAAATCATTTGAAGAATATATCAAGAGTGAAACTTTGGCTGTTTCAATAGAAAAAACAGATGATACTTCATATGAAATGCAAAATCTGAACGGCTTAGATACAGGAATTAAGCTTGAAAAAGTAGAGTAAGAAAAATAAAACACTAACCACAAATAGCTAGGCTGCACAAAATTTGAGCAACTGAGATGCTTTTTGTGGTTAGTATTATATATATTAATATTTTATACGAGGGGAAATTATACGGAGGAAAAGAATATGAACAAAACTTTACTTAGAAATGCCAATATTATTAACAATGATTGCAGTATAGATAAAAATAAGGATATTTATATTGAGGACGGCAAAATAAATAAAGTTATAAATTCACGAAATAATGCTTTAATCAGCGATGATTATGAGCTTATTGACTGCAGCGAATACTATGTAAGTCCCAGCTTTGTAAATTTGCATTCTCATGCTGCCATGAATATATTTAAGGGAATCGCTGAAGATGTTACAATTGATGATTGGTTTAATAAAGAGATTTTTCCTTATGAGAGCAAGCTAAGTGAAAATGATGTTTATTACGGAGTTAAGCTTGCTGTGATTGAAATGCTTGATAATGGTGTAACTGCATTTGCCGATCATTATTTTTGTCAGGATTCGGTTCTTCAAGCTGTATTGGACTGTAAAATAAGAGCCGATATAGCACCGACTGTATTCGGTTTGGCACCTGATTATAAAGATCAATTAGAATCTGCTAAGGAATTTATAATAAAAAACAAAAATATTTCAAACAGAGTAAAATTAAGACTTGGCCCCCACGCTCCGTATACCTGTCCAAGACCGATACTGGACGAGATAGTAACTGTGGCTAAGGAGTTAAAAGTAGGTATACATATACATGTTTCGGAAACGAAAGAACAAGTAGAAAATAGCTACAAAGAAAGCTCTAAATCACCGTTTAAGATATTGCAGGAAAGCGGTGCATTAGATATAGATGCTATTATAGCACACGGACTTTGGGTAGAAGATGATGATTTGCAATATTTAAATGATAAAACCTTCTTTGCATTTTGCCCTAAAACATATATGAAGCTTGCTATGGGAAAGGGCAATATATACAGACTAAAGGATAAAATAAACTATAGCTTCGGAACTGATGGTGCAGCCAGCTCAAATACTTTGAGTCCTCTTGAGCAGGCGAGACTGTTTGCATTAAACGGAAAACTTCTGGAAGATAATTCTGAAGAGTTTGTCATTAAAGAAATATGGAAGCATTTGATGAACGCTCATAATGCATTAAGCTTTAAAACCGGAAAAATAGAAATGGGATATGATGCTGATTTAATTATATGGAATTTGAAAAAATCTAACACCTATCCGGTATATAATCCTGTAAATTCAATAATATACAGTTCAAATTCAAGCAATATTTTATATACTATGGTTGAAGGTGAATTTTTGAAATATGACGGTAAATTAATGATTAATGAAAATGAAATATTTAATAAAATCTCAGAAATTCAAAAATCTATACTCGAAAGAGGAAAGGGAAATAAAATAGTTGAATATTAAATTTAGTATTGACAAAAATTAAGATTAAATGGTAATATAAAATTAAGATAGTTAGCNNGCTAACTATCTTAATTTTATATATGGCTGTAAAAAACTGTATTTTAAAAGTTTTCATTTGGATAATGATTGTAGCGGGACTTCTTATTTATCAAAAATATGCACTTAACTTAGCGGAGTTATTTTATCAGTTGTGGATTCAATAAACTCATTAGTATTAATTCGGGGAGGATAAGCTGATGAAAGAAGAAATAATTAAAAAACGCCAAAGAGAAAAAGTTATTATAAGTCTTATGATGAGAATATATTGCTGCGGCAACAAGCATATAGATATTAAAAATAGATTTGTTTCCAAAGCTGACGCAGAGTTGTGTGATGATTGTTCACAACTTCTTAAATATGCAATTGACAGGACAGATAAATGTCCGTTTATAGAAACGAAAACCTTTTGCAGCAATTGTAAGCTGCATTGTTATCAAAAACATGAAAGTGAAAAAATAAAAAAGGTCATGAGATATGCCGGACCTAGACTACTTCTATATCATCCGATACCGGTAATCAAGCATTTGATAGAATCTAAAAAAGAAAAGAAAAAAGCTAAAGAAGGAAGCGTGGGTTAAAATGAGAATTTTAAATTTAATATTAGGGCTTATATTTTTAGGAATCGGTGCTGCCGGAGCAGTGCTGCCTTTACTGCCCTCAGCGGTGTTTTTATTAGCAGCTGCGTATTTTTTCGCTAAGAGCTCAAAAAGACTTCATGATTGGTTTTTATCTACAAATTTGTATAAGAAAAACCTGGAAAGCTACGTTAAAAATCGAGCAATGACAGTTAAAACAAAGGTGAGTATAATATTATCCATAACATTCACTATGGGTATAGGCTTTATAATGATGCATAAAGTGCCGATAGGAAGAATAATATTATGTATAGTATGGCTTGGTCACATATTATATTTCATATTTGGAATTAAGACTATTAAAAAGGAAGAAAAAAGAATTTAAACTTGTTATGCAAATATATTTTGTGATATACTATTCTTGTTATGCATAATATTTTATAAAAAAGAATGGTGAAATAGTATGTTATCTGACATGATAAATGGATTAATTATCGGAGTATCAATGCTTATCCCGGGTGTTAGCGGAGGAACCGTAGCACTGATTTGCGGCATATATTATAAACTTATAGCAGCAGTTGATACCTTTTTTGAAAAACCAAAAGAAAATTTCAAATTTTTATTATCCGTTGCAATGGGCGGAATTATTGGAATTCTAGTTTTCTCAAAGCTCATATTGCTTACATACAATACATACAAGACGCCAATGGTATATTTGTTCATGGGTGCAGTCCTTGGAAGTATACCCCTGTTGATTAAGTCTGCCGGTGTGAAAAAAATAGACTTAAAAACTATTACATATCCTCTGTTAGGCATAGTAATTGTTTTATTACTTGAATGCCTGCCTAAAGATTTATTTATCATAAATGCCGATGGTTTGGCAGAATATTTAGTAATATTCTTAATTGGGATTGTTTTAGCTACAGCCTTGGTTCTGCCCGGAATAAGCTTTTCGTATATGCTGCTTATTTTAGGCTTGTACGAGCAAACCCTCGGGGCAATAGAAACCGTGAATATTGTTTTTCTGTTTGCAATGGGAACCGGAGTTTTGTTAGGCATATTCTTAACTGCAAAAATTATACGAATAATACTTAGAAAATATCCAAAACAAACATATCTTGTAATAATAGGCTTTGTAATAGCATCAATTAAGGACGTGTTTCCCGGTATTCCATACGGAACAGAATTATTAGTCAGCGCACTGCTTTTGCTTGGAAGCTTCTATACAATATATAAGATATCAAATAAATAAAAATAAAAACTGATTGTACGTGAAAATCAGATATTATATTAAGATATTAATAGGAATGAGTCCTGTATTAAACCTGAAGCATTCTTTTTGTTTTTAGGATTAAAAGTTGCTATTTATCTTATTGACAATATAATCTTTTGTGATACAATATCTAAGCGGCTGAAATAAAATAAGGAGATATTAAATGATCGAACTTAGGAACATTTCAAAAACTTTTAAGGTACATCGGCGAAATGCCGGATTCAAGGAGGCTGCTAAGGCTTTGTTTAAGCGGGAATACGAACTTGTAAATGCGCTTGATAATATAAGCTTTAGTATAGCTAAGGGCGAAATGGTAGGCTATATAGGACCTAACGGCGCTGGAAAAAGCAGTACCATAAAAATCATGGGAGGTATACTTACACCTGATGACGGTACATGCAGTATTAACGGAAGAACACCATGGAAGGACAGAATTAATCATGTAAGAGAAATAGGAGTTGTTTTCGGACAGCGCTCACAGCTATGGTGGGATGTCCCGGTAATTGATTCCTATGAGCTTTTAAAAGACATCTACAAAGTGCCTGACAAAATTTACAAAGACAATCTTAACAACCTTTCCACACTACTAAATATTGAAGACATAATCAGAACACCTGCAAGGCAATTATCACTGGGGCAAAGAATGCGCTGTGAAATAGTTGCATCAGTTTTACACAACCCACAGATTTTATTTTTAGACGAGCCCACTATAGGACTTGATGCTGTATCAAAATTGGCAGTAAGAGATTTTATCAAAACAATAAACGAAGAAAAAAAGACTACTGTCATACTTACAACTCACGATATGCAGGATATTGATGCGCTGACAAAGCGGATTGTACTTATCGGAAAAGGACATATACTATTGGACGGAACTCTTGACGATTTGAAAGAGCAGTACAAATCTGCCAACTCATTGGATGAAATGGTGGTCAAGCTGTACGAGGAATACAAGATATGAAAAAGTATATTTCATTTTTCAGAATCAGATTTATTAACAGCCTTCAATATAGGGCTGCTGCCTATGCTGGAGTAGCTACACAGTTTTTTTGGGGATTCATGGAGATATTGATATTTGCAGCATTTTATAAGTCAAATGCAGATGCTTTCCCTATGAAGTTTCAGGAGCTTAGCTCATATATATGGCTTCAGCAGGCAACTATAGCACTTTTTTTCATATGGTTTTTAGACAATGATCTTTTTGCCATGATAACAAGCGGTGGGGTTGCATACGAGCTTTGCAGACCTATGGATATATATAATATGTGGTACATAAAAAATATGGCAATCAGAGTTTCAAGAACTGTTCTAAGATGTGTTCCGATATTGCTTATAGCGGTATTTTTACCTAAACCATATGGGCTTATAATACCTGCAAACTTTAATCTTTTTATATTGTTTATAATCTCGATGATTTTGGCATTCTTAGTAACGATATCATTTTGTATGATAATATATGCGACATCATTTTTTACTATATCATCAATAGGTATAAGACTTTTTGCTGCATCGATATCAGAATTTTTCGGAGGCTCTATAATACCTTTACCGTTTTTTCCTGAAAAACTTTTTAATATAATGAGCGTATTGCCTTGGGCGTCAATGCAGAATGTTCCTTTCAGAATTTACAGCGGAAACCTTAGTGGAAATGACGCAATAAATGCAATATTATTGCAGTTATTTTGGTTTGTGACTTTAACCGTGATAGGAAAGCTTATGCTAAATAAAGGCTTAAAAAAAGTTGTGGTACAGGGAGGTTGATAGCATGAAGTTATATATAAAATATCTAAGTATTTATGTAAAAAGTATTATGCAATATAAGACCTCGTTTTTCTTTACAACATTAGGTCAATTTCTAATCTCTTTTTCCGCATTTTTAGGAATATATTTCATGTTTTACAGATTTAATTCTGTTGAAGGATTTACATACAGCGAGGTGCTCATATGCTTTTCTGTTGTACTTATAGCATTTTCATTAGCCGAATGTTTTTTTAGAGGTTTTGATACATTCTCGGGAGTAATATCAAACGGAGAGTTTGACAGAATTATGTTAAGACCTAGAAATACAATGTTTCAGGTTTTGGCATCTAAGCTTGAAATAACAAGGTTAGGCAGACTTTTTCAAGCAGCAGTGATTTTAATATATGCTATTTTTAACTGCGGAGTGATATGGACAGTCGACAAGATATTTACCCTTGTTACTATGATAATTGGTGGAACGGCACTTTTTTCAGGACTGTTCATAATCTATGCTTCAATATGCTTTTTCACAATAGAAGGGCTTGAATTTATGAATATATTTACAGACGGAGGAAGAGAATACGGAAAATATCCAATGTCAATATATGGAGATTATGTTCTTAAATTTTTCACATACATAATTCCTCTTGCCTGTGTTCAGTATTATCCCTTCATGTATCTTATAGGAAGAACAAAAAATGTTTTATACAGCTTAACTCCACTGGCAGCGTTTATATTCCTTATTCCCTGCCTTATCTTATGGAAAATAGGAGTAAAGCACTACAAATCAACAGGAAGTTAAATATGAATTTATCGAAGCAATAGCACGGAATTAGTAAGTGCTATTACTTCGATATACTTTTGTAACGAATCTAGGTTTAGCAAGAAATATAACAAAGTTTTCTGATTCCATTCGCGAGATTTAGCCTGATTTGATTAATGAAGCTAAACCACGCTCAAGTCACATAAAACTTTGTTATATTTCTCGCGTGCTTAGCGACGATATCTAAGGAAAAATAAAAGGGATTTTTCCTTGGATATCTTTGTTTTTGGCAGGTTTGATTACTTAGCTTGTAATCAAGCTGAATAGCAGCTTTGCTGCTTAAAAAGCTGTCTAAGCCAGCTTTTTGCAATAAGAAGCTTATAGCAAATACATAAATATCTATTCAAGCGGATATTCCAATAAACTATGCGTGAAAGCCTAGTAGATAGACTCGCCAATACCAAAGAAAGACAGAGAAAAATCTTTTCCATTTTTCTCTGTCTTTCGGCGTTATGAAAGGCAAACAATATAAGAAGTGTTTATGCGACTTAAGCGAGATTTAGCATCCTTAAATTAAATCAAGCTAAATCTCGAGATCGGAGTCAGAAACACTTCTTATATTGTTTGCCATACCTTAAAATTACAATAAAAGTATATCGAAGCAACAACCCTACTAAGCTTTCACTACCAATACTTCAATTATTATACAAGCTAAGTTAAATTTCTATTTTCTTTTAGGCACAACTTCCAGCCAATATCCGTCTAAATCCTCTATAAAATAAATCCCCATATTAGGATTCTCATAACAAATACATCCCATTTCCTTATGCTTTTGATATGCCGCATCATAATCATCAGTTACAAATGCTAAATGGTATTCACATTCACCTAAATCATAAGCTTCTTCTCTATCTCTCAGCCAAGTAAGCTCTAAGCTGAAATTTCCTGTTCCATCACCTAAATATACTATGATGAAGCTTCCGTCAGCAGCCTCTTTTCTTCTGACTTCCTTTAAACCGAGAGCCTTATCGTAAAACTCCATTGATTTTTCTAAATCCATTACATTAAAATTAAAATGATTAAATGTAAAATTCATAAAAACACATCCTTTTCTTATATTTAACTTATTTATTATAATATTCTCAACATCTTAGCTTTTCAATACTATAAAATTATTATAAATTAAACTCATCTATAGTGCAAGATTCAGAATTAAAATTAATAATTGAATATAAAATATTGCAAACAAATATAAATTAGTGATATACTTAAAAAGAAAATTAACACTGTGATTTTTGGAGGATTTTTATGAGATATATAGATTTAAGAAGTGATACCGTTACAGTGCCTACAGAAGAAATGAGACAAAAAATGGCTACAGCGGCTGTCGGTGATGATGTATATGGTGATGATCCGACGATAAATGAGCTTGAAAAACTTGCGGCACAAATAGTAGGAAAAGAAGCAGCTTTATTTGTTCCGAGCGGAACATTCGGAAATCAGCTTGCTTTGCTGACTCATACAAGACGCGGAGATGAGGTCATACTTGAGCATAACGCTCATATAGTTATACATGAAGTTGGAGCAGCTGCGGTTATTGCCGGAGTGCAGCTTAGAACTATACAAGGCAATAATGGAGCTATGGACCCTAAGCTTGTTGAAAAGCATATAAGACCTGATGATATTCATATGCCAAGAACATCTCTTATTTGTGTTGAAGAGGCTCATGGCTGTGGTGCAGTTCTTCCTGTAGAAAACTTAAAATCAATAAAAGAAGTAGCCGATAAATATAAACTACCTGTTCATATGGATGGGGCCAGAGTTTTTAATGCAGCGGCATCACTTAAAGTTGATGTCAAAGAAATTACTAAGAATTGTGATACAATTATGTTTTGTCTGTCAAAAGGACTTTGTGCACCTGTAGGATCAATGCTTGCAGGAAACAATGAATTTATAGATGCAGCAAGAAAAAACAGAAAGCTTATGGGCGGAGGCCTTAGACAGGCAGGAATTTTAGCGGCTGCCGGAATTGTTGCATTGGAAAAAATGGTTGGCAGACTTCATATAGATCATGAAAATGCTGATTATATGGCTGAAAAACTTTCAGAAATTAAAGGAATTAAGGTTGATTTTTCGAGGAGAGATATAAATCTTGTATTCTTTACGATTGAAGAGGGAATGATAGAAGATAAAGTCTTGGTAGATAGCTTCTTTGATTCGGGTATAAAGATAAACGGTATTGAGGACGGAGAATATAGATTTGTAACAAACAATTGGGTTACAAAAGATGATGTTGATTTTACAGTAAATAAATTGAAGGAATTGCTGAAATAAATCCTGATTAAACAGGATTTATTTCAGTGAAAAAGTATTTTATATGTTCGGATATGTAAATATAGACAAAGCAGAGTTGAAATTCAAAGAGTATTATAAATATAAGGGCTATTACTGTGGTCTTTGCATGAATCTTAAGAAAAATTATTCTCAAATCAGCAGATTAACCTTAAATTACGATATGACCTTTTTAATTTTAATTTTAAGCTCTTTATATGAAGTTGAGGATAGAGCGGTAAAGAAAAGATGCATCGTACATCCTATAAAAAAACAAATTATTATAGAAAATGAAATAACCGATTATGCTTCAGCTATGAATATCATCTTGGCATATTATAATTGCAAGGATAACTGGCTTGATGAAAAGGATTTTAAATCGCTGTTATTTTCAAAAGTCTTGAATTCCGATTATAAAAAAACAGTCAGATTGTATGAGGAAAAAGAAAAATTTATAAAATCCTCTCTTGAGAATATAATAAAGCTTGAAAATTCAGATACAAGCGATATAGATAGTATTTCCAATGAATTTGGCAATCTTATGGGAGAACTGATGGTGTATAAAAATGACCATTGGGAAAAAATATTAAGGAAAATAGGATTTTTTCTTGGAAAATATATTTATATTTTAGATGCATACCTTGATATTGAAGAAGATAAAAAAAGCAGTTCGTACAATCCTTTTATAAAGCTGAATTTAGACAATGTAGACGACTATGCCAATGAAATTTTAATGATGAATTTATCTTTTCTAAATGAAGAAATTGATAAGCTTCCTTTAATAAAAGATAAAGGAATAATTGATAATATTATATACTCAGGTATAATGAATAAATTACGAAAAAGTGCAAAGGACGAGGTAAGAGATGAGAGATCCATATGAGGTTTTAGGAATTCAAAGAGGTGCGTCAAAGGACGAAATAAAGGCAGCATACAGAAAGCTGGCTAAGCAGTATCATCCTGATATGCATGTCGATAATCCTCTTAAGGAATTGGCCCAAGAAAAATTTATAGAAGTTCAGGAAGCCTATGATAAGCTTATGAATGGCAGCAGCAGTTCATACAGTAATTCATACAGCAGTCAATCAAGCAGTTACAACAGCAGCTCCGGTGACAGCAGCTTCCAAACTGCAAGACAATATATGAACAGCGGAAATTATCAACAGGCTATATATATTCTTAATAGTATAAAATCAAGAAATTCAGAGTGGAACTTTCTTATGGGAGTTTGCTATGTTAATCTTGGCTCAACCGTTCAAGGAGTTCAATTTGTGAGAACTGCTTGCACAATGGAGCCAAATAATGCTGAATATTCAAGCTATTTGAATCAAATAGTCAATATGCAAAGAGCATATCAAACAAGAACTTATAATTACGGCAGAGGCGGACGTTCAGATATGGACTGCTGTATGCAGCTTATTTGTGCGGACTGCTGCTGTGAATGCATGGGAGGGGACTTGATTTCATGCTGTTAAAAAGCAAAGGAATTGCTTATTTGGGAGTATTGCTTGCTTTAAATCAAGTATTTATAATTGCATCTTCAATTATCAAAACGAATACAATTGCTTTACTTGCACTTGCATCACTTGTGATTGCTGTTGTAATTGTTGAATTCGGAGCAAAAAGTGGAATTTTATTTTACATAGCATCTGTTATACTTGGATTTTTTTTAACAACAAATCAAATAGAATTTGTTTCATATATATTATTCTTTGGTCTGTACAGTATCGTTAAATATGCAATAGAAAAAAAGTCGTTTTTTGTGAAACAAGCTATATTACTTGAAATGACATTAAAATTGTTATTTTTTAATTTATCTGCTCTATGTATATATTTTCTTCTCAGAGAATTTGCGGTAATAAAGTTATATTGGTGGCTTATTTTAGTTGCTGAAATTGCTTTTATAGTTTATGATTATGCTTTCGGCGTTTTTATAAATTATTATATAACAAAAATAAAACCTAAAATAAATAAATAAAAAAACGAAATTTGCTAAAAAAATTTCGTTTTTTTTGTAAAAAATTTTCTTGACAAACTTTTATAAAAATAATAAAATAATAAAAATAACTTTTTATTTGCCTGAAACTATATTATCAGGCTATCATAAATAAATTATAAAATTTACACAAATCAAAACCTATAAAACCAATCAAATTATTAAATTCTCAGTATGGTCGTGAGTAAATTTCGCATTGTATGTACAAACTGTGATAATTAAAAAAACTTAGTCAAAACTATTATGCATAGTTTAGTTTTTTATATAATGGGAAAATTATTCTTGACTCAATTTTTACGATAACTTTTTCAAATCAAATTTAAAATTAAAAAAATAAATGAACGGAGGCAGATTATGAAGAATAAAATTGTACTTGGAGCATCCATAGGAAACTGCGTACATGTAGCAGGAATTATTAATTTTTTAAACATAGCTAAAAGTCATGGCTATGATACAATATTTTTAGGACCTGCCACCGGTACGGAAGTCCTTAAAAGTAAGATGTTGGAAGTAAAGCCTGATATAGTAGCGCTCAGTTATAGATTGACACCTGAAAACGTTTCTAAGATATTGGCAGATATAGATGAGTTCAGAAAAAATATTAATTTCACCGATACTAAATGGTGTTTCGGAGGGACTAAGCCGGTCGCCGATGTGGCAAGAACTTTTGATTTTTTTGAATATATTTCAGATGGTTTTGACGATATTGATGATTGTGCATGTTTTTTAAACGGAATAGAAAAGGATGATAAATACAGAGAGTATCAAGGAAATATTATAGACAGAATCAATGAAAAATATCCATATCCTGTTTTAAGACATCATTTCGGGTTGCCATCTTATGAAGATACCTTGGAAGGTATAAAAGAAATTGCCGATGCCAAAATATTAGATGTGATTTCGCTGGGGCCTGATCAAAATACACAGCAATTTTTCTTTAATCAACAAAACATGGATAAGAAAAATGACGGGGCAGGAGGAGTTCCTCTCAGAACAAGAGAAGACTTTATTAATCTAAAGGAAGCCACTAAGAGAGGTAACCATCCTTTGATAAGATGCTACAGCGGAACTGCTGATGTTTTCAAGATGGCAGATTTACTTATTGAAACTATTGATAATGCCTGGAGTGCTATACCGCTTTGCTGGTATAACGAACTTGATGGACGCGGAGACAGAAGTATTGAGGTTTCAATAGATGAAGCACAAAGGCTTATCAAATATCACGGTGATAGAAATATAGCGGTAGAAATTAATGAACCTCATCACTGGTCACTTAGAGATGCACATGATGTTATGTCAGTATTTATGGCTTATGTATCAGCATATAACGCAAAAAAATACGGGGTTAAAAATTATATAGCTCAGTATATGTTTAATACTCCTAATACACTTTCTTTTTCTATGGATTTGGCAAGAGTAATGGCTATGGTAGAATTAGTTGAGGAATTATCCGATGATAATTTTAAGATATACAGACAAGTTCGTGCAGGGCTTAACTATTTGTCTCCTGATTTGGATATTGCGAAAGGTCAGTTGGCAGCTACAACATTTTTAGCTATGAATATCAAACCTCATATAATTCATGTAGTAGGATTTAATGAGGCAGAGCATGCCGCAACTCCTGAAAATATCATAGAAAGCTGTAAAATAGTAAGAGGCGTAATCAGAAATTTAGTTAATGACAGCATAGATTTATCTAAAAATGATGAAATAATTAAAAGAAAGGAAAATTTGATTTCTGAGGTAAAATATCTGAAAGATTTTATTTGTGATTTTTATAAGGATTATGAAGATCCTTTATCAAATGCCTTTGTATTGGCTGATTGCATAAAAAGAGGAATTATAGATGCTCCTCATATCGTTAAAAATGATAAATTCAGAGGTATTTTATCAACGAGAGTTATAGATGGAAAGTGTCAGGCCTGCTCAGGCCTTGCATATTCAGATGAAAAAATGAAGGAATTAAGTGAAAAAGAGAGAATTGATGCTTTAAGAGAAAACGGAAACCTGGATATATCATCACCAAAATCTGAAACAAAGAAAAAACCTATGCCTAAACAAGAAAAAATAAGAATAAAAACCTTGATAAACCAATAGTGAGTTTTGTATTTGAATATAGCAGCATAAATTGATTAATCATGGAATTTAAAATAAACAGTCAACAAAAGAAAAGATTGGAGGAGTGCTTATGAAGGTTGCCGTAATTGGTGCCGGAAACGGCGGGCAAAGCTTTGCGTCCTATTTTACACATAAGGGATGTGATGTTTCTTTATACAACAGAAACCCTAAAGTTCTATATGAAATTGAAGAAAATGGGGGAATAGATTTAATAGGGTATTATAATTTTAAGGAAAAAATAAATGAATTGACGAGTAATATAGCACAGGCCGTTAACGGTGCCAGTCTGATAATGGTTGCGACTCCTGCTAATGCTCATGGTGATATAGCTGAGCAAATCGCTCCGTTTTTAAAGGATGGTCAGATTATTCTGCTAAATCCGGGAAGAACGCTTGGAACTTATTATTTTAAAGAAATTCTTGAGAGAAACGGACTTAAAGCAGATGTTATAATTGCTGAAGCCGATACATTGATATATACCTGCAGGCTTGTTAAAAACGGGCTTTGCAGGGTGTTTTCTCTGAAAAAAGAACTGCATGTTGCAGCGCATAATCCTGAATATACACAGGAAGTATGTGATTTGTTAAGCCAATTTTATGATGTTATAATTCCGGCAAATTCTACGCTTGATACAGGGCTGTCCAATCTTGGAATAATATTTCACCCTGTTCCTGTTATACTGAATATAGCACGAATTGAGGAGCAAGTTACATTTTCACATTATCAGCAAGGTATATCTCCTACAGTTGCTTCGTTTTTGGAAAAAATCGACAGTGAAAGAGTTGCTATAGCGCAGGCGCTGGGAGTTGAAGTAGATACTGCAATTAAATGGTTAAACCGTATATATAGAACAGAAGGAGAAACTCTATACGAAGCATTGCAAAATAACGCTGCATACACTGAGGTTTTAGCTCCGACCACAATTCATACAAGATATATATATGAGGATATACAAACAGGGCTTGTGCCATTATCAATATTGTCAAGAGAGCTGGGTATAGATAACAGCGCAATGGATTGTGTTGTAAGACTTGCAAGCATGCTTTATAATTATGATTTCTACCTGAACGGAAGAAATGAGTCAATAATTAATTTTCAAGAAATTATTAACAGCCGAAAGGCTGCAATAATCAGATAGAGTTTTTAATTGCCTTTATTTGGTGAATATAATATAATATCCATAGGCAATTTAGATAAGACTTACGATGTAATTAAAATCATAATAAAATTATAACAAGATTATAATCTATTATGATTTTTTATTATAAAAATATAATATTGGGGGACAAATTTATGTCTGCAAAAAGCAAAGGATTAAAATTAGACTATAAAAAAACCTTTCTAATTGGATTCGGTTTTTTTGCTTCATCATTGGCATGGTCTGTTTATAATGCCAATGTACCGTTGATTTTAGAAAACTATGTTACATCTACGTTTGTGCTTGGAATGATTATGGCAATTGATAATGTATTTGCGGTTATCTTTCAGCCATTATTCGGGGCTCTGAGCGACAAGACCAATACCAAAAGAGGCAGGAGGCTTCCGTATATTCTGATTGGTATACCGATATGTGCGACAATGTTTGTATTTATACCGTGGACTACAAGTATAGCAGCACTTATGGGAGTAGTAATAATATTTAATTTTGTTATGAGCACATGGCGTTCGCCTGTAATTGCACTTATGCCCGATGTTACACCTTCACCGCTTCGTTCAAAAGCAAACGGAGTTATAAATCTTATGGGCGGAGTAGGAGGAGTTCTCGCATTTGTATTGGGAGGAATATTAATTAATATTTTCGGAATGAAAGCTCCTTTTATGTTCTCCGGTATAGTAATGATGATAGCTTGGGTACTTTTATTCTTGTTTGTAAAAGAACCTGCCATATTGACTAAAACAGAGAGAGTCGAAATGGAAGAAAAGGAAAAAACAGAAGAGCTTTCAGATAAAAAGAATATTAACAAAAGTTTGCTGTTTATTTTGCTGGCTATATTTTTCTGGTTTGCAGGTTACAATGCCATAGAAACATATTTTACCCTGTATGCTACAAATGTTTTGGGTGCAAGTAAAGGCACGGCTAACATGACCTTATCATTTTTCTCATTGGCTTTAGTTGCCGGAGCTATTCCTGCAGGAATTATAGGAACTAAGTTCGGAAGAAAGAAAACTATAATGACAGGACTTGTAGGAATAATAATTTTGTTTGCTCTGCAAATACCTTCAAATAATATAAATGTAGTCAGAATATTGCTGGTTTTAGCCGGATTTTGCTGGGCATTAGTAAATATTAATTCTCTTCCAATGGTTTTAGAAATAGCTAAAAGCTCAAGGATAGGCAAATATACCGGGTACTATTACTTCTTCTCAGCTTCATCTGCTATATTAAGCCCTCCTTTATTCGGCTTGATTCGCGATATGACTAAAAACTATTCGCATGTGTTTATATATGCAGTTGTAGCCTTCGCCCTTGCTCTTATATGCATATCTATGGCAAAACATGGTGAAGTAGAGATAGATAATGATGAAATTTTAAAAGAAGCTCAGGAGTTAGATGATTAACTTGAAAAATAACTACGAAAAATACAAAGACTGCTCTTGGAACAAAGAAATCTATTCTTCCTTGGTCGACTGTCTTAAATCATCAGCCGAAGAAGAATATAGAAAGTTTCAATCTAATTTAATACCTAACATAGATAATTTATTAGGAATAAGGATACCAGCATTAAGAAATATTGCAAAATATATATCTAAAGGAGATTGGAGAGAGTACTTCAAATTTTGCAGAGATGATTATTATGAAGAAATAATGCTTCAAGGCTTAGTCCTAAATAATATAAAAACAGATTTTGAAGAAATTTTCAAGTATATGGATATATTTATTGCTAAAATTGATAATTGGGCTGTTTGTGATACATTTTGCTGCGGTATGAAAATTGTTAAAAAAAATAGAGAAGTATTTTTTCCTTATATTCAAGCTCTTTTATTGTCAGATAAGGAGTTTTACGTAAGAACAGGGCTGATTTTAATTCTGGCACATTACATAGATGATGAGTATATTGACAAAATACTTGAGATATCAGATTCTATACGTCAAGAAGCGTATTATGTCAGGATGGCAAATGCATGGCTGATAGCAAGCTGTTTTTCAAAATATAGAGATAAGATTATGAATTTTATACAGAATAATCATTTGGATGATTGGACACATAATAAGGCTATACAGAAAATAATAGAATCTAAAACAACTTTATCCGAGGAAAAGGAAATATTAAAAAGGCTTAAGAGGTAAAAATATATTTTACTTGAAGAATTATCCGAATTCAATTATACTTTAAATGTTGACAATATATAGCTGATGAAGGAGAAATAAGATGTATAAATATTTAACAAGAGGAACATGTTCCAGAGAGATAGAATTCGATGTTAAGGACAATACATTGACAAATGTAAAGTTTATTAGTGGCTGCAACGGAAATCTAAAGGGTATATCAGTACTTGTAGAGGGAATGAATTTAGAGGAAGTTGTAGATAAATTAAAGGACATTAAATGCGGCTCAAAAAACACATCATGTCCTGCACAACTGGCTGAGGCTATAGTTGAATTTAGAGAAAATACAAAATGTTAAAAAAACTTAAAAAGAGCTGTAATTGTTAAAATTATAGCTCTTTTTCGATATAAAATACTATTAATCCAATGATAAAAAATATAAATTATTGTAATTATGTGTTAATTAATATATAATAATGGCAATATAAATTTAGGGTGGATTTTATGTTTAACAAGCAGAAGAAAAGAAAAAAGAAATATGGAAATTCTAAATTGCATTTCATTGTATTTCTGACGTCGGAAAAACCAATAAATCTTTCAATATCAAAATGGTTTATATATTCCGGTATCAGTGTATTATTCTTAGCTGTTTCAGTTGTTTCAGTATTTGCCTATAATACATATACATCAAATGCAAAATTAAATAATAACTTATGCAGTTTAGAAAAAGAACTCCAAGAATTACAGGTTGACAACCTTAAGCTCGGAGTTGAAAATACAAATTTAAAAGATTCTTTAGATGAAAAAACCGTTAAGGTTTCGGATGCTTTGAATGAACTTGAGAATTTGCAGGGCTCAATCAAAGAGATAAAGGAAATAGTCGGGCTGCCTGTAGATGAAGATGAAGATGCAAAAGATTCTGCTGAAGCTTCAGACAATAGAGCGGTACCTGCTGTTCAGACACCTGCTTTAGCCGCAGTAAGCAGAAGTCTGACATCACTAAGAGATTATAGCGTTAAATCATTGAATCAATCATCAGAAGAAGTAGATGAAGATTTTGAGAGTATTGAAAAGTTAATAGAAGATACAAGAGAAGAGTTGCAAGAGCTTTTAATCAGTGCTGAGGACAGAAAACAATATTTAGAAGACACACCGACTTTTTTCCCTGCCCAAGGTAAAATCAGTTCAATGTTTGGAGCGAGATGGGGTACTGTTCACAGAGGAGTAGATATATCCAATAATATCGGAACTTGGATATATGCCGCCGGCAATGGTGTAGTAATTGAATCGAAATATGGATACAGCTATGGTAATTATGTGTTGATTGAGCATAAAAATGGATTTAAAACAAGGTATGCTCATATGTCAAAAAGATTGGTTAAGGTCGGAGATGAAGTTAAACAAGGTGAGTTAATAGGACTGATGGGAAATACAGGGACAAGCTACGGCTCACACCTTCACTATGAAATGTACTATTATGATAAATTAATTGATCCGCTTAAAGTAGAGAACTATCTAAAATATAAAGAGTGATTTTATGGAGGGAAAATGTTCGCGAATAATAAGAAATCTTCTATATCAACTATAAAGTTTAATGAAGAGAAATTAGACACAATAGTGTCCTCTAATATTACAATAGAGGGAAAATTCAAATCAACAGGCAATATCAGACTGGACTGTACAATAATAGGAGACGTAGACTCAGAAAGTCTTTATATCGGTCAAAATTCAGATATCAGAGGAACTGTGAATTGTGAAAATATAATAGTAGCAGGTAAAATATCCGGTAATGTATATTGCAGGGGAAAGATGCATATAAAGGAAAGCGGTGTGATTGACGGAGATATCGTAGTAAATATATTGTCTATGGATGAAGGTGCTGTATTTACAGGCAACTGCTCAAGAAAAAATCCTGAATCAAGAAAATCAGAGGATTCCGGTCTAAAAAATGCAGAAAAATCTGATGACAAAAATTCTGTAAACAAAGAACATAACAAAGAAAAGGCTAAGTAAGGAAAAGATTAAATAAAGTAAAAAATCTATCGTAAAATGTCGAAGAAATACGGTAGATTTTATTTTTTTCATAGATTAATTGTAAGCCTCATTAAAAATGCTTGAAGTTTTGAAAACGTTATTGTAAAATAGTAATACATGGAAGCATAAAATTATATAGGAGGAACTTTTGATGAAAACTTACAGTACTGACAAAATTAGGAATGTAGCGTTACTTGGACATGGAGGTTGTGGTAAAACAACTTTGATAGAATCACTTTTATACATGACAAAGGCAACGAACAGAATGGGTAAAGTAGAAGATGGAAATACTGTTTCAGATTACGACAAGGAAGAAAAGGATAGACAATTTTCAATCGGAACATCAGTTATACCTATAGAGTATTATGACACAAAAATTAACTTCTTGGATACTCCAGGTTATTTTGATTTTGTAGGAGAGGTATTCAGTGCTCTTCAAGTTTGTAACGGTGCCCTTATAGTTGTGGATGCAACTTCGGGAGTTCAAGTTGGAACGGAAAAATCTTGGAAATATTGTGAAGACAGAAAAATTCCAAGAGTTATTTTATTAGACAAGCTTGATAAGGAAGACGTAAGTTATGATAAATTACTGGAAGAATTAAGAGAAAAATTCGGAAAAAAAGTAGTTCCGTTTGCAGTTCCGATTGGAGAACAAACAAGCTTTTGCGGATATGTAGATGTAATATCAAGCGAAGGATATATTTTCAATGGCAAGGAATGTGTAATCGGTGAAGTTCCAAAGTATGCAGTAGAAAAAGCTTCAGAATTAAAAGAAATGCTTATGGAGTCTGTCGCTGAAACAGACGAAGAAATGATGGAGAAATTCTTCGCAGGAGAAAGTTTCACGGATGAAGAAATCCATACAGGTTTAAGAAAAGCAGTAATGAACGGAGATATAGTTCCGATTATAGTAACTTCAGCTCAAAAAACAATTGGAGTAAGAGAAGTAATTAAAATGATTATAGAGTATCTTCCAAGTTCCGAGGATTTAGTTCAATCTGTCGGAAAGGACGATGACGGCAAGGAAATCGTAAGAAAAATAAACGTATCACAGCCATTATCAGCGTTTGTATTTAAAACGATTGTTGACCCATTTGTAGGTAAAATAAACGTATTCAAGGTTTTGTCCGGAACACTTAAAAAGGATATGGAAATATACAATTCAAGAACAAGACAATCCGAAAAGGTCGGCGGTATATTCTACTTAAGAGGCAGGGAGCAGCTGGAAACTTCAGAAATATCAGCAGGTGATATAGGAGCCGCATCCAAACTTCAGCATTTTAAAACCGGTGATACTATTTCCATTAAGAGTGACCCGATTGAATATCCGCAAATTGACACTCCTAAACCATCTTTATTCATGGCAGTTAATGTTAAATCAAAAGAAATGGAAGAAAAAGTAGGATTAGGATTAAACAGATTGGCAGAAGAGGACACAACATTTAGCTTTGAAAGAAATGTTGAAACTAAAGAATTAGTTATCGGCGGTCAGGGCAATATGCATCTTGAGATAATTAAATCTAAGCTTAGAAATTTATTCAAGGTTGAGATTGATTTATCAAATCCTAAAGTTGCATATAGAGAAACAATAAAAGGCAAATCCGATGTTCAAGGAAAACATAAAAAACAATCCGGAGGTGCCGGACAATACGGTGATGTTCGTGTAAGATTTGAGCCATCTATGCAGGAATTTGAGTTTACAGAAGAAATATTCGGAGGCTCTGTACCTCGTAACTATATACCTGCGGTTGAAAAGGGCTTGAGAGAGTGTATGGATAAAGGAGTTTTAGCAGGATGCAAAGTTGTTAATGTTAAAGCGATTTTATACGATGGATCATACCATGATGTAGACTCAAACGAAATGGCGTTTAAAATTGCGGCTTCATTAGCATTCAAGAAAGGTATTCAAGAGGCAAAACCAATTTTACTTGAACCTATAGTTAAGGTTGAAATAGAAATTCCTGAGGACTACATGGGAGATGTAATGGGAGACATGAACAAGAGACGCGGAAGAATACTCGGTATGGATCCAACAGATTACGGAACTCAAATAGTTCACGCAGAAGCGCCTCAGGCAGAAATGTATACCTATGCAATAGATTTAAGAAGTATGACTCAGGCAAGAGGAAGCTTTGAAATGGAATTCTTAAGATATGACGAAATGCCGATAAATCTGGCAGAAAAAGTTATACAAGAATACAAAGCAACACAAGCCGAGTAGTTGATGATGACCGTGTAAAAAATTTGAATTGAAAAATTAAATTAATAGTTAAACTATCACCTCTTAGTTATAATAACCAAGAGGTGATTTTTATAGCACACCCGACAAGCTCGCTATAAAAAACCTTGCAAATCTTAATTACATATGATATATATATATATATATTATAAAGACTTTGACGGAGACAGTAGGTATTTTCCAAAAATAAAGTGAGCCGGAGATAGTGGGAACCCGGTATGAGTAGGAAATTACTGAACATCACTCCTGAGTTTCACGCCGAAAGTAAATTCTACAAGTAGGACGTGACGGCTTCTCACCGTAAAAAGAGGCGCATATGCTGGTATGGCGATATATGGGTGGTTTAGTATCTATAATGTTTACATAACATTTTAGTTGCAGCGAGAGTATATAACTTTCGTCCCGATGCGAAAATTTTCAAATTTTCATTTGGGGTGAAAGTTTTTTTATTTGCTCCAAATAATTGGAGGTGATCGGGCTATGAAGGTGGCCAGTCTAATTGAAGATGATATTTCTAATATTAAAAATTTCATATTAAAAGGAGATATTATCAATGAAAGAAAAATTTATAGAAATTGAGCATGAAATGCTTAAGTTTTGGGATTACAATTCCTGTTTTTCAAAACTTTGTGAAAAAAATAAAAACGGAAAGCCTTTTAGGTTTTTAGATGGGCCTATAACTGCTAATAATGCTATGGGAATTCATCATGCATGGGGACGCAGTATAAAAGATATTATTTTACGTTACAAAGCGATGAGCGGATTCTCATGCCATTATAAAAACGGCTTTGACGCACAAGGCTTGTGGGTTGAAGTAGAAGTAGAAAAAGAATTAGGATTTAAAGATAAAAGGGACATTGAATCATATGGAATGGAGAACTTTACTCGTAAATGTGTTGAAAGAATAACGAAGTATTCAGAAGTTATTACAGAACAATCCAAGAGATTGGGGCAGTGGATGAATTGGGATAACTCATATTTTACTCATACAGATCATAATATTACATCCATATGGCACTTTCTAAGCGTGTGTAATGATAACAATTGGATAGATAAATCATATAAACCTATGCCTTGGTGTCCAAGATGCGGAACATCATTGTCTGAGCATGAAATGACGGGATATCATAAAGATATTACACATACTGCCGTTTATGCAAGACTACCGCTAAAAGAGAAAGGTTATGACATTCTTGTATGGACTACAACACCGTGGACTTTATCTGCAAATGCTGCTTTAGCTGTAAATCCAAAACTTGAATACGCACTCGTTAAACTTGTTGATTATGAAAGGCCTTTTATACTTGCAAAGTCAGCTTTAGGTATGTTGGATAAAAATCGAGAGGTTTTACAGCTTATAAAAGGTGAAGAATTAGTAGGGCTTAGTTATGAAACTTTTTTGCCTTTTTTATCTGTACAAAAGTCTGTCAATCATAAAATTGTCAGTTGGGAAGATGTCGAGGCTGAAGAAGGAAGCGGTGTTGTTCACATAGCACCGGGCTGTGGGGCTGAGGACTTTGAGCTTGGAAAACGAGAGAAACTTCCGGAAATCTGTCCGGTAGATGAAGGCGGATGCTTTACTGATGGCTATGACCTTCTTTCGGGCAAAACTACCGCGGAAGCTGCGCCATTGATTTTTGATATGTTAAAGGAACAGGGCAAGTTGTTTAAAATTCATGAATATACTCATAGCTATCCTGTGTGTTGGAGATGTAAAAATGAGGTCATCTTCAGACTTGTAGGTTCATGGGTAATAAAGACTGATGAAATAAGACCGAAATTATTAGAAGCAGCTGAAAATGTAAAATGGTCTCCTAAATATGCCGGTAAACGAATGCAAGATTGGCTAACTAATATGGGTGATTGGAATATATCGCGTAAGCGTTTTTATGGTCTTCCCTTACCTTTTTATCCTTGTGATAACTGCGGTCATCTTACTGTTATCGGCTCTAAAAAGGAATTGCGTGAACTTGGCGGAGAAAAGGCAGATTTATTACCGGAACTTCATAGACCTTGGATTGATGATATTACTATAACTTGCCCGAAATGCAAAGAAAAAGTAAATCGTGTTTCGGAAGTGGGAGATGTATGGTTGGATGCCGGAATAGCTCCGTTTTCTACTTTAGGCTATTTTTCAGACAAAGAAGAGTGGCAAAAATGGTTTCCGCTAGAGTGGGTTGTAGAAATGAATGAGCAGATTAGATTATGGTTTTATTCATTATTATTTATGAGCGTAACTTTAACCGGTAAGGCTCCTTATAATCAGGTTATGACATATAACAGTGTGGTGCAGGAAGATGGTTCAAGATTTCATAAATCAGGATATATGATTCGTTTTGATGAGGCAGCTGAACAAATGGGGGCAGATACTATCAGATACCTTTATGCCGGAGCAAATATATCATCTGATGTTCGTTTTGGGTATAATTTAGGAGATGAGGCGAGACGAAAGATATTAGGTTTTTGGAACATTTACACATTTTTTATGACTTATGCCGATATAGATAAGCCGCATATTACCAAAGAATTATCAAATAATTTAATTGATAAATGGCTGCAAAGCAGAATTCGATATTTTATACAAGAATCAAAAACTAATTATGATTCCTATAATACGGCAGAAGTGATAAAAGAATTTGAAAGCTGTGTCGATGATGTTTCAAATTGGTATGTTCGTCTTTGCAGAAGACGTTTTTGGAATGAATCAATGGATAATGACAAGATTAATGCATATAGCACTTTATATTATGCGATAAAAGAAATATGCTTAGTTATGGCTCCGATAATACCGTTTATGACAGAATATATTTGGCAAACTATGATAAAAGAATTTAGCACGGCAGAACTCTCCGTTCATTTGTGCGATTTTCCGAAAGCAGACAAAGCTGATGAAACTATCCTTAATGAAGTAAAGCTTATAAGAAATATTATTGCAGGCGGTATGAAGCTGAGAAATGAAAGTAAAATTAAACTTAGGCAGCCGCTGAAAACATTGTATATAGATAGCTTGTATTATGATGTTTGTGATAAATATCATGATGCAATCAAAGATGAATTAAATGTTAAAGAAATTATATACCTTAATGATTTTAAAGAGCTTAGCAGTGAAAAATTATCACTTAACTTTAAAGTTGCCGGCAGTTTTCTGAAGGGTGATGTCAATGCAGTAAAAACATTTTTTGAAGATTTAACGGATAAAGAAATGATGTATTATGTTAAAGAGTTAAATAATAATGGTAAAATTCATGTGCTGTCATATGATATATTGCCGGAAATGCTGATAAAAAGCTATACAGATAAACATGGTATTAAGAGCTTAACAGGTGATTTATCTTTAGGCTTAGATATCGTTGTTACCGAATCTTTAAAGGCTGAGGGTGCTTATCGAGAGATATTAAGAAACTGCCAGGTTCTGCGTAAAGATGCAGGTTTTGAAGTTGCTGACAGAGTTAATTTAGCATTTGTAACAAACAGTGAATTTTTAAACAGTGTCTTGTCAAAGTATAAAAATAATATTGAGAAAGAAGCGTTAGCTGCTATTTGCGAAATTAAAGCACCTGTATCTAAAAAAACTATTTTTATTGATGAAGAAGAACTCAATATTGTTATAGCTTAAAAAATAATATATCTAAATAAATATGGATTGTTTTTAAATGAGGTGTGTAAGTATTTACCGCCTCATTTTATCTTAGCGTTGATAAATATGTAAGATAATGGTATAATTTAACAAAATAATATAAATAAGAAAAAGTTAATTTATAGGAGGAAAACAAAAGATGAGTTGTTTAAAAAAATTTGTTTATTGCCTGTTAATACTGATTGTATTGTTCTCAATTTGTTCTTGCGCAGAAAAGAATTTAAACAATACAGACACGGAAAATAACAGCGATGAAAACATCATTGATGACACTGAAAACTTAGCTATTGATGAAAAAGGTGAAGAAACTATCAAGTATTTATCAAGTGATATATCTCTTTCGTATTATATTAATAATAACCCTGTTGTTGAATCTTTGTATACCGATTTAAATGATCGATCTATATACAATATTGATTGTTTTTTAGATACCAAGAATAAAATTCTTAGCTGTAAACAAACAATTAATTATGTAAATAATACCGGAGCTGATTTAGGTAATTTAGCACTTCATCTTTATCCTGATTATTACAGCGAGGATGGAGTATATGCTTCACAGCTTGCAGGCAGTATATTAAATAACAATTACGGAGATATAACTATATCCTTAGTTGAAATAAATTCAAACAGCATTAATTTCACACAAGATAATGAGATACTTAAATTTGAACTTCCAAGTGAACTAAAGCAAAATGAGAAGCTTGATATTATAATTGAGTTTGAATTAATTATACCGGCTTTTTCAGAAAGAATGAGCTTTTATAATAATACTTACTCATTGGTTTACTGGTATCCTATAGTTTGTCATTACGATTTGAATACAAATAGTTGGGATGAGAGACCTTATTATTATATAGGTGAGTCAAATTACGGATATTATAATGATTATAATGTCAATATAACAGTTCCTAAAGATTATATTGTGGCTGCAACGGGTGTTGAAACTGAGATACAGAATACTGATAGCGGATTAAAAACTATCAGTGCTAAGGAAACTAACGTAAAGGATTTTGTTTTCTTCACTTCACCGGATTTCCAATCTGAAACTGTAGAGATAGAAGGAATTACTGTAAATACATATTATTTTGAGGGTCATGAGGCAGTCAATCAAAGAGTTATTAAGTATTTGAAAGAGGGAATCGGCTTTATGACAAAAGCGATTGGGAAATATCCGTTTAAAGAACTTGATATAGTCGAAAGTCCTATGAGTAGTATAACGAGCATGGAATATCCGACAATAATTAACATGTTGGCTTATGGTAATGATAAAAACACTGAAATCAACTTAAAAACACTAAATTGGCTCGATGATACCATTATTCATGAAATGATACATCAATGGTGGTTTAATGTTGTAGGCAATAATTCGTATGACGAGGCATTTATGGATGAATCACTGACTGTTTGCTGGACGAATTTATTTTTTGAGTATATTTTTGGAAAGGAAAATCCTAAAACTGTATATTCGCTGATTTCGAGGAAAAATTATATGGATAAAGCTTCATACCCAATAATTAAGCCTGTAGATGATTTTCAGGATTCTGAGAGTTATAGCCATAACTTATGTCTGGGATACGTAGTTCTCGAGGATTTAAGGAAACAAATAGGCAATGAAAAATTTATAGAGGTTTTCAGAAGGCTATACAATGATTTTAAGTTTACAAATGCAAGGTCACAGGATTTAATCAATATTGTCGGCGAAGTTTGTGGAAATGAGTATAAGGAATTTTTAGATAATTCCCTTAACAAAGAAGAATACGATGCTTTGAAATTTTATAATTTTACAAAGTAAAAATCTTCTGCGGGGTATAGTTCAATAACTACAATTAATTATTGTAAGCATAACAGACATTATACTTATGTATTGTTTAGCATACATATTTTGTAATAAGTTGACGAAAATTTTAAGTTTACAATATTTTGAAATTAGTTTAGTATATATATAAATATAT
>DGYI01000002.1:0-317 GCA_002396645.1 Firmicutes bacterium UBA5010
TTGAAGTGGTTAAAGCCTTTAATCAATCTACTTCATCCTATGAAAAATACAGAAAAGCGGTCGAAAATTTCAAAAATACCACATTGGACTGGTATCGTTCAACATGGAAGTATACAACACTGGGAGCAGTCATCCTACCCACTACTTTACTCGGAGTTCTTCCTATTGGAACACTGATGTATATGGCAGGCAGCACTACTCTTTCTAATATTACAATGACCATACTGCTGTCTATGGGTCTTGTCAGTAGCTTAGGCAGATTTATCTTATTTTTCAATCAGATTAAATTAATCCAATACTCAGTAAATTCTATTAAT
>DGYI01000002.1:393-11911 GCA_002396645.1 Firmicutes bacterium UBA5010
GCGGTAGTTGGACCATCCGGCGGAGGTAAATCCACACTGGCGAGGCTAATTGCTCGTTTTTGGGATGTCACATCCGGAGAAATCACCATCGGAGGTGTTAACATCAAAGAAATTCCTCTGTCTCAGCTTGCAGATAAGGTAAGCTTTGTCACTCAGGATAATTTCCTTTTTAACTGCTCAATTATGGAAAACATTCGATTGGGAAATCCAAAGGCAACGGACGCACAGGTGCTGGAAGCAGCACAAAAAGCACAATGTGACGAGTTCATCGAAAAGCTGGAAAAAGGCTACCAATCCATGGCAGGAGAGGCAGGCGACAAGCTTTCCGGCGGTGAACGACAAAGAATTACCATAGCTCGTGCTATCCTAAAAAACGCTCCTATTATTATTTTGGATGAGGCGACATCCTTCACTGACCCCGAAAATGAGGCGAAAATACAAGAGGCAATATTCGAGCTAACCAAGGGAAAGACATTACTGGTCATTGCTCACCGACTCTCTACCATAAAGAATGCTGACAATATACTGCTTGTCAATCAAGGAAAAATCGAGCAACTCGGAACACACGAAGAGCTGCTTCAAAAAAGCGCGCTCTATCGTGACATGTGGCAGGCTCATATCGGGGCGAAAAAATGGTCTGTTAAAACAAACAAGAAGGAGGTTTTGGCATGATACGAATACTTTGCAATCTCTTTCGTATGATGAAAAAGTTCAGAGGAAGGTTATACATGGGTATTTTATTTTCACTCATAGGCAATATATTAGGATCAGTGCCGGTAATTTGCGGTGCATATACAATTCGAGTTATTTTAGATGATATGAACGGTATCACGAAATTAGACCGCAGCTATGTCCTTCTACTGACCGGAGTAATCATCGGTTCCATTTTAGTCAGGTGGATTCTCAGTTATTTTCGGGCAACTATGCAGGATAGTATTGCCCATGAAGTGACCGCCGAAGAACGGCTGAAAATCGGGGATATCTTAAAGAGAGTATCTCTCGGTTTTTTACAAAAAAATAACACAGGAGACTTAAATACTGCCGTCACAACAGATCTTGCTTTCTTTGAAATGCAAGCTATGAATGTCATTAACAGCATTGTGGACAGCTATATCTTCCTTCTCATAAGTATTTTCTTTATGTACACACTCTATCCTGTGATTGCACTTGCCGCTGTTCTTGCTATTGCTGTTTCTTTTGCAGGATTGCAAATGATTGAGAAACAAAGTCGGAAAAATTCTCCGGTACGGCAAGAGAGCATCAATGAAATGGCAGATGAAATCGTGCAGTATGTCAGAGGAATGGCGGTTGTGAAATCTTTCAAACAAGAAGGGGCTGCTTCAGCAGGGCTTTTTAAATCATATGAAAAATCTAAGGACATCAATATAAAAATGGAAAGAAATTATGCGCCTTTTGATGCACTTCATAGACTCGGACTTTATCTGGGTACAAGCAGCATTATGTTGATTACTGCCATTTTAGCCGTGGATAATATGATGCAGTTACCCATAGCAATCATGATGATTGTGTATAGCTTTATTATGTTCAATTCGATCGAAACTACAAATAATTCTTTACATATCCTGGAAATGCTCGACACTATACACAGCAAGCTGTATAGTATCGAAAACGCGGATTTTATCGATAAGTATGGAAAGAATATTTTAATTGATTATCATGATATCGTGTTTAAGAATGTATCTTTCGGATACGACAGCCGGACAGTTTTAAAAAATGTGTCATTCCGGATACCGCAAAAAACTACAACGGCAATCGTAGGGCCCTCAGGGAGCGGTAAGACAACTATATGCAGCCTTCTTGCGAGATTCTACGATATACAAGATGGCGAAATTACCTTAGGCGGAAGAAATGTCAAGGAATTCACATGTGATTCTCTACTTAAGCACATCAGCATGGTATTCCAGAATGTTTATCTGTTTCATGACAGCATCCGGAATAATATTCTGTTTGGCAATCCAAACGCATCGGAGGAAGATATAATCGCCGCCGCAAAAGCGGCACAATGCCACGATTTTATAAACGCACTTCCCGATGGTTATAACACAATAGTCGGTGAAGGAGGTTCTACATTGTCAGGAGGCGAAAAACAGCGCGTCTCCATCGCGAGAGCTATGCTGAAAAACGCTCCTATTGTGATTCTGGATGAAGCAACTGCCAGTATAGACCCTGAAAACGAACACCTGATTCAGCAGGCCATCAGCAATCTTACGCACGGCAAAACGATTATCGTAATTGCGCACAGACTTGCAACCATTGAAAATGCGGATCAAATACTGGTGATTGACGATGGTAAAGTCGTTCAGAAGGGTTTACATTCTATACTAATCCAACAGGATGGAATCTATCGCAGATTCGTTGATATCCGGGAAAAAGCTGAAAGTTGGGCTATTTAATAATGTGATTTTTTATATCATACAATGAAAATTTAAGATGTTTCAATGATAGGATTTAACAGAGCTTAATCGTATGATTTAAACTAAGCATTGAGGGTATAATCTTAATATTAAAGTATTATATTCACATTGAAAGGCAGGATATATATATGAAGAATATGCCGGCATTATTTATAGGTCACGGCTCTCCGATGAATGCGATTGAAGATAATAGATTTGTAGATCAATGGAAAGCTATAGCAAAAAAAATAACCCGCCCGAAAGCTATATTGTCTATCTCCGCTCACTGGTATACAAAAGGGACAAAAATAATGGATGAGGAATCACCTGAAACTATATATGATATGTACGGATTTCCTGATGATCTATATAAAATCATATATAATGCCAAGGGTTCTCCTAATTTGGCGGACAAAACCATTAAACTTATAAACCGCACTGTTGAGACAGATAATTCTTGGGGATATGATCATGGTACATGGTCAGTGCTTCACAGAATGTATCCTAATGCAGATATTCCCGTAATTCAACTAAGCGTTGATAAAAACGCGTCTATGCAGGAGCATTACAATATCGGACGTGAATTAAACCAGCTTCGCAAAGACGGCATCTTAATTTTAGGCAGCGGAAATATCACTCACAATTTAAGCCGGATAAATTGGCAGATGTCAGGCGGATATGATTGGGCAGAGGATTTCGATCAATATATCATAGAAAACATCAGACATCAAAACCATGATAATGTAATTAATTATAAAAAAGCGGGAAAATCGGCTGATTATGCTGTGCCTGTATCAGACCACTATGCTCCTATGTTATACGTTCTGGGAGCTTTGGAAGGTGACGAAAGAATAAGTATATTTAATGATGAGTGCATTTTAGGCTCTCTATCTATGACAAGCTGTTTGTTTGAATAAATGAGCATTACTCCCTCTTAACTTTGAAGTAAACAATTAATCGCCGTAATTTATAATAAGTTACGGCGATTTTTTAACTTTGAAAATTTATGATAATACCATCAGCCCTGTTTATTCGACGGATTTCAAAGATTCTATCATATTGATTTTTTTTAGCTTAAAATATGTGACTATCTGCATTATAACAGAGAATAACATTGTCAGTGCAAAGGATATTAAAAAGCTGGCGACTTTAATATGCTTGAAAAAAATAGTCATATCTCCCTCTATCATATCTATGACAAAGCTGTGAAGAAAAACACCAAAGCCCATTCCAATCAAGGTGCTCATCAATGCTAACAGCAGAGCTTCACGATATATATAGGCATTTGTTTCATCGTCACGGAAGCCAAGGACTTTCAGAGTCGCAATTTCCCGTGTCCGTTCGCTGATATTGATAGATGTCAAATTATATAAAACCAAAAGTGCAAGCATTGATGAAACGAGTACTATCAATGTAACAATACTGTTCAGGCTCTCATTTCCGTCTACTGCCTTTTTCATAATATCCTTTGCAGACATAGTATTCAAAACATATCCGCTGTCTATAAGTTTTTTTGCAACGATATCGTCGGGAGCATTTTGACTTGCAACTATTGTGTTATATGATATTTTCTCCCCGAACATTTGACTATAAACTTCATTGTTCATATAGATGTAGCTGGAAGCATAATTCTCCGCTACACTATCTACCTTCAGCTCAAAACTATTTTTTTCCGAGTCCTGAACCGTAATTGTATCACCTTTTTTTACAGAATATACTTCCGCTATTTTTTGAGTAATAACAACTCCGCTGTGATCAAGATTAATCGAAGTCTTATCTTTATAGTCTCTAAGATTAAAATATTTTTTAAAGTCCTGTGTATTCTCGGGAACTATAAGATATATACTTAACGTTCTGTCTTCCGAATTAACCTTAAAAGCTGATTGATTTATAAGAAGCGGTTCCTCAACTTGTGAGTTTTTCAAAGCTGTTGACAGTTCATCTGTAAACCCGTCAATTTCTTCTTTGAGTATACTCATATTTCTGTATCGAAAAATATCGCCGTATTGCTTTGGTATTATTATATTCATACTGTCACGCAAACCAAATCCCACCACTAAAAATGAAGCGCAGCTTGCAACACCTATTATCGTCATTAGGGCTCTTTTCTTATAACGAAATATGTTTCTCATAGTAACCTTCCATGTAAAAGAAAGACGATTCCATATGAATCCTAAGCGTTCCAGTATGATTTTCTGTCCGATTTTCGGTGCAACCGGTCGCATTAGCATTGCCGGCTTTTCTCTCAGCTCTTTTCTGCATGCCGTTATTGTTACAATACTCATCAAGATTATCGTGATTAACATAATAACTGTAAATGATATTAAATCATAACGGATAATCAGCGGAGGTAAAGAATATTTAAATGTAGCATAAATAAGCGGAGGAATGAATCTGCTCCCTATAAAAAATCCGATAATAGTTCCTAATATCGAAGCAGAAAGTACATAAAGAAGATATGTCCCTATAATCTTTGAATCATTAAATCCAAGGGAGGATAAAGTTCCTAATTCACTGCGTTCCTCAGCAATCATACGTGTCATAGAGTTAGATGTCATAAGCATGACAATTGCAATAAAAAGAAGCGGAAAAATCACTGCAACTTTTTCAATCACATCTATAGCTGAATTAAAATCTGAATAACCTGCAACTGCATCTCTGTCATTGATGTACCATGTCGGCATTTCGATATCATAAATATCATTTCTGGCATCGGCAATTTTGGCTATAGCATTTGAGATTTCGGAATTAAATTTTTCCATATTTTCGTTATACTCTTTATAACCGTCTTCTAAGTTTTTTTCATTTTCTGCCATTTCAGCAGTATATGCATAAAGATTTTTTCGGTATTTTTCATATCCCTCTTGTATTTTTTGCTCATTTTGAGCAATCTCTTCTTTAGCAGATTCTATTTTATTTCTTGACTCGGTAATTTGCGCATTAAAAGTATCTATTCCCATACTTAACTCGGACTCTTGAGCTGAAAGTTCAGCAACAGACTGTCTGAGTGAAGTCAGTCCTTCATAAGCCGATCTGGTTTGTTCAAGACCTGCTTGGAAATTCGCATACTCCTCAGTTTCGGAGGAAAGATGCTCTAATTGTGCTTCCATGGTATTGATTGCAGATTCCAAGTCTATAATTTTCTGGTTAATATCGCTTTTTGTAATTCCATATTGCTGCAATGCATTATTTATTTGTATCCAAGCTTCTGCAATCCGAATTTTTGCATCTTCAAACTGCTTGTTTTGTATTTGCACAGTTTTATTTAATTCTGTTTCATTAGATAAAAGCTCTGATTTTGCATCTGATATTTTTTGAAAATTTATATCAAGCTCATTCTTGGCTTTTGAAAACTCAGCTTCAGCAGTTTTTTTAGCTTCATTTAATTTTTCGGCACTGTCATCTAATTCAGTTTTAGCCTCTGAGAACTTCTTTTCCGCATCAGCTTTCTCATCAAGAAGCTTTTCTTCGTTTTTATCGATTTCCTCATCTGCCATAGCTATAATTTCCATATATCGGGCTTTTTCACGCTCATGCTTGATTTTTTCCAATTGATTATTCATCTGTTCAACAGCATTATGATAATTTTCAGAAGCTGAACTGATTTTGTCTGCTCCATCTATAGTAATATAGATTTCGGTATAGGCATCTAATATGAAATTACTTTCGGGAATAAATGCAAAGGATAAAAGTTTTCCATCACCGATACTTGTGCTTCCATAATCTTCAGACAGGAACAGCACAGACTGTACTGTTCCGACAACTGTAAACAGTGTATTGCTTAATTTTTCATCTGTATCACTTACAATGTTAATTGTATCTCCTACTTTATAATAACGAAAATCTGCCAATGCTTCATTTTCAACTTCCGGCATACGACCGTTAACAAGTTTGACTTTATTTATGCTGTCATTAACAGCAGATACACGAAGCGTTTTATCCTGATCTAAAAGATCCAGTGAATAGCTAGGAATTACATCTTTTACATTCTCCAAAGCTTTTAATGCCCTGACATCAGAATCGCTTAGTCCCATAGAACTGAGGATTTTAAAATCCATAAGATTATAACTTCTATAATAATCATCCGATGTTTTTATGATATCAGGGACAGTAGATTGCAGACCTGTAAAAAAGCCTACCGCAACTAAAAGAATAAGAAATATGGAAAGATATCTGCCAAATGATTTTTGCACTTTTTTCAAGGTGTTTTTATATAGCATTATTATCACCACACTATCTCATCTGCTGATTTTGGGTTTGAATTGATGATTACTTCCTTAACTGTTCCGTTCTTTAAGATTATTACCTTGTCTGCTACATCCGCAATCACTGAATTATGAGTTATCAGAATTGTAGTTATATTCATCTTTTTACAATTTTTCTGCAATAAATCTATAATCTTTTGACCTGTTGCACTGTCCAATGCCCCTGTGGGTTCATCACAAAGTAAAAGCTTAGGATTTTTAGCAATCGCTCTTGCAATAGAAACGCGCTGCTGTTCTCCGCCGGATAATTGTGATGGAAAATTGTTCATGCGCTCTGACAAGCCGACTTGACTAAGCACTGTTTTCGGATCTATGGGATTAGAGCGTATTTGACAAGCAAGCTCTACATTTTCAAGTGCGCTAAGATTGCCTATAAGATTATAGAACTGAAACACAAAGCCTATATCGTCTCTTCTGTATTTAACAAGTTCTTTTTTATTATAGTTATGAATTCTTTGTCCATCAACAATTATACTGCCATCACTTGGATTATCCATACCTCCGAGCAGATTTAAGACTGTTGTTTTTCCCGCACCCGATGGACCCAATATAACGACTAATTCACCTTTATCAATGGAAAATGAACAGTTATCAACTGCTGTAATCTCAATATCCCCAATTTTATATTCTTTTTTTACATCCATAAATTCAATAAAAGCCATATCATGTTATTAACCTTTCTTATTTTATATTGCCATTTAAAAGCCCTATATTGACTTTTTCATATAAAAGAATTATAATGACAATGTGTTGATTTTGCAACCGTCAGTTTTTTTAAAAACGATTGGTACTAAACAAAACACCATGTAATTGTTGTTTAGAAGACAATTTTTCAAAATATTTTTAGAGTAGGAAGGGAAATTGATATGAAAGAAGTAAAAAATGACAGGAAATCACGTTATACCAGAATGGTACTGCAAAATAGTTTAATTGAACTTATGAAAAAAAAACCTATCACCAAAATATCTATAACTGAGCTTTGTAAAAATGCAGATATCAACAGAACAACATTTTATTCCCACTTTTCAGATCAGTATGACCTTCTTAAATCAATTGAGAATGAAACTCTTTTATGGGCAGACGATATGCTTAACAGCTTGCATGGAAAAACAAATCAAGCAGAAACACTTAAAATAATAGAAGAAGTTTTCGAATATTTGGTTGAAAACAGTAATCATCTGCAAATCCTTATGAGTGACAAAGGCGATATAGATTTTCAGAAAAAAATATTTTCTTTGATTTATGAGCAATGCGGACTCTTACCTACTAATGTAAGCGTATCGGATATTGAGACTAAAAAATACTATTTTACTTTTTTAATCAATGGAAGTATCGGTGTTATACAAAGCTGGATGAATGACGGACTTAAAAAGTCTCCTAAAGAGATGGCTGAAATCATATTGAACATGACAACACAGATCAGATAGCAGTATCTTTATCGTCATCAATATGAATTATTTCTCTACCCATTGCGATATAAAAATTTAATGCACTAAGATTATATTTATTTATATAAAAAATATCTTGAAAAACAAGTGAAAAAGTGGTAATATAAACGATAGAAGAAAACCACGCGGTTGTGGTGGAACGGCAGACACACTATCTTGAGGGGGTAGCGAGCAAAGCTTGTGCGGGTTCAAATCCCGCCAACCGCACCATAAAACATATCTTCCCCTTAGGGAAGATATGTTTTTTATATGCTTTAAAGTATGGTATAATTGATAAAGATTATTTATATAACGGAAAGAGGTGTATTTATGAAGAAGCCTAAATATAAGAGCGACTTATTAGCATTTATATTTTTGTGTTTAGGATTAGGATTTATTATCTTTGGTTGTTTATCTTTTGTAAATATTGTAAAACCGACAGCACATTCATTTGTTCAAGACCGGATTTTGTCAGGACAAATATTTTGTTTTTTGGGAACAACTTTTTGTGTTATACAAGCAGCATTCAGAATTTTTAGCTATAAACAGGCAAAGTTACATAGTCAGTTAACTTCAACCGGAACTAAAATTGTTGGTACAATAGAAAAAATATCTTTGCAAAAAGGGACTACATTTGGAAAAAAATCACCATTCATAGTTTACTATACATATTCATATAAAGATAAAATTTACCATAATAAAAGTTGCTTGTTATGGGATAAACCAAATTTGAGTAACGGTGATAAGATTGATATTTTTGTTAATGACATTGGGCAATCAACGTTCGAATTATAGTATTTATTATGAGCATAATCTCACCTTGCGTGATAGTTCAAATATACATACAAAAATCAGGTGATAACATTTTTAGACGAATCACTCAAATTATAAGCTGCATTTTGTCGGTAGTAAACCAATATCAATTTGACGAATAAGTCAACTTTTTACTGATGTTTTAACCATATACAACAGCATAAAAATAATAATATATTATATACTCATTTTATATGTCCCTCTCGCATATTTTGTAATTATAGACTTATATGAGAGGGATTTTTTATGATTTATATTATTAATAAAAAATTTGTAGCTTTTTTTGCATGTCTTCTTATAGTATTTATGCTTTTATCAATATTCTCCAATTCAAGAGTTACCGCAACTTACACAAGAGCTCCGGTAGAAGAGGAGTTATTTTTTCCTGCCTTCAATGTTAATGTAAATGATGACGACAAGCTTATAGCGCTGACTTTTGATGATGGTCCCAGCAGAGAATATACTACTAAAATTTTAGATTATCTGGAATCAAAAAATATTGTAGCAACTTTTTTTGTTCTGGGTATCAGATTAAAAGGCAATGATGATATCTTGATTAAGATGGTTAAAACCGGCTGTGAGATTGGAAATCACAGCTATAATCATAAACAGTTTATTCATCTTAAAAGTGACGAGGTTAAAAAGCAAATCGAATATGTTGATAATTACGTAAGAAAGGTTACAGGATTCAGTATACGCTCTGTCAGAACTCCCTATGGTGAGATAAACGAAGCAATCGGAAAAGCTATCAATAGACCTATAATTCTGTGGAATATAGATTCCGAGGATTGGAAGAAAAAAGATGCAAAAAAAATCGCTGATCATGTTTTAAGTGATGTTGACAGCGGCTCAATAATTTTACTGCATGACATATTTGATTTCTCTTATGAAGCGACAATTCTGATTGTAGAAGAATTGCTTGCACAGGGTTATAAATTTGTCACTGTAAGTCAGCTATTAGAGCTTAACGACAGAAATTCCGACGGGCTGGTATTTCGGAGCAAATAAAGAGGCTGCTGCAAAACATCTTCATGTGATGTATTTTGCAACAGCCCCTAGGCAAAAAATTTAAGAGGCATTTATAAATTTTACTTTACAAATGTACTATAATTATACTACATTCATATAAAAATTTACAATATTTTTTTCTTGCCAACAATTTTTATTTTCTGACTGCTTCTGCGCCGGCTTTTAATGCCGCTTCATTCAGAGGCAATAATTTTGCTCTTTCTTCTCCGAATACTTTTAAAAATGCATCTAAAACAGATTTTAATGTAACAGGCTTGAATAACTCTAAGTATGCGCCAAGCATTACCATATTAGCTGCCTTTACGTTTCCTAATTCTGTTGCTATTTTATTAGCTTCAACATAATATGCATCTACATCTGTTCTTGAAACTTTTCTATCTATCAATGAGCTGTTTACTATAACTTTTCCGCCCGGTATAACATCTGTTTCAAATTTGTCTAATGAAGGTAAATTCATCACTATAGCTGATGTTGCATCATCAGTGATAACAGGTGAGCCAACCGGCTTATCCGAAACTATAACGCTGCAGTTTGCAGTACCGCCTCTCATTTCGGGACCATATGACGGCAACCATGAAACTTCTTTATTTTCAAGCATTCCTGCATATGCAAGTACCTTACCGATAGCCATTATGCCTTGACCACCGAATCCTGCCATTATAACCTTTTCGTTCATGTTATTTATCCTCCTCAAAGTTTCTGAAATTTCCTAAAGGATAGTACGGTATCATGTTTTCTTCCAACCATCTTAAAGCATTAACAGGTGTTTTTCCCCAGTTGGTAGGACATGTTGATAAAACTTCAACTATAGCAAAGCCTTTGCCTTGGATTTGACATTCAAATGCTCTTTTTATAGCCTTTTTTGCTTTTCTTATATTTGCAGGATTATTAACCGCAACTCTTTCAACAAATCTTGCTCCGTCTATCGTAGCAAGCATTTCTGCCATTTTTATAGGTTTTCCCGAATGTTCTTCTGAACGTCCTAATGGAGACGTAGTGGCTTTTTGTCCTATCAATGTAGTAGGAGCCATCTGTCCTCCTGTCATACCATATATTCCGTTATTAACAAATATAGTAGTTATTTTTTCTCCTCTGTGAGCTGCGTGAACTATTTCTGCTGTACCTATAGATGCTAAGTCACCGTCTCCTTGATATGTGAATACTGTATTTTCAGGTCTTACTCTTTTAATTCCTGTTGCAACAGCCGGAGCTCTTCCGTGTGCTGCCTCTGACATATCACAATTGAAATAATTGTATGCAAGAACTGCACATCCGACAGGTGCAACTCCTATTGCATCTCCTAAAACACCTAATTCAACTAAAACTTCTGCTACTAATTTATGGATTACTCCATGTGTACAACCTGGACAGTAATGAGTTTGAGCGTCTGTCAAACCTTGTGATTTTTCATATACGATTGTCATTATTTTATACCTCCAGCTATTTTTTCTATATCTACAGCTACGCTTGCAGGTGTCGGTACCATACCGCCAACTCTACCGTTAAAATATACAGGTAATCTTCCTTCGTTAGCTATTTTAACGTCATTATTATAAACTCTTTATTCCTT
>DGYI01000074.1:0-40920 GCA_002396645.1 Firmicutes bacterium UBA5010
GTTTTGACCAAGCTAAAACAGGACTTCCGACAGCTCATTTAAAGGTTGGTAATTATCTTTATCCTCGTTTACATAATCTTTAATTTTATCAATTGTTATATATTTTACCGAAGAATAATTCGTAGCTACAAATTCAGAGCTGTAGTTATTCATCCATTTTAAAGGCAAAATCCCATTTCCCCCACTATTATTCCTCAAATCAACTATCAAAATATTTTCATCCTTATATTGATCCGCATATTCTAAAAACTTTCTTGCATTATGACCTGTTTTAGCTTGGTCAAAACCCATTCTCGCTGCTCTTATTATAGGAATATCCGATTTTATATCTAATTTTATTTCTTCATCAATATTATATGTGAATTTATTTCTGGAATAAATCAAATCGTGCTTATAATTATCTTCATATTCTATATTAATTGACACAACTACATCATTTGATAATATTACAGGGTGATAAACTAATCTGCCATCAGAAGATATGAATAGTTTAAAAACACTCTCTAAATCTTCACTTTTATTAATCTTTGCTGCAACTTTATTATTAGCTTTATTGATATATTTTCCATTTACTTTTTCAAATTCATATTCATCAAATATGTATGATAGTACGGGTCTGTTTGTTGATGCATTATATATGTGGAAATGATAATCTTTTATAAATTTCAGCTCATTTGCCAATTGATTAATAAATAAAGAAACAGTAATGTTGTCAACATTCTCATATTTTTTCATTAAATTATCCTTAGCTAAATTAAATGCTTCATCGCCTCCAAAGTAGTTATATAGTCCATATCCGTTTTTCAAATTAGTAAATAAATTTTCAATATCATCTTCTATTTCTTTTTTTGTAATAGTATCATTTCCATTGTGCTTTGTACCATTAAAAAAACCGCCTTCCCATTTTACCTGTTCCGCCTTATAATCACTTATATATTCTTTAAAATCAATTTCAGGTTTTATTATTGATTTATGATTATAATTTATCATACTCAATAATTCTTCAAAATTTTCAGGTGTAGAAGATAAAATTTTTCTATCTGAATCCTCAGTGCAGGATGTTAAGACAAGTGATATTATCAGAACACAAATAATTAGTTTTTTCATATTTCTTCCCCTTATTTTTTTATGATACTTTACACTTATAATACAATATTATATGTCGTATAATATTGTATGTCAATACAGATTTTGTTAATTTTTGCTCAGCAGCTGTTAAATAATTCAAAAATATTATAACAATATTTTATTAAACCTATTGAAAAGTTATGTACATTAATGCTATATTTAGAGATGAAAGATTTTTCAGATTAAAATAAATTACAAGAGAAAAGGTATAAATAAATTATGATTAAAGATAAAATATATTCAGCCTCAGTACCCAAAATAGCTGCAATTAATGACATCTCAGGTTACGGAAGATGCTCTTTGACCGTTATTTTGCCTATAATTTCAGCCTTAGGATGTCAGGTATGCCCTATACCGACTGCAATACTCAGCAATCATTCTGAATACAAGGATTTTTACTTTTACGACTGCACAGAGCATTTAGAAAAATATTATGAAAACTGGGAATTAAACTCACTAAAATTTGACTGCATGTACAGCGGTTTTTTAGGGTCACAAAGGCAAATTGATATAATTATAGATATACTTGATAAAATGAAAACTAATAATGAAACCTTAGCTGTTGTTGACCCTGTTATGGGAGACCACGGAAAAGTATATAAGACTTATAATCAAGAAATGATAAATAAAATGGGAGAATTAATCAAGCACGCTGATATAATAACTCCAAACTTTACCGAAGCATCTATATTATTAAAGAAAGAATATACTACGGAAAATTTAGATATTACCACATTGAAAGAATATTTAAAAAATCTTGCAGATATGGGTCCTAAAGTTGTTATAATGACAGGTATACACACAAGAGATAATGAACATGCAAATATTTGCTACGATAAAACAAAAGATGAATATTATCTGATTCCTTATGAATACGTTGATACAAGATTCCCCGGAACAGGTGATCTGTTCAGCTCTTTATTTGTCGGCTATCTGTTCAGAGGAAAATCTGTGCCCCAAGCCATAGAAGAAGCGTCAAGATTTGTTACATTAGCAGTAAAAACGACTATTTCAGAATGCTCTGACAGGAAAAACGGAGTGGCTTTTGAAAAAATTATAAAAGAACTTTTTAACGATTCAGATAAATATAATTACAGATTAATATAAATCTGTACCCTATAAAATATATAAAACTGGATATTTTCTTGTGTACAAAATATGATATAATATCCATAGGATATTAATAATGACTCAACGTAGTTGAGACTATATATAATTGACTATAATGACTCGGTATTCCGAGATTATGCGGAGGAATCATATGAATAGTAAAAGAAAATTTTCAACTCTTAAATTAGCAATTATAGGTCTAATGGCAGCTATGGTATTCATAGCAACAAATTTTAGAATAGAAATACCTACTCCTCTGGGCAAAACAATGCTTCACCTTGGCAATGTAATGTGCATTTTAAGCGGTTTATTGTTCGGAAGTATGACAGGAGGATTAGCGTCAGGATTTGGCTCTGCAATGTTTGATTTATTTGACCCGACATTCGCTCCTGAAGCGTGGATTACTTTCATAATGAAATTTACAATGGGTTATTTAGCCGGATATATATCTCACATGAACGGACAAAACGGCGAGGACAAAAAATTAAATACAATCGCTGCAATTGCGGGAGCAATAAGCTATGTAATTCTCTATGTATGTAAAACATTTATAATGAATTATTTAATTATAGGCAATAAGTTAGAAGCAGTAATTGCGGTCACTATAACAAAAGGAACAGTTTCATTGACAAATTCAATAATAGCGATTATTGCATCATTAGCACTGTCACTGGCTATAAGACCTGCACTTAAGGCAGCCGGAATATTCCGAAAATTAGAAAGTTAAAATATAAAAAATATACTGCTTTATAGGATTTTAAAAACTCTATAAAAGCAGTATATTTTTTATATTGTTTAATTAAATAAAAATTGTTCAAGTTTTCTTACATCATCAAAATAATAATCACAATTTTTCTTCATAAACTCAGAAATTTTTGGTATCTGATGAGCCCAGCCGGCACATGCAAAATCAACATTGCAAGCTTTTGCCATATCATAGCCGGGTTTTAAATCATCAACCATCAAAAGCTCCTTAGGACTTAAATCATATATTCTCATAATTTCCTTTAAGGGATATGGACTTGGTTTTCTTTTTTCCTCTCCAAGCTCCCATCCAAAAATCATGTCAGGTTCAATACCGAAATTTTTGTTAAAATCTCTTAGTATATTTACACTGTTAGAATGAGAGACAACGCATACAAGCCCACCCTCCGATTTCTGTCTTTTGATTATATTATCAAAACCCTCGTAAAAGCTCGGTATACTTCGATTTACATGCTCATTCCATGAATCATATTGAATATTCATTTCATCTTCAGTGAATTTAAGTAAATCCATACATAAAGAGCTAAATCCCGGGTCAAAGGAATATAACAAAAAATCCTCTAAGCTCATATCAATATCAGGACGTATTTTTTTCAAGGTGTTTTGAAACGCCGGATAATGTATAGTCGGCGTACTTTTTACTACAGTATCGTCATGATCTAAAACTAAACATTTATATTTCAACATAATTACCTCATAACTTCCTCAATACAAACACAATTTTTACCTTCAAATTCAAACCTTACAATCCAAGGCATTACCCCTCTTATAGCATTAAAATTTTTATAGTTAAAATTTTTATTATAGTAGTTTATTATTGTGCTAAGAGCAGTTCCATGGCTTCCAACTACAATATTTTTACCGCTGTACTTATCGATGGCTTGTTCTAAAGCTCTTATGTTTCTGTTCTGAACTTCATTTAATGATTCGCCATCTTTTAATTTGTAGTTAAAATCATTCCATTGCTTTTCGCAAAAAGCGTTAAAATCCTCTATCCAGACGCTGTCAATCTTTCTTTCCCTGAAATCATCTATAATTTCTATATTCAAGCCTGCGTTTTCAGCAAAATCAGCAACAGTATTTACAGATCTCATATATGGACTTGATAAAATAATATCTATTTTTTTATCAAGTAAATAATTTGTGACCTTAATCCTATCCTTGAGCCCCTTATCGGTTAAAGTTCTCAAGAAATCATCATGATTGCCGAAATCAGGCTCTGCATGTCTTACAAAATATACAGTCGTCATAACATTACCATTCCAAATCAATTTCTAAGCCTACCGGACAATGATCACTTCCAAGTATATCCTTATAAATCACACTTTCCTTTATTTTATCCTTTGAATGGTCTGATACAACAAAATAATCGATTCTCCAGCCTACATTTCTTGTTCTTGCAGCTGCGCGATAAGACCACCAGGTATATTGATCCGCTAAATCAGGATACAAATATCTGAAGCTGTCTGTAAATCCGGCATCTAATAAATTAGTGAATTTTTCACGCTCCTCATTTGAAAATCCCGGATTGCCTGCATTTGCCTTAGGATTCTTCAAGTCTATTTCTTGATGAGCAACATTTAAATCACCGCATAGTATTACCGGTTTATTTTTTGAGAGTTTTGATAAATATTCTCTCATACTGTCCTCAAATTCCATTCTGTAATCAAGTCTGGCAAGCTCAGGCTGAGCATTCGGAGTATAGCAGTTCACCATATAAAAATTATCATATTCCAACGTTATTACTCTACCCTCATTTGCATGTTCTCCATCCAATCCATAACTATATGAAACAGGCTCTTTTTTTGTAAAAATAAGCGTACCCGAATATCCCTTTTTCTCTGCACTGTTCCAGTACTGCTTGTAAGCCGGTGTATCCACATCAGCTTGTCCCTCTGTCATTTTAATTTCTTGCAGGCAGAATATATCCGCATCAACACTATTGAAAAAATCCATAAAGCCTTTTGTCATACATGCTCTTAATCCATTAACATTCCAAGATACTATTTTCATTTATATGTCCACTCCCTTTCTCGCACAAAGTATCAAGACCCTATGTTTTAAAGTCTCACATTCCGAATTTTTAATTATATTTTATTACTCTGTGCTGATTTTAATTGTTTGTATCATTTATTAAAACTTAAGCTAACTTGAGTTTTGATATTATACCATAGTCTCAACTACGTTGAGCCATTTAAAATATCTTGCAGATATTATAACATAAATCGTCAAAATATTATATAAGCTTTTTATCAAAAATAATTAAAATCAAGATATGAAAGTTTACTGATTCAACAGTCCCATCTTAATTTTATTATCTAGTTCCCATAAAGCCACTTTATTGCTGTCATATCTTAATCTTTGCTTAGCAGTTTCATAATCTAACCACTCATAATCAGTATGCTCGTCAGATAGCTTCAATTCAATATTGATGATATTTACTGCAAATGTATACTCCGGAATAACAAGACACTGTTCACCCCATATTTTTCTATATGCATTAAAGCAGTCAGTTGAAATACTGCAGCAGGTTTCCAACAAATAAAATTTACTGTCGGCCGGAATTCCTGTTTCTTCAAAGGCCTCTCGTTCAGCAGATTGAAGAGGTGTTTCTCCATCTTCACCGCCTCCCGAAATAAACTGCCATACTTCCATATCAGCCCTATGAAAAACAGCATATTTTATAAATTTATCCTGAATCATGTATGGTATAATTAATACTTGATATTTTGCTCTCGCCATAATTATGTCCATGCGCCGATTTCATAAAATTTGTGCATGAGCTCGGTGCCTGTCCTTTCATTAATTTTTATATCGTCTTTCACTCCCATAAAAAAATTATACTATACTTTCATCCTCACTTCTATATAAATTTGCAAATTCTGCAACGGTCATACATTACAAAATAGGTGATATGAAAATAAAAAAGCTTTGCAGAGATTATATCTGCAAAGCTCCCATATTAAAAAGCAGAAACTTTTTCCTCTTCTCCAATCCTAAATTTAGAAATGAGTTTTTCCAATACATCAGCCTGACTGGACAATTCTTCGCTGGCAGCTGCACTCTCCTGTGCAGTCGCTGCATTTGTCTGAATAACAGCCGATATTTCTTCGACTCTTTGATCTACCTCTATAATTTCATCAGCCTGTTTCTGAGAAGCCTGTGCAATCTTATCAATTAATACAATTGCTTCATTTGTTTCTTTAGCGCTTTCTTCCAGCACTTTTGCAGTATTATATGCTACATCACTTCCATTTTGTACGGCAGAAAGAGTTTCTCCTATTAAGGCGGTGGTATTTTTTGCTGCTTCCGCAGATTTAGCGGCAAGATTTCTTACTTCATCCGCAACAACAGCAAAACCCTTTCCTGCCTCTCCCGCTCTTGCAGCTTCAACTGCAGCATTTAATGCAAGAATGTTCGTTTGGAAAGCAATATCGTCAATAACCTTAATTATTTTAGATATTTCAGATGATTTCAAAGCTATTTGATCCATTGCCAAAACCATACGCTCCATCTGTTCATTGCTGTTTTGAAGCTCTATTCCTGCATGCTCGGCTCTACTCTGTGCCATTTTGGCATTTTCAGCATTTTGCTTAACCTGCTCAGCAAACTGTTCAATAGATATAGACAATTCTTCAATGGCTCCTGATTGAGTAGTTGCTCCATGTGACAATGCCTGAGCTCCGCTTGCTACTTGCTCTGAACCACTGTCAACCTGTTGTGCAGCTTGATTTATCTGCAATAATGTAGAACTTAGATTTTCTATCATAGACAGCATATTGTCCTTTATCTTTTTAAATTGACCTGCATATTCTTTATGAAGACTTACAGTTAAGTCACCATTAGAAATGCTGAGTAAAATACCGGAAATTTCATCTATATACTCCTGATAATTTACCAATCTGTCAATAGTAAGCTGGAATGCCTGTGCAAGCTGACCTGTCTCATCTTTAGACTTTATACTAAACTCCGCGTTAAAGTTTCCATCTGCAATATGTTTTGCTGCTGCTGTAATTTCTTTAATTGGCTTTGCGATTCTTCCGCTGATAAAGTATATTATAGGACAGCCTATCAAGAGGGCAACAGCACATAAAATAATAAGCAATTTTGACAAGGAATTTGCTTCCTCTAATATTTCATTTTTCTCTACAGTCAGTGCAATAATCCATGGAGTACCTTCAACCGGAGCATATCCCATAAGCTTAGTCATATTATTATATGTATATTGACCGCTGCCTATCTCACGCTTAATCATTTCTTGTGTCAGATCTCCCAACTCTTTTAATTTTGCATCCGTCTTGGCATTTTCTATATCATTATCCTGCATCAGCACTAGATCCGTATTTTTATGTGCAACGGTTACTCCCTGGTTATTTACCATGTAACCATATCCTGTATTCCTATATAGAATTTCCTTGCTGATTTCACTTAGCATCAACCCATCTTTTCTGCCGTATAAAACACCGATTATTTTTCCGTTTGATTTTACGGGTGCGGCAAATACGATAACAGGCTTTCCGTCTAACTTACTGAAAAGAAGATCTGACACAGCAGTTTCTCCGTTAATTGCTTTTTGAAAAAACTCACGGTCAGCTACATCATTATTTTCTTTACTTTGATTAAGTATAACAGCCTTTCCGTTTTTATCCGCAAATCCAAACAGTACATATCCTACTCTTGCTGCCTCAGCTTCAAAAAAAGTAATTCTGTTTTGAAGTGAAGTAGATTCATTCGTGATAATAGAATTTTGTGCCAAAGTATCAATATATTCCAATTCTCTTTCTATCTCAGAAGAAATATATTTAGCCTCTGTTTTTACCATAATTTCTAAGTCACGGTAAGCGCTTTTTATTAAATTACTGCTGACGATATTGGTGGTTATAAATCCAATCGACAATACTACCAAAAACATAAGCAATGTAAACGTTACCACCAACTTTAATTTAATAGATTTAATAAATTTCATATAAGGTCTCCTTATCATATAAAAATGTAAATTACAGTATATATATCGACATTTGTCAAAAAATATTTATATATGCCAATAAAATATTATAAAAATTTATAATTGACATATTTTATTTTAGATGTTAATATTTTATTGATTCATAGCAATAAATAAATTTTATTGTATATATGACTGACGGAAGTGGAATAAACCACATGAAATATAGTTATGAATTACAGCCGACCGTCTGGGCAATTACGCTCGGAGTGTCGGTATTTTTATTTTTTGGAGGTTAATATGGAATTAAAATCGTTGGAAACAGAACTAAAATCTAACTCATACCCTGGCAGAGGTATAGTAATCGGAAAATCAAAAGATGGAAAACATGCTGTTACGGCTTATTTCATAATGGGCAGAAGCGAAAACTCAAGAAACAGAATATTTGTTGAAGATGCTAAAGGAATACGTACAGAAGCATTTGATCCGTCAAAGCTTACGGATCCAAGCCTAATCATATATGCTCCTGTCAGAGTATTAGGCAATAAAACAATAATAACAAACGGAGATCATACAGATACTATTTATGCAGGAATGGATAGACAATTGACATTTGAACAATCATTAAGAACAAGAGAATTTGAACCTGATGCACCTAACTATACTCCCAGAATTTCCGGTATAATGCACATAGAAAACGGTAATTTCAACTATGCCATGTCTATATTAAAAAGCGGCAACGGAAATCCTGATGTTTGCAACAGATATACATTTGCCTATAACAACCCGGCAGCAGGTGAAGGACATTTTATTCACACTTATAAGTTTGATGCTGACCCTCTTCCAAGCTTTGAAGGAGAGCCAAAGCCTATTGAAATTGAGAATAACATAAATGATTTTACAGACTTAATCTGGAACAGCTTAAATAAAGAAAACAAAATTTCCTTATTCGTCAGATATATAAATATACAAACCGAAGAAACACAAACGATAATTATAAATAAAAATAAATAAAATTTATCGGAGGACATACATATGAATGAATTAGAATTAAAATACGGCTGCAATCCAAACCAAAAACCTTCAAAAATATACATGAATAATAATAAAGAGCTGCCAATAAAAGTTTTATCGGGAAAACCGGGATATATAAATTTTCTTGATGCGTTCAACGCTTGGCAGTTAGTTAAAGAGCTAAAGGAGGCAACAGGATTGCCTGCAGCAGCCTCATTTAAGCATGTATCCCCTGCCGGTGCCGCTGTAGGTATTCCGCTTGATGAGACTTTATCTAAGATTTACTGGGTAGATGATATGGGAGAACTCTCAGCTTTAGCCTGTGCATATGCAAGAGCAAGGGGTGCTGACAGAATGTCTTCGTTCGGAGATTTTATAGGATTATCCGACGTTTGCGATCTTGATACGGCAAGAATAATAAAAAGAGAGGTTTCGGATGGAGTTATAGCACCCGGCTACACTGTCGAAGCTCTTGAAATATTGAAGACAAAAAAAGGCGGAAAATATAATGTCATAGAGATAGATTCAAACTATGTTCCCTATGCTATAGAACACAAAGATGTATTTGGAATAACTTTTGAACAAGGAAGAAATGAGCTTAGTATAAACGAAGAATTATTAAATAATATTGTAACTCACAATAAAGAGCTGTCAAAAGAAGCCAAACTTGACTTAATAATTGCCTTGATTACATTAAAATACACTCAGTCAAATTCTGTATGCTATGCTAAGGGCGGTCAGGCAATAGGTATAGGCGCAGGTCAGCAGTCACGTGTTCACTGCACCCGCTTGGCAGGACAAAAATCAGACAATTGGATGTTAAGACAGTCACCGCAAGTTTTAACCCTAAAATTTACAGATGATATCGGCAGAGCTGACAGAGATAATGCGATTGATAACTATATAGGCGATGATTACATGGATATTTTGACTGAAGGTATATGGCAAAACATTTTTAAAATAAAACCTGAAATATTTACAAGAGAAGAAAAACGCAAATGGTTAGATAAAATGCAGGGAGTTGCTCTTGCCTCAGACGCATTTTTCCCATTCAGCGACAATATAGAAAGAGCCAAAAAAAGCGGTGTAAAATATATTGCTCAACCCGGCGGCTCTGTCAGAGATGATGCTGTTATAGACTGCTGCAATAAATATGACATGATTATGTCATTTACAGGAATTAGATTGTTTCATCATTAAAATTTTAAAGCCCGATTATACAAGATATAATCGGGCTTTAATTATATGTAATTAAGCAATTTGTTACTTTTCTCCACTCTCTCCGATAACGACCTGACTTTTTCCGTCCAATTCTTCAAGGTATACTTTTACTCTTTCGCCTCTGCTTGTCGGTACATTTTTACCTATGAAATCAGCGCGAATCGGTAGTTCTCTGTGCCCTCTGTCTATTAATACTGCAAGCTCTACATTGTTTGGTCTTCCGTTATCTACGATAGCATCAAGTGCAGCACGCACTGTTCTTCCTGTATAAAGAACATCATCAACCAAAATAACCGATTTATCTTTAATATCAAAGGTAAACTTTTCTACTGATTTAGGCTCCTCTATATCCTTTTCATAATCATCCCTGTAAAATGTTATATCAAGCGGAAATGCAGGCACATCAACCCCTTCGATATTCATTATAGACTCTTTGATTCTAAGTGCCAGCGGCCAGCCTCGGGTTTTTATACCTATAATTACCAAGTTTTGAACACCTTTATTTTTTTCAATTATTTCGTGTGTAATTCTTGTTATGGCTCTTTTTATAGCCTGTTCATCCATTATCAAAGCTTTAATTTTCATTTGAACGCTCCAATTTTTCTATTTTTTCTATAGCATCAGTAAAATGCTTTGGCAATTCAGAATCAAACTCTAAATACTCTTTGCTGGTTGGATGTACAAATCCGATTGATTTAGAATGCAAAAGCTGTCCTTTGAGTCCGAATTTTTTATCTTCTTTGCCGTAAACATCATCTCCTACTACAGGATATCCCATATATTTCATATGAACACGAATCTGATGTGTTCTGCCTGTTTCTAATTTAAGTTTTACCAAAGTATATCTTTTATATCTTTTTATAACCTCGTAATTCGTTATAGCTTCCTTACTGTTTTTATTTGTTACACATCTTTTCTTTCTGTCCTTTTCGCTTCTTCCGAGCGGGGCATCTATTATCCCCTTATCATTTTTAACTACACCCTCTACCAAAGCATAATATATCCTGCTTATTGAATGTTCTTTTAAGCAATCAGATAAAAAATTATGAGAGGAATCGTTTTTAGCAATAATTAAAAGTCCGGAAGTATTTTTATCTAATCTATGAACAATTCCGGGCCTTAAAACTCCGTTTATCGAGGATAAATCATCAAGCTTATTCATAAGTGCATTTACCAAAGTTCCTGTATAATGTCCTGCCGCTGGATGTACTACCATGCCCTGAGGCTTGTTTATAACAGCTACATCGCTATCTTCGTAAACTACGTCAAGAGCTATATCCTCCGCCTTTACATCCAAAACCTGAGGTGGCGGCATAAATATTCTTATCTCGTCATTCAGTTTTAATTTATAATTTTTATTAATTTTTTTATTGTTTACAGTAATATTTTCATCTGTTATCAGCTTTTGAACAGAGCTTCTTGATAAATCATCAAGTTTAGATGAAATATATGCGTCAATTCTTATGTTGTTTTCTTCAGAAATCAGTTTAATTTCTCTCATTAATATTTCATTCCTCTTCTTGGTACTTATCAGTCTTTTGATACCTGTCAGTTTTCTCAAATTTATTAAATAAAATCAATATAATCAGAATAATAGTTCCAACAACAAGACAGCTGTCAGCTACATTAAATACCGGAAAATTATAAAAGCTCCCAAATCTTACGTCAACAAAATCTATAACATAGCCAAGCCTTAATCTGTCAATAAAATTTCCGATAGCTCCGCTTAAAATAAGTGATAATGTTAATTTTGTCGGATTAGTAAGCTTTTTACTAAATACTATCATATAAATTATACACCCTGTCAGTATAATTGTTGAAATTATAAAAAACAGTCTCTGGTTTTGCAGAATACCAAACGCAGCACCTCTGTTTTCAACATATGTAAATCTTAAAAAATCTCCTATAAGATGAACAGACGCATTTCCCTGTAATGCAGCAACAGCAAAATATTTAGTAATCTGGTCGATTACTAAAAAAATAATAAATATCAATCCATATATAATATACATACTACCTCCAAAAGAATACTCTTATATCTCTTCAATTAAAGCACTTGATATCATAAAGCATTTTTCCAGTGCAATTTGTTCAAATTCATTATATGCCATCTCCGCTCTGTCGTCTGCTGTATCAGATATGCACCTGATTGCCATAAACGGAATCTTATTTAAAAAGCAAACGTGAGCAATTGAAGCACTTTCCATATCTGTACACATTGCATCAAAATTATCCTTCAACCATTGTTTTTTTGAATTAGTTGAAACAAATTCATCACCTGATACAATTCTGCCTACGAAATACTTGATATCTTTATTTTGAGCAATTTTTTCCATTTTATCAAGAAGATATTTATCTCCTTTAAATATATAATTATCCCCCATTCTTGGGATTTGACCTATTTTATATCCGAAATTAACGGCATTTACATCATGCTGAATTAAGTCACTTGAAAAAACAATATCAGCAATATCAAGTTTTTCTGATATAGCTCCTGCTATACCTGAATTAACTACACATTCAACATTAAATCTGTCTATTAAAAGCTGAGTACATATGGCGGAATTAACCTTGCCTATACCTGACACAACAACAACTATTTTTTTATCTTTATGTTTTAATATATTAAATTCAAAATCTAAAAATTTAATCTTCTCAATACTTCCATAATGCTTGATAAGCGCAGAAACTTCCTCTTCCATAGCACCGATAATTCCAATATTTTTCATCTCTTTCAATCTTCCCTCCAAATTTAAGGCTTAATTCTTTAAAGCCTTGGTATAATGCTTAATCTCTAATTTTACTTTACCGCTTTTAGTGTTTCCGTTTTCGTTATAAATTAAGAATCTTCCGTATCTTCTAATGGATATTAAGTCTCCTTTTTTCAACAGACAAGATGCTCTATCTTCAAGAACGAAATTTATTTTAACATCACCTGATTTAATTATATCTGCGCTTAAATCTCTGGATTTATTTATTAAAGCCTTTACAATATTATCCAATCTCATAGAGCTTGTATTTATCGTCAAAAGAACATAATCAGGCTCCTTGAAGGATACATCATTAATATCTATTTTCTCAATGTCTACCTTATTGTTTCCTACCTTTTCCAGACCATAAGCTATAACATCCGCCAGGTCTGCGTGACATATAACATCTGCATAGTTTTCATGAACATATATATCGCCAATCTTACTTCTTTCTATACCTAAGCTCATTATAGAGCCTAAATAGTTATTGTGGTCAAGCTCCTTAAATTTAGACTTATTATTTATTCTAAGTGCTGTTATAAATTCACTTTCATCTATATTCTCATCAAAAGACGGATATAAAATTAAACTTTTCCTTTCGCTATGCTCATAGTTTGGGAAAAGTTTATAATTAATATCAAAGCTATTAATAATAGGAATACTATAATCAATTACATTTTGATTAACAAAATCCGTAGAAAGCGAAATACAGTTTTTAGAAGCTAAAGCAGCTTTATCAGCAATTTTTCTAACCAAAAGCTTTGTTTCTTCATCTGTTATAAAATCATAATATTTTACAAAATCTTTCATATCTATCTCCAAAGTCTCAAACCTTGTTTGAGACTTTATAATTTTATTTACACAAGAATTTTAACCCTTTTTAAAAAGAACTTTGCTTTCCTGAAAAAGGGTTTTTACATTTATGTATGCAATTTAAAGGTATACTTCAACTTGTTTAAAATATCCTGTAAACCATCATAACTATGATTCTTAAAATAAAATACGCAAGTATAGGTGAAAAATCAAACATGGTATTACCTAAACCAAGTCTTTCCAATATCATTTGACACGGCCTGATAATAGGATCTGTTATTTGATATACTATATCCGCATATTTGTTGTATCTTAAATTCGGAAAAAACGACAAAAGAACTCTAACCAATATAGCCAATTGTACAATTTCAACCAAAATTAAAATACTTTGTCTGATTAAAGATAACATTAACTCTGACCTCTATCTTATTTGTTGTAATAAAGATTTCTTTCGAATTTCTCTTTTTCTCCCATTCTTCCATCAATCTGAACATTCAGCGGAGCTATAACAAATATACCCTTAGATACTTTTTGTATACTTGCTTCTAAGGCATAGACAGCTCCCTTTATAAATTCAAATATCTGTCTTTGATCATCTAAATCCAAGCTCTCAATGTTTAAAACGACAGCTTTTCTGTTTTTTAATTCATCAACGGCTCTGGTACAATCCTCATATTTTTCAGGCTCGCAAATAAATAATTTCATATCCGCATTTGAATGAACTTTAATAACATTGCCTTTCTTGCTGTATGAATTAATATTGGTATCTACAGGTTTTTGCATTTCCGGTTGTTTATATCCGCTTGTCTCAAACTCCTCTTCAAAGTCTTCTTCATCATCAATATCAGTCAATCCTATAAAATCTTTCATTTTATTTATGATACTCATCGCAAATTCCTCCAAAATTTAAAATATGTTTTTAATATGATTTTTTCTAATGTATATTATGTATTTCTACTGCCAAATATAGCAGTTCCGATTCTTATAATATTTGCTCCTTCTTCAATAGCAACATCATAATCGTTTGTCATTCCCATAGATAAGTATTTCATTTCTGCATTCTTAAAGCTCATACCTGAAACTAAATCAAATAATTGCTTCATTTCTTTAAATACCCACCTTACATCCTCTTTATCCTCAACATAAGGGGCAACTGTCATTAATCCTGATATTTTTATATTTTCAAATCTCTCGATAGATTTTATGAAATCAATAAGATAATCTTTCCTTATACCAAACTTACTTTCTTCCTCAGCAATATTGAGCTCTATCAAAACTTCAGTAACAACATTATGCTGCTTGGATCTTTTATCTATCTCTTCCGCCAAGGACAAAGATTCTAAGGAATGTATAAGCTTTATCTTATTTATTATATATTTTACCTTATTTGTTTGCAAATGTCCAATAATATGCCAGTCTATATCATAATTTTTTAAATTTTCATATTTATTTACAAACTCCTGAACTCTGTTTTCGCCTAAATTATTTAAACCGGCTTCAACAGCTTCTAGTGCTCTTGTGCTGTCAACTGTTTTTGTAACCGCTATCACAATTATATCGTCTAAGCTTTTTCCTGCTTTTTCAGCTGATATTTCAATATTTTTTAATATATCCTCAATATTTTTCTGTATTTCCAATACACTACCTCCTAATCAACTATCTGTCCTTCATAAACCTTGTCCGGCTCTAAAACAAGCTTATCAAAGGTTTTAACTGTAGCATATATTTTATCGTTGACAGTAATTCTTCCTCTCTCACCGTCCGCAATTATTTCACCAAGTGAAACCATATAATAATCCTCATTACTTCCTATTATTTCTATAGGCAGAAATTTTATTATATTGCTTATATCTTTAATGTATATTCCTGTTATACCGTCTTTTTCCGTAACTGCTTTTTTATCAACCTTTATTCCCTGATAAACATTTTTTATCAATTCTGTTTTTACAATTCTTTTATTATATACTTTGTAGAAAAAATCGTCAAAACTGATTATTAAGGCTGATTCATCACTGCCGGGATTAATTTTTTCTATATATCCATATACTATTTTATCATAATTTTCAAATCTGACTCTTATAAATGTACCTTCTTTATATGAAGCGATATCAACATTATTTACAAGACATACCATATAGTATTCAAAATTATTAACAACCTTTAACAGCTTGTCATTAATGCTTACACTTTCATTATTGGCAGTGTTTAAAATCGATTCCTCAAGATTATGAAGTCTGCTTGGCATTATATCCATAACCTCATCATATTTAAAGCTATCCTCAAGTCCATCAAAAACATAAGTAACAAGACCGGATTTTGGAGAAAATACAGGTAATTTATTATTTGCCAAGGCATTCTCAAAAGACTTTTTTAAATCATTCAGCTCTTCATCTGTATAATTTGAATATTTATTGACATCGCTGCTTCCGATAGTTATAACATTTTCAGGAGCGTTCATAACTTCATTTATAAGCACTATCTCGGCATTTATTTGTTCAGCGCTGTCAGCTGTTGAAATATCGGCTAAATAAACACCTTTATTGACTTTTTCTCCTTCGTTATAATAATACTTTACATTGCCAAAGCAGCGTGAGTCAATTATTACCTCATCCTTTATAATGATACCGCTGGTATTAATAGTTTCCTCTAATTCTCCATATTCCAAAACGCTTATATTAATCTTATTATTATATTTTTGAAGCAAATATACAAAGGAACATAATATTATAAAAATTATAAGATAATTTCTAAAACGAAACCTTTTTTTCGACATTATAAGCACCGTTACTTCCAATTTTTAATTGATTATACCACATTTGCAGGCGATGTTGCAAGTCTAATATTACAAAACAAAGAGGAAAAGAATTGACATCTTTCCCTCTTTATTTTACAGATTACAGCCTTATATTATAATAAATATTATGCTTCCGCTTCCGTCATTAACAATCTTTTCAATTGTCCGCTTGATTTTCTTCCTTGCATTTTCAGGCATTGCAGTCAGCTTGCCTTCAAGCTGCTCCTCAACAAGATTGTATAGAGATTTTCCGAATATCTCAGCATTCCATATGTTAGCCGGGTCCTCGTCTGCGCTGCTCATTATATATTTGATAAAATCTTCGCTTTGTGCCTTGCTGCCGATGATTGGTGATAATTCTGTGTTAAGATCTGCATTTATTATATGAAGTGAAGGCGAATTGGCTTTGATTTTAATTCCATAACGACCGCCTTCTTTAAATAGTTCAGGTTGTTGAATTATCATATCATCAATACATGGTGTAACAAAACCGTAGCCCTTAGTTCTAGCCTCATTCAAAGCTATAGCAACCCTATCATATTCCCTCTTAGATTTCGATAGCTCTTCTATCAATTTTAATATTTGATGCTCGCCTTCTATTTCTATACCAGAAATATCGCTTATTACCTTATAGTATTGAGCATTGTCAACCTCTATCTTAACATTAATGCTTCCTGTGCCAAGCTCTATACCTTTAACAAAAAATTCTTGAATAAGCTCGTTGCCTGTTGTGAAAATTTCGTCCGCATCAAAATCACTAATTTTAAAACAATTTTCTAAATCATCTTTTAAGGTATTGATAAAACTGCTTTTCAAAGGATGTTCAAGACTTAAGCCATCAAACCATCTAGGCAAATCAATATTTATTTCTTTAATTGGAAACTCATATAGTACCTTGCCGATTAAATCATCTACATCACTTTCTTTTAGATTCATACAATCTATAACCTGTACAGGAGCCTCATATTTGTCATTTAGCTGCCTAGCCAATTCAATGGTATTTTCGTTGTGCGGATCAATTGTATTTAATATAATTACAAAAGGCTTGTTAATTTCTTTTAATTCTTTTACAACTCTCTCCTCAGCCATAATATAATTATCTCTGTTTATATCGGTTATACTTCCATCTGTTGTAACTAATATTCCTATTGTCGAATGTTCTTTGATTACCTTTCTCGTTCCTATTTCTGCTGCTTCTACAAACGGGATTTGCTGCTCACTCCAAGGAGTATTTACAAATCTCGGGTGTTCATTTTCAATATGGCCTAAAGCACCCGGTACCATATAGCCTACACAGTCAATCAATCTTAAATATGTATTTACGTTATCTCTTAATGTTACCTTAACTGCATTTCCGGGAACAAATTTCGGCTCAGTAGTTGTTATAGTCTTACCTGTACCACTTTGAGGCATTTCGTCTTTTGCTCTTTCACGGACATATTCATCCTCAATGTTCGGCAGCATCATTATCTCGGAAAATCTCCTTATAAATGTGGATTTTCCTGTTCTTACAGGCCCGACAACACCTAAGTATATTTCGCCCTTTGTTCTTTTAGCTATATCTTCATATATATCTATACCAGTTATAATAATCCCCCCTATAATAATATACAATTAATTTATATGTACAGATAATTTGAAATATGACAAATTAAAGATAGTCACTAAAAAATTTAAACTTTGATTTATCGTGATTAGTTTGATAGAATTAAATATATATGATTATAATAGATACAGTTATTTAAGCTATAATTTGAAAACATATTGAATAACAAACAATATATTATAAAACTTATAAATTGACAGGAGATAAAAATGGGATATATAGAGGATCTAAGAAAATTAATCGGAAATAAATGCATCATATTAAACGGAAGCGGTGTTATTATTAAAAACAAAGATGGATTTATTTTAATGCAGCAAAGAAAATATCCGTATGGAAGATGGGGCTTACCCGGAGGATTAATGGAATTAGGTGAATCTGCCGAGGATACCGCCAGACGTGAGGTCTTTGAAGAAACCGGACTAACTATCGGAAAACTGACACTTTTGGGTGTATATTCCGGTGAAGAATATCTTTGCCATGCTGAAAATGGTGATGAATGGTATGTTGTAACCATTGCCTATATAACAGATGATTATGAAGGAACAGTAAAGGTAAATGATCATGAATCAATTAAATTTGAATGGTTTGATCCAAACAAGCTGCCTGATGATACAGCAAAGACACATAGATATATCATCTCTGATTATTTAAAAACATTATAAACAGCTAATATAAGTATTCGGCAATTTCACTTGCCGAATACTGCTTGTTTATTGCAGATATTCGGTAATAGCTTCATTTTTAACTATTTTTTTAATTTTGACTGTGAATATACCTTCAACAACAACATATATAATCTGTATTACGATAAATATTCCCAATACAATTAGCACATTAGTCTGAAACGGAATATAATCGCCCGTCTGTATAGATAAACTTCTGTGTATACCCTTGCATATAGCTATGCTTGGAAATATCATCAACAAAAAAGCAATACTCATTATTGGACGATAAACGCTGATAAGCATTTTATTGATTTCTTTAGACGTATATCCTAATAAATCCAAAATCAACATTTCCTTTGTATTGTCCTGAAAACTAAGAAGCAATACCAAATAGATTAAAATACATCCGGCGACACATCCGAGTAGTTGATTTATTACCGCGCTCATCCTGTTTGAAACAACTTCCTTGTCAAGTTCCAGTAACCGTTCTTCTTTTGTAATAATTTTACCGGAAAGCTCTGAGCTTATATCATCAATTAAAATCCCATTGTATGAAGCCTGGGATATCCCTAAACACTCGGCTAATTTCTCTTTGGACATATAAATACAGTTTGCTTCCGCATTTATTGCCATATCTACAACTACGACCAAGTAGCTTTTGCCCGATATTGTAATTTTGACAGCGTCACCTTTCTTTATTCCATATAATTCATGGAGTGCAGCTCCAATCAGTATTTTATTATCTTCAGGTACAGACAGCAATTCATCGTTTTTGTTATAAAGCTTTAATAAATCTTTTGCATCTGATAAACCAATTATTTGCTGTGAAATAGCTTCATTGCTGTTTTCTGCATATATAAGCGCCGAAGTTTCCAAATATAAAAGCCCGTTTTTATATTTGTCTGAAACACTTTGTTGAATTTCATCTGATTTTATGTTATAAGAATAATTGTGTCCTATTGTCTGTGACTGATAAATTTTATTACTGCTTAAATACAGTGAAACACTCATTATAAAAAGGCTTGTGCTAATACCAACAGCAATAATACTTAAAATCAAGTTTACAGGCTTGCGCAGGGCAAGCCTTGCAGAAAACCGTTTATTTTTCGGCATGACAGACGAAATCCTGTCAGCCATAAAATTGACTGTCAAATTTTCTTTTTTAGTATCAGCAGCATTTATCAATAGCGACGTATCTTTCATACAAAATGCTTTACACGATAGTATAGCTACAACACATAATATTATAATAACTAAGCCCACACCATAAATAATGCTAATGCTATGAATACCCTTTTGAATATCAATAATTCCATAAGAAGCCGTATAAGCATTTAATAATACTCTTGAAAATATCCCGCCTAACAGCATGCCTGATAATGCTGCAGTAAGGGATAACAGAAAAGTACAAAGCATATATACTTTTACGATAGAAAAATTCTTGAAGCCTAATGCCTTAAAAACTCCAATTTCTTTTTGATGTTGACTAAAATAATGCTTATAAAACAGATACATCACAAATGCGCTCATAAGCAAAAAGCATATAAGAAAAGTCCATGCTAAAGAAGCATTAGACTTTAAGGCTATGAACAGTTCACTTTGTTTATCTGATAGCTCAACTCCTGATTGCATAATACTTTGCAGTTTTTCTAAGTTCTTATCTATAGAAAACTGCACAAAAAAATACATAAATGAAGTCAACATAATAAAAAGATAAAGCAGTATCACATAGCTCTTATTTTTCAATATGCTTTTCGAAATTTCCTTAAAAAGTAATTTTTCATTTTTTGAAGTAATCAATGTCAAATCTCCCCATTCATTTCATCTGTATTGCCAGAGGTTTTATTTTGCATATCTTTATAAATAAGTCCATCCTTAATTGTGATAATACGTTCAGCTGTATTCGCAATTTTTATATTGTGAGTTATAAAAATTATGGTTATTCCATATTGCTTTTTTATCAAATGCAACAGCTTTATGACACGCTTACTATTATCCTCATCCAATGCTCCTGTTGCTTCATCACAAAACAGAAGCTTTGGATTTTTGATGATTGCCCTCGCTATGGAAGTCCTTTGCTGTTGGCCACCGGATAACTGTGGCGGAAACTTATTAAGAATGTTGCTAATTCCAAGCATCTCAACTATTTCTTTGAATGGCAGAGCTTTTTTATCCTTAGAAATACCTATTCTGATATTTTCGGCTACTGTTAAGTTCGGCAGTAAGAGATAGCTTTGAAATACATTGCTTATTTCATTTCTTTTGAGATTTGACATCTGTGAATTATCAAAAGAAGTAATCTCTGCATCCTGATAAAATACCTTTCCCGAAGTTGGTCTTAAAAGACCTGACATGATGTTTAACAATGTGGATTTTCCGGAGCCGCTTGAGCCAAGCAATACGTTAAATGAATTTTCTGAAATAGATAAATCTACCCCTTTTAACACGATTTCATTATCATTGAATTTTTTTATTATTTTTTCTGCTTTAATAATTGATTTCATTGCATGCTCCAATTCTTTAAATTATTGTTTTCATTATCATATCTATCTGTTCTTGAATTAAATCAGGGCATACTGACATACTCATTGCCAAAACGCTTAATCCCTCAAGTAAAATTACTATCTGCCTTGCAGTTTTTTCTACATCAGCTTTATATAAATGAGTAATTTCATTTCTTCTAATCCCATAGAGAAGAGTTTTTGAAATAATATCAACTGCTTCATCAAAGTATTTTTCCAAAAATTTATCTGCGGTATTTTTCCCTTGTGATAGAAAAAATTCATATGTTGCTATTCTAATTGTATTTTTAATATTGGATAATTCATTTTTCTGCTGCTGAAAAAAGTTATTTAACATTGTTATTGCATTTATGTTTTTTTCCATGCTCTGCATAAAATAAGAATAATCATTTCCCTTTTCCAAAGATAAAATATCCTCAAAAATTTCCTTTGTTGAACCATAGTATTTATATAAGCCCCCACGACTTATTTCGCATTCCTCAACGATATCTTTCATAGTTACGCAAGTATAACCTTCTCTGATAAAAACATTTGAAGCTTTTTCTAAAATATATCTTTTTTTCTGAATAGCCTTTGGTGTTAAACTCATATGCTTGCCCTCCGTAAACAAAAATGACACGCGTGTCGATAATTTATATTATACGACACGCGTGTCATTTTTGTCAATATATATATTATATTAATCCAGCATGATTTTTTTTATAGAGATTTTCTTTATTTTGGCAGAATATAAGTACATAATCAATTCATAAATTATCGCAAAGGAAATGAGAACAATTATAAATGCTTTTACATCAAAATTATATTCGGGAATATTCTCTACGCTTTTTGAAAAAATTGAAACCATAGCTTTCAACAAAATATATTGATAAACTGTTCCGACGGCAAATCCTATGTATGAAATCAGTCTGTAGCCGGAAAGTATCGCATTGCTGCATTCTTTCAGAGAATAACCGAATACCTTCATCATAGCTATAGTTTTGGTATTGGCATCAACAACTGTTGTGACTGCCAAAAACAAAGTGGTACATGCGAGAATAATCCCTATAATAATTATAATAGCTGCCATCATCATACTTGATAATTCATTCATACTAAAAGACATTTGCATCATTGAGGCATAACAAAATGAAGCAAATGAAATAAAGAATACCAGAGAAGCGCGGCTTCTTACCGTGTTTTGCCTTAATTCTCGTAAAAAAGTCATATCTTTATCTGACTTTTTTTCACTCTTCTTTTTCTTATTTTTGAAATCATTTTTTCCTCTCAACAGTTCAAGTGCAGGGCGCTTAAGCTTACAATAAGCGTAAATAACTGACAGCAAAGCAAAAGCAGCCGAGGGTAATATAACTAAATATAAAAGCAATACAAAGTTAAAATTCATTATCACCTCAGGCAATATTGCATCTTCGTTCATTAATTTATAAAAGCTTGGCATTAGAATAAAGGACGAACAAAAACCAAATAAAGTCCCCGTAAAAACACTAAAACCAAATACCCAAAACCCTTTTGCGGTTTTAAAATTTGAATAGCCTAATGCTTTGAGTATACCTAATTCCTCTTTGTGAACATCAATATAATGCTTAATATAGAAAAACAGCATAACTACTGCGGTCAGCATGAGGCAGCCGCCGCTGATTGCACTTGTTATCTTTCCCATAGCAAGCTGTACATCATAAAATGCCATAACAGGCTCAGAATCAATCAAATCTTTTACCTGCACAATATCAATGTTGTAATTAAGAAACAGTGTGCAAACAAAAACAGCACAAAAACATATAATTGAAACACCTATGAGTTTGTTAGCATCCTTCAGTCCAATAATCATACCAATTACCATCCTATCTCATAAGCTGTCTTCTGTGATTTATTACAGTATGTCTCTGTAATTTTACCGCTGTTCATTTGAATAATTACATTTGCCATTTCTGCAATATTAGTATTGTGCGTAACCATAACAACAGTGAAATTATATTCCTTTTGTAAGCTGACTATATAATTTAAAATCATTCTCCCCGTTTCTTCATCTAATGCACCTGTAGGCTCATCCAGAAATAATACTTTCGGATTTTTTGCCAAAGCTCTGGCTATAGAAACTCTCTGCTGTTCTCCGCCGCTTAATTCACTGGGGAATTTATTAAGCTTTTCTCCGAGTCCTACTTCCTTTATAATTTTTTTATAATCACTGTTATTTATCAAATCAGCTCCCATTTTCACATTTTTATCCACGTTCAAATTAGGAAGCAGATAATATTGCTGAAATATGAATCCTACATTATTTTTACGAAACAATGTCAATTCATCATCAGACAGAGCTGTTATATCCTTGGAATCATACATAATTGTGCCGCTGTCAGGATATTCAAGCCCTGATATTAAATTAAGCAATGTTGATTTTCCTGAACCGGATGGACCTAAAATTACAGCAAAATCTCCATCCTCAATTTGCAGTGATACTCCCTTAAGAACTTGAAAAGCGTTACCTTTAGCCCCGTAGGATTTAGTTATATCATTTATTCTAATCATTTTACTTCACCTGCTTTCATTTTATGCAAAATACTAAGACATACTTCGGTAAGCATTTCGCTGATTTCTTCTTCCTTGAACTCACAAACCTTTGTTGCACAAAGAGTGGCTATTCCATGCGTATAAATCCATAAATGCTGATACAGCTTATATGAGTTTTCTTTATCAAGACCATATAATTTCTCTACAGAAAGCAATATTTCTTCATGATTTTCATCAATAATTGAAAGCACATTTGATAATGAAGGTGTTGTTTTGATTTCCTCCATAAATAACAGCTGAAACAGCTTAGATTCTTCCTGAGCAAATTGGATATATGCTGTCCCTACTCCCTTAAATGATATAAGCTCCGAAAGTCCTTTTTTAATATAATTTTTATATACATCTCTTGCAGCCTTTCTTATCTCATGCTGCACTTCCTCCATACTTTGAAATACAGTAAATATAGGTCTTGCGGAACTGCCAAGCTCCGACCCCAGTTCTCTTGCAGTGACTGCATTTATACCATTGAGCCTTGTAATCTTCAATGCAGCGGATATTATTTCTTCTCTCGTAAACTTTGCTTTTGGCGGCATATATATCACCCTTCCTATAATTAAAACATATGTTTTACAACGTCTGTTTTATTATATATTTTATTGTAAAAGTTGTCAATATATATCAAAAATCATAAAAGCGGCAGAGGAAAATTCCTCTGCCGCATAAAAATTTATTTATTCATCTTTTTTCTCTCTTAGCATAAGCTTTGTTACTGTTTCCTTAACATCCGCCGAATTTTCAAGAACATCATGCATTGCATTTATTATAGGCATATCAACATTATTTTCTTTCGCTAATTCATAAGCGGCATATGTAGTTGTTATGCCTTCAACAACCATGCCTATTTTTTTAGTTACCTCATCTTTTTTAAGACCCTGACCTATTAAAAACCCTGCATTTCTGTTCCTGCTGTGCTTACTTGTACAGGTTACAATCAAATCACCTATCCCTGATAATCCCTGAAATGTAGATAAGTCCGCTCCCAAACACACTCCAAGCCTTGATATTTCCAAAATACCTCTTGTCATTAATGCAGCTTTCGCATTATCCCCAAAGCCTACTCCATCAGATATCCCGGCACCTAAAGCAATAATATTTTTAAGAGCACCGCCCAGCTCAACACCTCTGACATCTTTACTTGTATACACTCTGAGATAAGATGTCATAAACAAATCTTGGGTAATTTTTGCCGCCTCCTCAGATTCGGATGCAACAGTTACAGCTGTAGGCAGACCGGGTCCAACCTCTTCAGCATGTGAAGGTCCTGAAAGTATCACATAATCACAGTTTATACTTTCTTCCTTTATGATTTCTGATATTAAATAATGTGTTCCAAGCTCTATACCTTTGGAGCAGTTGATTATAATTTTATCGCTTATATATTTTTTGGGTATTTTTTCAAAAACCTCGCGTATTTTTTGTGTCGGTATAGTATTTAAAATTATTTCGCTATCTCCCAGCGCATCTTCCATATCAGTTGTAAAATATAAATTATCCGGCAGCATAACATTCGGAAGATATTTGTTGTTTACCTTAGTTAATCTTATTTCATTGCACAATGCCTCATCTCTTAGCCATACCTTAACATCATGACCATTTTCGCACAACACCTTAGATAATGCAGTTCCCCAGCTTCCTCCGCCTAATACACCAATTTTTCTCATTATACAAACCTCTCTTCATAGCCCATATTTATTACTTTTAAAGCTTTCTTTCTTCTTTTCTTATAAGTCTGACTATATTTCCTCTATGCTTAAATAAACACATAGCAGTGTATATCAATGAAAATACAGTTAATTTCACATCAAACGGTCTGACAATCAATAAAATTGCTATCGGTGACAAACAAACGCCTATCAGTGAGCCTATAGACACTATTCTTGTAAAATACGCTATAGATACTCCTATTATAAAGCATATAAGAGTTGGTACAAACAATACATACAGCATTACACCAACAGTGGTTGCTACACCTTTTCCGCCTTTAAATTTCAAAACTACAGGCCAGTTGTGACCGATTATAACCAAGATTCCTGCTATATAGCATCCATCCATACCGCCTAAAAGCTTTCCTATGTACGCTGCAAAAATTCCCTTTAAAGCATCACCTATAAAGGTAATTATACCCACCTTAGCTCCAAAGGCTCTTATCATATTAGTAGTGCCGGCATTTCCGCTTCCATAATCTCTGACGTCCTTTTTATAAAACAACTTTCCGATTATTAAGGAAAACGAAATATTTCCTATTAAATACGCTATAACAGCAGCCAATATCAGTTTCATTTATTATTCACCTCTATTTTTAAAATCTATGATTACAGGATTTCCTTTATACTCATAATTTTCTCTGATTTTATTTTCCAAATATCTGATATAAGAAAAATGCACCAGTGTACTGTCATTACAGAACACCACAAATTTCGGCGGTGCTACGCTGACTTGAGTTGCGTATAATATTTTAAGTCTTTTACCCTTTACAGTTCTAGGAGGGTTCATAAGAACTGCTTCTGTTATGATATCATTCAATACTCCGGTAGAAATCCTTAGGTTTCTGAATTCCATAACCTCATCTATCATATCTAATAGTTTATTTGCCCTTTGACCTGTTAATGCCGACATAGTAAGTATAGGTGCATAGCTCAAATAAGCCAGCTTGTTTCTAACCTCTTCGATATATTTATTAAAGGCATTATTATCCTTATCAATCAAATCCCATTTATTTACTATTATAATCATGGCTTTGCCGTTTTCATGTGCATAACCCGCAATTCTTGCATCCTGCTCTGTTACACCGTCTACAGCATCAATAACCAATAAGCAAACATCCGCTCGTTCAACGGCTGTAAAAGATCTGACAACACTGTATCTTTCTATGTTCTCAGATATTTTGCTCTTCTTTCTTATTCCCGCAGTATCAATAAGTGTATATTTTTTCCCGTCTTGCTCAAACTCTGTATCTATAGCATCTCTGGTTGTTCCCGGTATGTCACTTACAATTACTCTTTCCTGTCCGACTATTCTGTTTATAAGTGATGACTTGCCTGCATTAGGCTTGCCGATAACAGCTATTTTAGTATTGTTCTTGTCAACTTCCGTGTCATGGTAATCCTTAAATTTAGAAATTACTACATCCAACAAATCACCAAGTCCCAAGGCTTCGGCAGATGAAATTGAAATCGGGTCTCCAAGTCCAAGATTATAAAATTCAAAAATATTATCTTCATCAATAAACTTATCAATTTTATTGCAGACAAGTATTATTTCTTTCTTTGATTTTCTGAGCATTTGTGCAACTTCATAATCTGCGCCTGTTACGCCTTCCTTACCATCAACCATAAACAATATAACATCTGCCATATCAATTGCAATTTCTGCCTGTTTACGCATTTGAACAAATATTGTATCTGTCGTATTCGGCTCAATGCCTCCTGTATCGATTAATGTAAAATAATTATCCATCCATTCGCCTTCTGCATAGATTCTGTCTCTTGTAACACCGGGGGTGTCTTCTGTTATAGCTATTCTCTTGCCGGCCAATCTATTAAAAAGCGTTGATTTTCCAACATTAGGTCTTCCAACTATAGTAACTATAGGTCTCGCCATTTTTACCTTATTCCTCCTTGCTGTGCTTCAACAGTAAATCTACAAATTTTTTACCGTCTACTTCACACACATATACTTTTGTACTTAATTCTCTTTCTATATCTTCAATTTTGATATCATCAAGGAATATACTGTCCTCAAATTCAACCATTACCTTTGGTATCACAAGATTTTCGTATCCCTTGCCTTTTAGTTGATTTATTATATCGTTGCCTGTTACTAATCCTGCAACTGTAATATTTTTACCAAAGCATTCGTTAATTATTTTCACAACCTCAATTTCTATTCCTGTTTTTTTAGAAATTCTGTCTGTAAGCTCGGACATAATGCCGTAAGCTCCCGCACCGGTTATAATTGTGAATTTTTTAGAAGGCACTATACCTGTTTTTGAACCTTTAAGTTTTTTAAAGTTCCTTAAACTGTCTTCTATTTCCTGTTCAAAAAGTCTGAACAGTCCTATTCCGTTTTCTATCTGATCAAAATCTTCGTAATCATTATACGGAGGAAACTCACCCTCGCTTAAAACATAAAATTCATCCGCTATAAACACAAACCTTGTTCCGTACAATTTCAGCAGGTCTTTTTGTTTCTTTTCAACTTGATTTATAAGCTCCAGAGAGCTTTCTCTATCAAATTTTTCAAGATTATAAAGCCTTTCTCTATAATCTGTCAACCCGACCGGAACAACGGCAACGCTTCTTACATTGGGATAAAGGCTTATTAAATCATCAACAGTATTGTTTAAAACCTCTTTATCATTTATATTTCTGCACAAAACTATCTGACAGTCAACTGTAATTTCGGCATCACTCAGCTTTTTTAAATAAAGCATTATATCTTTTCCGTCATTTTTACCCATCATTTCATTTCTTACATTTAAATCTGTAGCATGTACAGAGACTTTTATAGGACTTATTCTGTACTTTATAATTCTGTCTATTTCATCATCCGACAGATTGGTCAAGGTTATAAAGTTTCCGTATAAAAATGAAAGCCTTGTATCATCATCTTTAAGATACAGAGTTTTTCTCATACCTTTTGGCATCTGATCTATAAAGCAGAATATGCAATTATTTTTGCAGACCTTTATATTATCCATTAAAGGATTCTCAAAAATAATTCCTAAGTCCTCATCATATTCCTTTTCAATTTCCAATTGCCATATTTCCCCATCCGGTTTTTTTATTTCAAGTTCTATTTCATAATCGGAAATTTGAAATTTATAATCTATATAATCTTGTATGCCGGCTCCGTTTACACTTATCAGTTCGTCGCCCGGCTCTATTTCAAGCTCTTCGGCTATGCTGTTTCTTAATACATTTACAATTTTGTTAATTATCATACTACTCTCCGAATTTTAGTCTTATAAATTATATCACATACTTTTTAAAAATACAAAATTAAATTGTAGTTTTACAATTATTATTATTTATGATATTATTTAGATATATACATACAATACTAGATACAAGTTTGGAGGTTATTATGAAATTTTCAGAGTACAAATATGTAAGACCGGAGGTTGATGTATTAAAGCCTAAATTTGAAGAGCTTATAGCTAAATTTAGCAATGCATCAAGCTTTGAAGAACAAAGTAAAATTATTGATGAAGCAAATAAGCTTCAAAATGATCTTAATACTATGTTTACATTAGCGAGTGTCAGACATTCTATAAATACAGAAGATGAATTTTATGACAAGGAAAACGATTATATTGACAATGTCGGACCTATATTCCAGGGACTTAGCGTTGAATATTACAAAGCACTTATTAAATCTAAGTTCAGAAAAGAATTAGAAGAAAAATACGGCAGTCAGCTTTTCACATTAGCTGAAATGAATATCAAAACTTTTTCTGATGATGTTTTAGAAGATCTTCAAGAGGAAAACAAATTAATAAGCCAATACAACAAATTAGTAGCTTCGGCAAAAATTGAATATAAGGGTGAAATCAAAAATTTATCTCAAATGACACCTTATAAACAAGACAAGGACAGAAAAGTAAGAAAAGAAGCTCATGATAAATTCAACGCTTTCTTTGAAGAGCATGAAAACGAATTTGACGAAATCTATGACAAGCTTGTAAAAGTAAGAACAAACATAGCAGAAAAGCTTGGTTATAAAAACTTTGTAGAGCTGGCTTATCTTAGAATGAACCGTTCCGAATACGGAGCAAAAGAGGTGGCATGGTACAGAGATCAAGTTTATAAACACATCGTTCCTGTTGCTGAAGATTTAAGAAAAAGACAGGCAAATAGACTTGGAATAGAGGATTTCAAATATTATGATATGCCTTTATCCTTTAATTCAGGAAATGCCGCTCCTAAGGGAGGCAAGGACTGGATGGTAGATAAGGCAAGAATAATGTATAAGGAACTTTCGCCCGAAACAGATGAATTTTTCAGTTTTATGGCAGATAATGAGCTTTTAGACTTAGAAAGCAAAAATGGCAAACAATCAGGCGGATATTGTACATATATTCCAAATTATCGTTCACCGTTTATATTTGCAAACTTCAACGGTACATCAGGTGATGTTGATGTTTTGACTCACGAAGCAGGTCATGCTTTCCAAGTATATCAAAGCAGAGATTTCGAAGTACCTGAGTACGGATTCCCTACTTACGAGGCATGTGAAATTCACTCAATGAGTATGGAATTCATAACATGGCCTTGGATGAATCTGTTCTTTGAAGAGCTTGAATTAAAATATAAATTTGACCATTTGGCAGGAGGATTATTATTTATACCATATGGAGTAACCGTTGATGAATTCCAGCACTTCGTATACGAAAATCCTAATGCAAGCCCTTCAGAAAGAAAAGCTAAATGGAGAGAAATCGAGAAAAAATATACTCCTAGCATAGACTATGATGGAAGCAATCTTCTTGAGAGAGGCGGATTCTGGTTTAAGCAGGGACATATATTCTCATCTCCGTTCTACTATATTGATTATACTCTTGCTCAAGTTTGTGCATATCAATACTGGGTTAAATTTAATGAGGATAAAAAATCTGCATGGGAAGATTATCTGAGATTATGTAAAGCCGGAGGAAGCAAGCCATTCCTTGAGCTTGTAAAAGTTGGAAATATTAAAAATCCGTTCGAGCCGGGAATAATGGAAAGCATAATTCCGCCTATAAAAGAATGGTTAGGCAGCGTTGATGATACAAAACTATAAAACAGGGGAATTTTAAATGAGCGATTTAAAAATATCGGATATGCAAAAAATGCAATATGAGTTATGGGAGAAGTACAAAGAAAAATGGTCTCCATTAGAGCCTGAATTTGCACGCAACTCTTTATTGTGGATGTTTGAAGAAATCGGAGAAGTAATTGCCATAATTAAAAAACGCGGTGAAAACGAGATTATGTCAGATTCTGATTTAAGAAAAGAATTTGTTGAAGAATTGGCAGATGTTCTTATGTATTTCAATGATGTTTTTATGAGATACAATGTTTCTCCCGAGGAAATATCTGATGCATATATAAAAAAGCATAATAAAAATATGGGTCGTGATTTTAACTCTGAACACAGTAATTATTTAAAGCACGATTATTCTAAAAGTATATAAAACACAATAAATTAATAATCAAAAATTGCCTTTAGTTTTAAAACTAAAGGCAATTTTATATAATCTTTTATCTCTTATTTTTCTTATGTAAAGACACACTAAAGCCTATAAAGGGAAATAAATTAAAAATAAGACAGCAAAATAATAACCATAAAAGTCCCATTACAATAAATTGATTTATTTCTATCGTCATGGCAATGATAAAGAAAATTACTATTAAAGCAGAAAAGACCAATGCCCATTTACCTGCATGATTTCTGTTTTTGTACAAAATTTCTGTTTCAGAATCTGAATCGCTAAATATGGGAGATGTTCCTTCCTCTGCTCTGAAAATTTGATATCCGGCATTAGCTACGACAGGAACCCAACCGCTTTCTTTATATAAGGACAGCATTTCTTCATTGACATGTGTCTCAAAATTCAAAGCATATTGATAATTATGCGGCTCTCCTTGTTCAAAACAATAAAACATGGTTTTCATATCTGATAAATGCCAGCCTTTTTGGCTCATTTCCTTAAGCAGCTTCATTTCACGCTCGGGTGACATTGCTAATCCGCCGCTCATACGATATTTTTTCATTTACTTGTCCTCCTCTATGAAGTAATTTTCTGCAATATGCATGATTTTTTTTCTTCTTCTAAAGTTATCACGAAGAATTTTTTTCCCTTCATCTGTTATTTGATATAATAGCTTTGAATCACTTTCGCCTGTTCCCTCAATCCATTTTACATCGCTTAATTTGCGCAACGTAGTATACATTGTTGCAGGACCTATATCGACATCTCCTTGTGTCATATCCTGAATCAGTTTCATGATTTTATAGCCGTGCACAGGTTTAAGAGTTGCTAATAATATTAGGAATATACTATCTGTAAGTTCACCGGATTCATAAGGACTTTTTTTTGCCATTTAATCTCCTCCAATATATCCATGATTGATATAGTCATTATATCAATCATGGATATATGTGTCAAGAGAAATTATTTGTTGTACCTATTATACAGACGAAATAATTAAGTTAGATAAGCTGGTGAGAGTTGTTGCTTCGATATACTTTTGTAACGAATCTAAGGTTAGCAAGAAATATAATAAAAGTTTCTGACTCCGATCTCGAGATTTAGCTTGATCTGATTTAAGGTGGCTAAATCTCGCTTAAGTCGCATAAACTTTTATTATATTTCTCGCTTTCTTAGCGACGATATTCAAGGAAAAATAAAAAAGATTTTTCCTTGGATATCTTTGTTTTTGGCAGATTTATTTACTAAGCTTGTAAGCAAGCTAAATAGCATTTAAAAGCTGACTTATCCAGCTTTTTGAAATAAGAAGGTTATCACAAGTACATAAATATCTATTCAAGTAGATATTCCAATAAATTATGCGTGAAAGCTTAGTAGATAGACTCGCCAATATCAAAGAAAGACAGAGAAAAATCTTTTTTATTTTTCTCTGTCTTTCGATGCTATGAAGGGCAAACAATATAAGAAGTGTTNNCTTCTTATATTGTTTGCCATACTTTAAATTTACAATAAAAGTATATCGAAGCAATAACCCTACTAAGCTTTCACTCCCAATACTTCAATTATTATACAAGCTAAGTTAAATTCCTACTTAATTAAAATAATCCTAAAATCATAAAATAAACTATCGGTATAAAAACCGCCGGCAGCATGTTTCCTACCTTAATTCTCTTTATATCCAAAAAGTTAAATCCTATTGCCATAATTAAAATTCCGCCTACTGCTGTCATTTCTGCTACCGTAACATCATTTAATACACTTTGCAGAGATTGTGCTAAAACTGTTATAATTCCTTGATAAATAAATACACTGATTGCTGACAGACAAACACCTGCTCCAAGCGTAACTGCCATTGTCATAGATAAAATACCGTCTAATATTGATTTTGCAAATAGTATTTCATGATTACCCACCAGTCCGCTCTGAATTGATCCTACTATAGCCATTGACCCTACACAAAAAATTAATGTACAAGTTACAAATCCTGCCGACAAATTATTTTCAGATTTAACAAATTTTCTTTCCAGATAATCACCGACCTTATTCAACCTATCCTCAATCCTGATAATTTCGCCTATAAATGTACCTAAAATCACACTTATTATCATGAGCGTCATATTACTTCCCTTTAGCATTAATTGAATTCCTACGGCAATTATAGCCAGCCCTGACGCTTTATTTATAGAGTCAGCATACTTAACAGGTATTAAATTTTTGAATAAGACACCTACTATGCCCCCTGCTACTATTGCTAAAGAATTTACGATTGTACCCAGCATGATTTTTTCTCCTAAAGTTTACTATATTTCAAGCATTAGCTTACCACAAATTTATATATTTTCTCAAGAGCTTTTACAAAAAAAATCAAATTATTTTTCTCTGTTAATTAATTACATTATTTGCTATAATATAAATAGAATCATTATCTTTTGTTACTATGTACACGGAGGTAAAAATGTTAGAACAAGGAAATAAGTTAGCTTTATCAAAATTAAAGTTACTATATATATTTAATCAATTTGAAATACCCCTTACAAATATAGAGTTAACAAGTTTTGTATTGGAAAATAACCTTATGGACTATTTTATAGTTCAACAGATACTGAACGATTTATATAAGTCTAAGTTTTTGGATATACATTCAAACAATGGACATGAATACTATTTTTTGACTGATGAGGGCTTAAATGCTATAAATATATTCGGAGATATGCTTCCCGATTATTTCAAAAATGATGTCAGTGATAAATTTGAAAAAATACAAAAAGACTTAAAAAGAAGAAGTGAACTATTTGGTCATTATTACAAAAAAAGCGATAATGAGTTTGTAGTTTCTTTTCAAGTCCTTGAAAATCGTTCTGTTACATTTAATTTAAGTATTAATGTTCCTACTGAAGATATGGCAAAATCTATTTGTAAAAAATGGAATTCCAATCCTGAAGAGATATTCAGCAGTATTTTAAAAACTCTGACATCCGATTTAGATTAGATAGCTTTAATATATATGGGACTGAAGTCTAAAGATATATTTTTTATCTGATTAATATTAAATTTATCTATAATTGAAATGTAATTTCTGCTTGAATTGGCAAGGTATAAATATTGTTTATCGACAGATATGTCTTCTAAATAACCGTTAAGATGTATCTGTTTTTTTATTTGACCGGAATTTAAGTCAAGACTGTAAACCGTTCCGCTTTCAATAGCAAGTATAAATAATTTGTTCGTGTCCTCATCATACGCAAAATTACTTGTTATTTCGTTTATAAAATATTTTTTCTCCGTCTTGTAATTATCTAAATTTATAATATATATTTCAGTTGAAATATCCCCGTTTATTGAATATGACAAAACAAATAAATAATTATTAAATAAGATTAAATGCATTGGTTTCCCTTCAATACTAAGGTGTTTTTTTTCACTGCTGTTTATATCGTATTCTAAAACTTCATTTTCCTCATAACAGGCAATATATAATTTTGTATTCAGCTCATTTGCTAAAATATCATGCGGCTTAGGACCTACAGTGATTGTTCCTACTAAAGTGCAGCTTTTATCATCAATTATTGAAACACTATCGGACTCAAAATTAGTTATATATATATAATCCAGGCATTTGCAGATATGCCTCGGATCTTTTCCTGTACAGCACTCTAAATATTCGCTGTTCTCAATACTATACTTAATCAATAGATTATTAAAAGAATCTAATATATATATACTATTCTCATACAACAAACAGCTATGAAGCATAATTTTATTATTCGGGCTTATATTATGCAAATTATTAATTGTAAAATTATCATTATCAAACTCTAATTTTGCAATATTGATACTGTTATTTTTGCTGCCTACTAAAATAAGTTCATCCCTATCAAGCAAAAAAACACCTCCTAAGTATATAATTCAGTGCTATCGAAAAAATGCTCTGCATTTTAATTTATATTATAACGCAAAGCATTCTTTCTTTAGCCTTTTATATAAGATTTATGACTTATCTTAACGGTGTCATTTGTGCCGGCAAGCATATTTTTACTCCTACGTCTGAAAAGTCTTCCGGTCTCATATTTGGATTAAATATAAGCAAATCATTGGCAGAAATCATTTGTCTCTGAGCTATATTAGCCAAGTTGTCACCTGAGCTGATTACATAAGTTCTTTCTGTATCGCATTTGTCAAATGCCATAAATGCCGGTATGCATAAACTCATTCCGGGTCTTACATCATAAGGATCAAAATCTTTATTTACCTCCCTCAAATTTAATAAAGAAATCCTGAATTTACTCAGTATCGATTCTAAAGTGTCCCCCTGAACTATAGTATATACTTTCCCATACGGGCATTTTTTCTCAGGCATAGGTATACATATTACTTGACCTATCTGTAAATTGTAAGGATTCATACTTTTGTTTGCATTTAACAGCTCGTATAATGTAATGTCATACTTTCTGGCTAAATTGTACAGTGTATCGCCGCTTCTGATTGTATACATTTGACCATCGCACTCAAGCTGTGTAGGAGGAACTACCGGAGGCATTGGCATTATAGGTGGTATCGGCACTATTGGCGGCTCATTACCAGGACAATTCGGTCTTCCCGTTGGAGGGCATGACATATTATCTGCAGGCGGAGACATAACATTTGCAGGCACACACATAACTATTCCCGGAATTAAAAGGTTTGTATTTAATTCAGGGTTGAGCTCTAACAATACCTCTATTGAAGTCTTATTTCTGGTAGCAATTTTATATAAAGTATCTCCAGATTTTACAACATATTGAACCGTATTGTTAGGGCATTGCTTATTCATTTTACTAACATTATTATTAAACATTGAATCACCTCAATATGAATTTATTATCTATTCTATTCATTGTGATTCAATATGTGACTTAAAAAATAATAAATAGAATTACTCTTTAGCCAAATTTGCACCCTTTCTGGCAAGCTCGTCCGCCATTTCATTGTACTTATCACCTGCATGACCTTTAACCTTTATTATTTCAATATTATCAATGTTTTCAATCTGGCTCAGCAGCCTTTCCCATAATTCTTTATTTTCAACAGGAGTTTTTTTAGATGTAATCCATCCATTTCTTCTCCAATTTATGTACCATTTGCTATTTATACAATTGACTATATAAGCTGAGTCTGAATATACCTCAACGGGTATATCCTTGCGTTTTAACGACTCCAAGGCTTTAATTATAGCTGTCAGCTCCATTACATTGTTAGTTGTATTTTTTTGTCCTCCGTATATCTCTTTTATCTTATCTTTATAAATAAGAACTGCTCCATATCCCCCGTAATTTACCGATGATTGGTTATTTGAGCATGCACCGTCTGTATATATGATTATCTTGTCCAATATCATTTCCTCCAAATATAAAATTGCCGCCTCTTTCAGCGAAAAAAGCGAACTACGTTCACTCTTTATCTAATAGGAAAGGGAGCTATCCTATTAGATAAAAAATTGCCGCGCAAGCGGCAATTTAAACTCTTCATTAATTGTTACAGCATCCTCCGAAGAAATTACCCAATCCTCCGCCGCAGAAACAAAAAATGATTATAAGTATAATAAGTATTTCCCAGCCCCCTGAGCCGCATCCACAGTTACTACCACCACATCCACCAAAACAGTTACTCTTTATTTCAGACATCATATCACCTCTTTTTCTTTGTTACAATAATATATGTTGTGCAATTATTTTGGTGATAATTTTATTTTAGTTTTGTAATCCTAGTTTATTTCAAGAGTTTGTATAACTGTATCTATTAAATTTTGTATATCTAAATTATTTTCATCCTCTAATATATTGTCAAGCTTAGGTTTTGTAGCGGGATGCTTAGGTGCAAATATCTGACAGCAATCCTCATATGGCAGAATTGAGGTCTCGAATGTTCCTATCTCCTTGGATATTTCTACTATTTCTGTTTTGTCCATTCCTACCAAAGGCTTTATAATAGGAATATCCACTGCATTTTCTATAACACACATTGACTCTATAGTTTGACTGGCAACTTGTCCTAAACTTTCACCTGTTATGAGAATATCAATACCGTTTTCTTTAGATATTCTTTCTGCAATTCTCATCATAAATCTTCTTGCCAATATAGTAGTATTTTTTTCAAGACAGTTAGCCTTGATAGCCTTGTGTATTTCAAGCATATTTATACTTCTTAATCTGATTTTCCCGCAGTAATCCTCTAATAAATCTCTTAATTTTTTTACCTTTTCATTTGCCCTTTCACTGGAAAAAGGATAGGTATGAAAATACAAAGCTTCAATTTCAACACCTCTTTTAGCCATCATGTACCCTGCTACCGGACTGTCAATACCTCCCGAAAGCAGGAGTAAGCCCTTGCCGTTAGTTCCGATCGGCAATCCTCCTACTGTTTTTATCCTCTCAGAATAAATATAACAATCTGTTTTTATATCAACATAAATAAATACATCAGGATTGTGAACATCAACTTTAATGTCATTGAAATTACTTAAAATAACTCCGCCTAATCTTCTGTTAAAATCAAGAGATTTAATTTCAAATTCCTTATCTGTTCTATTCGTTTGAACCTTAAAAGTTTTAATACCTTTATTTTTAACTAAATAAGAAAACAATTCAATAATTTTTTTCTCTATAGATTCAACATTTTTTTCTACTTTGATGCAGGGGCTAAGTAAAACTATCCCGAAAATCTTTCTGACCTTTTCGATTATTCTGTCAAAATCCTCGGAGTTTGAAGGCTCAATAAAAATTTTGCCCTGATCCTTATATATTGATACATTTTCAAACTCCTTAACATTTCTTTTTATCCTATCGGTTAATTTTTTTTCAAAATAACCTCTGTTCTTACCTTTTAAAGCTACCTCGCCCATACTTACTGCTATTAAATTATACATTTTTCTCCTTCCAATTTATCCGAAGATAAACACCTTATCATCAGACAAATTTTTATCTTGTTGTTATTTTTCTTATATCTTCAACACTTTCCTTTATTTTGTCTACAGCATAATCAAGTTCATCAATATTATTAAAATACCCAAAGCTGATTCTTATAGTTCCGTTCATAAATTCATCACTTAATCCTATTCCTTTTAATGTTGGGTTTTCATTTTTAGATTTTGATGAACAAGCAGCTCGCGTAGACACATATATACCGTAATTCTCTAAATAATGCAGTAAAACCTCAGCCTTTACACCCTTGAATGAAACACTGAGTATTTGAGGCGCACCGTTTTCATCCAGCATACTGTTTATGCAGATATCATCGATTTTTTCCTTTAGTCTGTCTGCATAAGCTAATTTAAGTGAATTAAGCTTTTTTATCTCTTCGTTAAAATCTTTCTTTATAAGCTCACATGCCTTGCCGAGTCCAATAATTCCGGGAGTATTTTCAGTTCCCGGTCTTAAATTTTTCTCCTGAGCTCCGCCATACATCAATGCATCCACATTCGACTTGGAGCTTACATATAAGGCTCCTATACCCTTTGCTCCGTGGATTTTATGAGCACTGAATGACATAGTATCAATATCTAATTTTTTAAGATTAATCGGCACCTTTCCAAGAGCCTGCACCGCATCTATATGAATTTTTATACCGGCACTTACTCCTTTTACATATTTGATGATTTCATCAAGCTTCTGAATTGTACCTATCTCATTGTTCACGTATATTATTGAAATAAGTCCTGTATTTTTATCCACTAACTTTTTTAAGCTTTCAAAATCTATGAACCCGTCTTTGTCAATATCAAGATACCTGACATCATACCCCTTCTTTTCATATTGCTTATATACATTTTGTACAGACGGATGCTCAACAGATGTAGTTACAATATTGCTGCTGCTTTTATTTAACTTTGATACATGGCTGTTGATTGCCAGATTATTTGATTCTGTTCCGCCGCTTGTAAACAATATTTCATTTTCACCCGAATTTATAAGTGAAGCAATATTTTTACGTGATGCTTCTATTTTTTTCTCTATATTTAATCCCATCCTATGCAAAGATGAGGGATTGCCGTATTCATTTTTAAAAACATCTATCATTTCAGTCAAAACTTCATCTCTGACCCTTGTTGTGGCACAATTGTCTAAATATATATTCATTCGTTCATTCCTCACATTTTTATCAAATATTTTAAAATTACAGACAAAGATTGATGTACAATCTAAAGAGTCTGCAATTTTTATATCATAGTCTCGTATAGCGGGACTATTCCGAGCCGTTTGAGTCTTTTCATATTATACCCCAAAATATAAAAAATTTCAAAATTTTTTTCAAAAAACCTATTGCAAATATTGTCGGAGTTTGCTATAATGAATCTAGGTTATCCCCCCGATAGCCAAATATATTCCCAATACCCCTTTTATGCATATTAATGCTTCACAAAAACGACCCCGAGGTCGTTTTTGTGTTTTTGTTAAATTAACTTTTCATATTCTTTCATTAGACTTATAACCAGCTTATTTTCAACAGAATTAAAGTCAATATCATCAATTGTCTTAATCGGCAAAACATTATTTGATGTTCCGGTAATAAATGCGGCATCAAATCCTGCTATCTCATCAAGCTTAATTTTTCTTTTTATGATATCAATATTTAAGTTCTTTGCTATTTCCAGCACCTTAGTTCTTGTCACACCGAGCAATACATCTTTATCTTCCGCAGTTATTAAACTGTTTTCTTTAACAAAAAATATATTCGATTTGCTTCCTTCACTGACGGTTTTATCATTATTAACTAAAATAGCTTCAAATGCTTTATTTTCCTTTAGCAATAAGTCTATTTCGTCTCTATACTCTTTTGTATTCTTTTTTATATTGGGATTTTTTCTTTCCTTCATAATAGTTATCGTATGTATCCCGATTTCATAAAAGCTTTTATCCGGATAAAAACTTTTAACAAAATACATAAACAGCAAAGGCTCTTCATTTATATCAAAAGATACTCTGATATTGCAATTGCCAAAATTATTTTCATTAATTAACAGCTCTGTGTATTCTTTGAACTTTTCATAGTCTACGTCAAAATTTAAATCAGACAGCTTAATGCTGTTTTTCAATCTTTCATAATGCTCAAATAAAAAAACAGGCTTATTATCAATAACTCTGATAACCTCGTATATTCTGGTTTTATCATCTTCAATCAATTTTTCAACAGTATTTTTATCAACAATTCTGCCATTTAGTATATTTCTTTCCGAAACAATATTTATCATTCTTTTATCCTCCATATCTTCAAACTACGGTTTGAAACTCTTAAAATACGTTTAAGAGGTCCAAAATTTATCCAGTAAACTATTCAGCTGGCTTGCATTATACATCACCTTAAAGTGCTTCCAATGATTAGGAAACAACTCTAAGTATGTGTTTTGTAAAAGTCTTGAGTCAATTAAGAGTGCAAGCCCTCTGTCCTCTTCTGTTCTGATGACTCTTCCAACTGACTGTAAAACCTTATTAAATCCGGGATATTTATATGCAAAATCATATCCGCTGTTATATTTTTTATCAAAAAAATCCTTTATCAGATTTCTTTCAAACGATATCTGCGGTATGCCTGTTCCTATGACAATAGCACCTATCAGCATATCATAAGGCAAATTGATTCCCTCCGAAAATACACCTCCAACAACCGTAAATAAAACAACATCTCTTTCATCATAGAATTTCTCCAGAATTTCAAGCTGTTCCGTTTCCTGTAAAGAAGCTGAATTTTTTATGATATTATCCTCATATAAGCCTTCATATACCTCAGATACCTTGTTAAGAAATGCATAGGAAGGAAAAAACACTATATAATTGCCCGTTTTATTATTAATTACA
>DGYI01000074.1:41093-42166 GCA_002396645.1 Firmicutes bacterium UBA5010
CTTTTCAATATTTCAGAAGTATTTATCAGAAATATTTTTACCTTAAACGAAGCGGAATTTTTCTCTAAATAATAGCAAAAATTCTCATCAAACAATTCGGAAAGCTTTATAAAAAACATGCTTTCAAAATATAATTCCTCGAGCTTTTCATTATTATATCCTTTTTTATCATTCATCCATTTTTCTGCTTTCGCTACAAAAGCTCTGAGAGCTTTCAAAAGCTTGCTTGGCTCATCTGACAGTACCTTATTTTTATTTTCATCATCCTGTGATAATTCTTTTTTCAAAGATATAAACTCAGTGTTTATATTTTTAAGAGTCTTTGCTATAGACTTATCTAAATAAGATATCGTCTTTATCTCCTTATACACCTCATAGAATTTTTCCTTTATCNNGTTCTGTCCTCTAAGTTATGAGCCTCGTCGACAAGTAAAATATCATTGGTATTATCCATGAAATCCTCTCTTTGAAAAGCAACTCTCGGATCAAAATAATAATTATAATCGCATACAACTACATCTGAAGAATAACTTAATTCCAAGCTTAGCTCAAAGGGACACACTGTATATTCTCTCGCAATTTTTTCAATATATTCTCTATTATACATATATCCCGATTTAATTGCTTTAAGTAATACATCATTAAGCTTAGAATAATAATCCTTTGCATACGGACACAGCTCTGCATCACAATTAAAGCTATCATTGCAGCATATTTTTTCTTTAGCGGTAAGTATTGTCGTTCTAAGCTTTAGCCCTCTTTCCTGAAGCTTTAAAATGGTATCCTCCGCCATTTGCTTAGTAGATGATTTAGCTGTGAGATAATATATCTTGCTGTTATTGTTGCTGTTTAAGGCTTTAATTGAAGGAAACAGCACTGATATTGTTTTTCCGATACCTGTAGGCGCCTGTACAAATAGCTTTTTTCTTCCGTTTATGGTCTGATATACAGCTACCAATAAATTTCTTTGTCCCTGCCTGTAGTTTTCAAAAGGAAACACCATTTCATCTATAGTCTCTCTTTTAGAAATATAATGCTCAACTCTTAGTCTTGCCCATTCGAGATATTTATCG
>DGYI01000073.1 GCA_002396645.1 Firmicutes bacterium UBA5010
TTTTCATTTACACATCTTTTACTATACTTATACTAACATATAAAAAGTATCATAGCGTACCGTCTTTTACATTTATCATTTTTTCTAATATTTTTCTGCATCTTCTCTTAGTGTCAGACTCACTGTAGCCTATAGTATTAGCCACCATCCACCATTTATATTTTTTAAAATATTTATATTCTATCACCTTTTTTTCTAACTCATCCAGTCCGTTTAACAATTTTTCAACTTCTGCTTTTTGATTTAGCAAAGATTTTAGTTCAGCTTCCAGTCTTGAATATTCACTGCTGTATACATCTATTATTTTTTCAACCGCCGCCGCTACCGGATCTGATTTTCCATATCCTTTGGGCATACTCGTCAGTTGTCTTGATTTTACTTCTCTTTGTGATTCTATAGTGCTTGCTAAATCTCTTATTTCCTCATTAACAGAATCGATTTTAAATATTATGTATGTATAATTAAGTAGTTTTTGCTTCATTTCCTTCAATTCAATTGATATATTCTTTTTATTCTTTTCCATATATTCCTCCGATCATTTTTCGCGTTTTTGCGACTTAAAAGTTAAAAAAAAATTATTTTTGAAATAAACTTCGCCTTTAAGATATATTTTCGCATATAATGCAACTAAGATTATAATACCATTAGTCAAAAATAATGTCAACTATTTTTTTCGCATTATGTGCAATTTATTTTGAGTATTATTATTTTCTTGTTGCATTAATGCAATTTTAATGATATAATTTTTTTAAATAATATTACTTAATCAGTAAAAGGAGAGATACTATGACCATAGGTAATAGAATAAGAAACAGGAGAAAAGAATTAAATCTATCTGTTGATGAGGTAGCGGAAAAATTAAATAAAAACAGAGCTACAATTTACAGATATGAAAATGATGAAATTGAAAATTTACCTATAAACATTTTAGAGCCGCTTGCAGAAATTTTAGACACAACGCCTGCATATTTAATGGGTTGGGAAGAAAATAATGATGAAAAAATAGACACTATTGCAGCTCACCATGATGGTGAAGACTGGACTGAAGAAGAGTTAAAGGAGATAGACGAGTTTAAAAAATTTGTTTTAAGCAAAAGAAAAAATGCGTAAAGGGGGCGTTATATTTGTCATATGAAAATTTGTTAAAAATTGCGGATGAGGAAAATATTGAAGTAATAGAGATAAAATTCAAGAGCGAAAGAATAAAAGGCCTTTATGCCGACAATATTATTGCGATAAACCCTATATTGAGTACGGATGCGGAAAAAGCCTGTGTATTGGCAGAGGAATTGGGTCACTATTATACAAGTACGGGAAATATATTGGACCAAAATAATATAAGCAACAGAAAGCAAGAACTATTGGCAAGAAAATGGAGCTATGAAAAATTAATTCCGCTGGAAAAACTAGTTGCGGCATCCTTTGACGGATGTAAAAATATTTTTGAATTATCAGAATATTTAGGCGTAACCGAGGAGTTTTTAAAAAGTACTCTTAAGCATTATGAAAGAAAACATGGATTATTTACTGAACTGGACGGATATTGCATATATTTTAATCCTTTAACAGTTTGCAAATATGAATATGAATAATAAAAATTTCAGATAAAACAAACTTAAATACTTGTTTTATTCGACAATATATGGGTATATTTTTATCAATAATATTATAAGTGCAATAACATTATTAAAATATTAGGAGGGCTTTACAATGATATACACTTTCGACAAAAGCTTAGAAACCGGAAATACGGCAATAGACACTCAACACAAAGAGCTTATAGATGCTATGAATAATCTGCTTACCGCTTGCGCACAGGGAAAAGGTCGTGAAGAAATAAAGAATACGATTAAATTTCTGGTAGACTATACGGTTAAGCATTTTAATGATGAAGAAAAACTGCAAAAACAATACAACTATCCTGATTATGCAGCTCATAAAAAATTACATGATGATTTTAAGGAAGAAGTTAAAAAAATAGTTGAAGAGTATGAGCAAGATGGTACATCTGTGGTTTTAACCTTTAAAATCAACAATATAATTGCTTCATGGCTTATCAAGCATATAAAGGGCGAGGATAAAAAAGTTGCTGCCTTTATAAAAAACAGTAAATAAAACTTTCCAAAAAATATCTGCGTATGTAAAAGGTAATAATTGCTAATACTATATGTAGATATTTTTATTTGGAGGTAAAAACTAATGAATTTATTAAAGGACAGTAAAACTAAAGACAATTTAATGCGGGCATTTGCAGGAGAAAGTCAGGCAAGGAACAGATATACTTTCGGTGCATCACAGGCTAAGAATGAAAAATTAGCACTTATAGAAAGGGTATTCTTATATACCGCAGAACAGGAAAGAGCACATGCTAAGATATTTTATGACCATTTAAGAGAACTATCAGGTCAAACTATCTTTATCGACGGCGGCTATCCGGTAGATATTTATGATTCTATACTACAGACCTTAAAAGCCGCACAGCATAACGAATATGAAGAATGGGATAAGGTTTATGCGGAGTTTGCTAAGATTGCCAGAGAGGAAGGCTTTATTCAAGTAGCGTACAGCTTTGAGAACATAGCAAAAATAGAAAAAGTACACGGAGACAGATTCGGAAAATTTGCTGAATATATTGAGACCAATACATTATTCACCAGTCCTACAGAAGAAAAATGGATGTGCCTGCACTGCGGTCATATACATACAGGTACCTCAGTACCTCAAATATGCCCTGTATGTCAGCACTCTCAAGGCTACTTTATCAGATACTCTGAATCTCCATATGAAAAATAAACTCAGACAAATCAACACAAATTGAGAAAATATCCTCAATTTGTGTTGATTTTATATTTTTAATTAGCTATACTAATTTAAGGATGAGATATTAGAGGTGCATAATGAGAAAATTACTATTTTACTTAAAAGATTATAAAAAAGAAACAACGCTTGCTCCGCTTTTTAAAATGCTGGAGGCTGTATTTGAATTATTCGTTCCTTTATTAATGGCAAGCATCATAGATATAGGAATTAAAAACAAGGATAAAAGCTATGTTATTCAAATGTGTCTTATCATGATTTTGCTTGGTATTATAGGACTTATTTGCTCTATTACAGCACAATATTATTCGGCAAAGGCTGCGGTAGGCTTTGGAACAAAACTTCGTCAAAGCTTATTTGCACATATACAGTCCTTGTCCTTTACGGAGATAGATTCTATCGGAACATCAACTATGATTACTCGAATCACAAGCGATATCAATCAAGTTCAGTCAGGTACCAATATGGTACTCAGGCTGTTTTTGCGAAGCCCTATAGTTGTAATCGGAGCAACTATTATGTCTTTTACAATTGATTTGAAGGCTGCCCTTATTTTTGTAATTACTGTTCCTATATTACTTGCTGTAGTTTTTTTGATTATGAAAACAAGCATTCCTCTATACACGAGAGTTCAGGAAAATCTTGATAAAGTTTTAGGTATTACCAGAGAAAATCTAACCGGTATACGTGTAATCAGAGCTTTTCATAAAGAAGAAGACGAAATAGGACAATTTAAGGAATATAACAAGTCATTTACTGAATCATCCGAACAGGTCGGCAAAATATCTGCTCTGATGAATCCAATTACATATGTGGTAATAAACGCAGCTATAATAGCATTAATATGGACAGGGGCAGTAAGAATAGATGCGGGCATAATAACACAAGGAGCTTTAATAGCACTGGTAAATTATATGTCTCAGGCACTGATAGAATTAATCAGGCTTGCAAATCTGATTGTTATTATAACTAAATCTATCGCCTGCGGCAATCGTGTACAATCTATCTTTGAAATCAGCTCCAGTATGGAGAGTAAAGGTGAGACAGAAAATATAGAAACTAAAGATAGTGAGAATATTATAGTTTCATTTAAAAATGTTTCGCTAAAATATAAAAATGCAGGTGATGAGTCCTTGAGCAATATCAGCTTTGATGTAAAAAGAGGACAGACTGTCGGAATAATAGGCGGAACAGGCTCAGGAAAATCATCTCTTGTAAGCCTGATTCCAAGATTTTATGATGCTTCAAAGGGCAATGTTATGATTGAAGGTATAGATGTAAAGGAGTATCCTCTTAAACAGCTTCGCAGCAAAATCGGAGTAGTAATGCAAAAAGCTGCTCTATTTAAAGGTACAATTCGTGAAAATTTAAGCTTTGGCAAAAACAATGCAAGCGACTATGAATTAACAGATGCATTGACTGTTTCACAGTCAAAAGAAATCATAGACAGTAAAGAAGGCGGTTTAGACTTTATAATATCACAGGGAGGAAAAAATCTTTCCGGGGGACAGAAACAACGTCTTACAATTGCCAGAGCTCTTATTCGCAAACCCGAAATATTAATTTTGGATGACAGCGCCTCTGCTCTTGATTATGCTACAGATGCAAATTTAAGTAAAGCCATAAAAGAAATGAAATACAAGCCTACAGTTTTTATTGTTTCACAGCGTGCTTCTTCTATCATGCACGCAGATCAAATTATAGTTCTTGAGGATGGACGTACTGCCGGTATTGGAACTCATGAAAATCTTCTCAAAACATGCGAAGTATACAGTGAAATTTACTACTCGCAGTTTCAAGCAGATAATCAGGAGGTCAACAAATGAAAAAAATATTAAATTTAATTAAAAATTATTGGTATTTAGTTGTTTTTTCAATATTATTTGCAACAATAACTGTTATTCTGACTCTATATATCCCTATTTTGACAGGTGATATAATAGATCTGATTTTAGAACCTCAAAAAGTATACTTTAATGATATAGTAAAATTGCTTTTTGTTATGGGAATAGCTGTTCTTGTGACTTCAATCTGCCAATGGCTTATGAATATCTGCAACAATAAAATCACATATAATGTAGTTCGTGATATAAGATATAAAGCTTTTAAGAAAATTCAGATACTTTCATTGAAATACATAGATTCTCATGCTTCGGGAGAAATTTTAAGTAAAATTATAACAGATGTTGAGCAGTTCGCCGATGGTCTTTTAATGGGATTTACACAATTATTTACAGGCATAATTACAATCATCGGTACGATTTTTTTCATGATAAAACTTGATGCAAAAATATCACTTGTTGTTATATGTATCACTCCTCTTTCTCTGTATGTAGCAAGCTTTATCGCAAAGCGTACATACAATATGTTTAAGCTTCAATCACAAACAAGAGCCGAACAAACAGCTTTTATTGATGAGATGATTGGAAATCAAAAGGTAATCCAAGCTTTTGGGCAAGAAAAAGAAACTCTTGACAAGTTTGATGAGATTAATGAAAGATTAGCGAAATCTTCTCTGAATGCAACCTTTTATTCATCAATCACAAACCCCTCTACCCGTTTTGTAAACAGCCTGGTTTATACGGGAGTAGGTCTTTTTGGTGCATTGTCCGCAATAACAGGAACTATCAGTGTTGGTCAATTATTTGCATTTTTAAGCTATGCAAATCAATATACAAAACCATTTAATGAAATATCGGGAGTTATAACAGAATTTCAAAATGCCTATGCCTGCGCTATGAGGATTTTTGAATTTATCGACGAAGAACCGCAAATTCCGGACTCAAACGATGCAATAATATTATCAGAAGCAAAGGGTAATGTAGAATTAGATAATGTTTCATTTTCTTATATTCCGGGTAAAAAATTATTTGAGAATATAAATCTGTCTGCAAAGCCCGGACAGCGTATTGCAATTGTAGGACCTACAGGATGCGGAAAAACCACAATAATAAATCTGCTTATGAGATTTTATGATGTTGATAATGGCTCTATTTTAGTAGATGGAACAGACATACGAGATATAACAAGAAAAAGCCTTCGTTCAAATTACGGTATGGTACTTCAAGAAACATGGCTAAGATCCGGAACTGTAAGAGATAATATAATTATGGGCAAGCCTCATGCGAGCGAAGAAGAATTAATTACAGCAGCAAAGCTGTCCCATGCACACAGCTTTATAAGACGTCTTCCAAACGGATATGATACTGTAATAAACGAAGATGGTGCAGGGCTTTCTCAAGGTCAGAAACAGCTTTTATGTATAACAAGAGTTATGCTTTGTCTTCCTCCGATGTTGATATTGGATGAGGCGACTTCATCTATAGATACGAGGACTGAAATTAAAATTCAGCAGGCATTTTCGAAGCTTATGGAAGGAAGAACGAGCTTTATAATAGCCCATAGGTTATCAACAATCAAGGATGCAGACCTTATATTGGTTATGAAAGACGGAAATATTATTGAACAGGGCAAACATGAAGAATTATTAAAATTAAAAGGCTTCTATTCACAGCTTTATAACAGCCAGTTTATCTGATAACAGATCGATACGGCACTGATTAAGAATGTAAAAAAGAACTTGAATTAATCTCAAATCCAAAGGGGCTGTGGCATTTTTTGTTTGCTGCATCCCCTTTTAATCGTATTTCAATGATTTATTGTAATAAAATATATCAAATTTTTTATAATATTAACTCTGATATTTTTTTGCTGTGTAAAATATACAGTTCGTGTAATGCACGTGTTATTGCAACATATAAAAGCTTAATATCAGAGTTACATGAGATGTATTTTTCATTATTTACATCCCACAAAATTACGGCATCAAATTCCAAGCCCTTTGACATCTGTATCGGCATAATCATTACACCGTTTATAAAATCTGCATCTTTTTCACCGTTTATTCTTATGACATCAATATGCTTAGATAATGAATCACTTACTGATTTTGCCTCCTCATCTGTTCTGCAAATTACAGCTATTGTTTTAAATCCATTTTTAAAAACATTGTCAATCAATTTTAAGGATGTTTTTACAGTTTCATCATAATCAACTGTGCTGATAATCTCAGGCTCTTTTCCGTGTCGCACAAAAGGTTCTATTTCATAAGTCTTAAATTCAGCCTTCTTTAAAACTTTTATTGCCAAATTAGATATCTCTATAGTATTTCTGTAGCTTTTGCTCAGAGTATAAAATTTATCGTTCTTTGATTGAAATATTTCATTTCTCAAGCATTCCCAATCATTCATACCTATATCATAATTTATGTTTTGGGAAATATCTCCCATTATTGCAAAATACGACTTATTAAATACATTTTTCAATACATAGAATATGGATACCCCAAAATCCTGTGCCTCGTCCACGACAATATATCTTACATCTTCAAATCTTTTATTGGTATAAAGTCTTTTTTTAATAAGATTCAACATACTCAGATCAAATACGTCAAATACATTATCTTTTATTGATTCAATGATATTATCTATATTTTTTATATGCATGCTCAAAGTATCTTTACTTTCAAGCTTTTCTTTTAAGGCTATAAGAAAATCAATATATATGGAAATTATATTAAGCTTCTTTTTATTGTCGCCAAAATTCTTTGAAAAATCTTTTTCTTCTATATTAATTCTAAGATTGGGGTTGTTTTCTTTAAATGAAATTATCTTATTTTTTAACTGCTCGTTTAACAAAGCAATTTTCTCCTGCATGGACTTTTCCTTAAAAGTCTCGAGCAGATTTAAAATATTTTTTCTATCCATTATTATTTTTTCATTAATGAGCACATCCTGCACAGGAATATTATTATGCTCATAAATTTTTAAGTAGCTGTCCAGTGCTTTAACAAAACCTATTTTCCCTTTGAAAGCCATATCAAGCTTATTATCATCAGACCACTTTTCTGTAAACTTATACTTAGCTTTTCCCCTTGGCATATACTCTGCCACAAATTCATGGAAAAATGAAGATAGTACCATGTTTCTTATATCTCCGACATCAAGTGAAGGCAAAATACTTGTTATATAATTTAAAAACATTTTATTGCTTCCCAGGATATAAAAATTTTCCGAATTAAAGATATCTTTGTGATTATATAGTAAAAATGATACCCTGTGCATTGCAACAGTTGTTTTTCCGCTTCCTGCTCCCCCCTGCACAATTATATTATTAAAGTAGCTGTCTCTGATTATTTGATTCTGATCCTTTTGTATAGTTGCAACTATCTCACTTAATACGGCTTCTTTATTTTTTGCCAGATACCTTGTCAGTAATTCGTCATTGGCAATTGTATTTACATCATAAAAATCAATAAGCTCACTGTTCTCTATCTCTATTGTTCTTTTTAATTTGAGTTCTAAATCGAGTTCTTCACTCTCATAAACTTCAAGCTTATTATCTCCGAGCTGACAATCATAATATACGGAAGATATCGGAGCTCTCCAATCAACAGTCAGTGTCTCAGAATTTGTATCTTGAATTCCGTATTTACCTATATACAGGCTGTAGTCCTTAGATTCATTTTTATCCAAATAATCTATTCTTGCAAAATATGGATTCAAAAAGGCTGTATTGTTATTTCTTATATTTTTATCTATTAAAGCAAGATGATTTGCTACAACCATTACCTCATTGCTGTTTTTTAATGTTTTAAGTCTTTTACTAAAGGCAGTTCTCGATTTATTAAAATATTCAATATTTAATAAAATCTCTCTTAAAACCTCTGACAGCTTATTTTCTTCATGAATTTTTTCAGTATTTTTACTCATCTTTTATCCATACCTCCGCACTGTTTTTAATATCTCTTGGATATTATATCAAAAGAAAAAAATAATACTAGACTTATATTTGGTATTGTGATATGATGATAGTTGAAGAATACCTAAAAACTCCCTTTCGCGCAAAGGGAGTTTTTGTTTATATTTCAATATTTCTCTGTTGAAATGATTGCTAAAAAGTGATAAGATTATTTTATATAAAATATACAATGTATATAAAACATTGTATATAAAATTATACTTAAGGAGAGTGACTACTATGATTCTTAATAACGAACTATTTGCAAAACATCTTCAAGGTATGATAAAATACCCTACTATATCAAGTGTTGATCCTGAAAAAATTGATAAGCAAGCTTTTTTGGATTTTCACAAATATCTTGAAGAAACATATCCGCTTGTACACAAAACATTAGAAAAAGAAATAATAGGTCGTGTCGGACTTCTATATAGATGGAAAGGTACCGGCAAAAGCAATTCTCTTCCTTTGCTTCTTACAGCACATCAGGATGTAGTTCCTGAGGGAGATCATTCAATGTGGAAATATCCTCCTTTTTCCGGATTTATAGATGATGAAGACATATTGTGGGGACGAGGCTCAACCGATTCAAAATGCAATATACAAGCATACATGGATGCCTTAGAACTGCTTATCGGGGATGGATTCACCCCTGATTATGATTTATATTTAGCTTTTGGTTATAACGAAGAAATTATGGGAGGACCTGAGGCTGCGGCAGCTCTTATAGCAGATGAGCTTAAAAAGAGAAATATAAATCTCGGAATGGTTATAGATGAATGTGGAGGAATTATCGAAAAAGACGGAAAATTTATGGCTCAGATTTATCCTTGTGAAAAAGGATATGCAGACTTTGAATTTACAAAAATGGATGAGGGCGGGCATGCAGCTTATCCAAAACAACACAGTTCTCTTGGAATTATAGGAAAAACAGCTTGGACAATAGAAGAAAATATGCTTCCTCAAAAGCTTACCGAACCTGTAATTAATCAATTTAAATCAATAGCACCATTCAAGGATAAAGAACTTGGTGATATGTTAAAAGACCCGAAAGCAAACTGGGAAAAATTAAAGCCGATTTTTGAAGAAAACGTACAATATAATGCTCTTACACGTACAACCTTTGCAGTAACAATGGCAAAGGGTTCTGATCAAGCTAATATATTGCCTGAAAAAGCAAGTTTGATAGTCAACACTCGTTTATTGCCCGGTGACACGATAGAAGAGCTTCAAAATCATTTTGAAAGTATAGTTCCTGAGGGTGTAGAGGTAAAAATGATAAAAGGTCACAATCCCCCTTCTATATCATCAATAGAATCAGAAGGATATCTTACAATAAAAAAAGTAGTTGAAGAAAAATATCCGGGCATTAGCTTTGTACCCTCTATGCTTATAGGCGGAACAGATTCACGTTATTATTGCGATATATGTCCTACAAGCAGTGTTTATAGATTTACTGGTATCAGACACACTGAAAAAACGGCAGGAGCCCACAGGGTGAACGAGCATATAGACTGCTCAATTCTTGCCGATAATGTGGATTTTTATGTAAGATTGATTCAAGCATACGGCAACTAACCATGATATTTTTATTTCACAAATCCGGTGTACATGCATATATTGTAAATATATAGTCCTATATTTAACTATACGATTAAATAAAATTGGAGGCTTTGCTATGTTTTACGGATTTTGTGGTTCTTTAATAGCAGGAACCTTAATTGGATGCGCACTTTGCGGAGGCAGACGAAGAAGATGCTGCTGCAGGAACAGGCGCAGACCTTTTTGCTAATTGAAGATATAGATATATTTTATTGACATAAATAATAATTTTGACATATAAAGGGTATGCAGAAAAACAAAAATTACTGCAGACCCTCTAATTATTTTAATTTAATCTACATAAATTTTAAGATAAAAATACTTTAATACGATGTATTTTTATTTTTGAAAAGCATAGAAACTTAGTTAAACTTATGTATATACTTTATAAACAATATTTCAATATTATTAATTAGAATTTTTCTTTTCACCTATACTCAGTAAAAGATTTATAAGTATTCCGAATACTGCAGCTCCGGCTATACATGGGATATCAAGCCCGAAGAAAGGAATATTCCCTCCGAAAGCGTAATTGCCGCCAAGTCCGATAACCATTATAGAAGCGATAACCGCAATATTTTTGGAACTGAACATATCTACCTTTTTATCTATCATTATGGCAACACCTTGGGCTGCAATCGCTCCGAAAAGATAAATCTCCAAACCACCTATAACAGCCTGAGGAATCGCATATATTGCATTTACTAAAGGAGTAAAGAAAGAAACTATCATCGCTATAATTGCCGCAGCCATTAAAACAGAAACAGAAAAGACTTTGGTAATTGCCATAGTACTTATATTCTCTCCGTAGTTTGTGCCTGCCGGTCCTCCGACAAAGCCGGAAATCATATCTCCTATACCATCCCCTATAAGATTAAGATGAAGTTTTTCAATAAGATTATATTTTTTATCGGATTTTTTCTTTTTTGCCAGATCATTTACATAAATATCAAGCTGATACATATGTGCTGTAGATTCGGGAATTGTAGCTATTGCTATCGGCATTATAGCGGCAACAGCTGCCCACGACACTTTAGGAAAGGTGAATGCCGGAACTGAAAAAATAGCATCAGAGCCTCCGGATATTGTACGAAAGATATTCATGCTCTCTCCGCCTATTATATACATAAGAGCGGCAACAACGCAGCCTACACCGGCTCCGAGAAGAAGCGGTATTTGACCTAAGAATCCTTTTAGATATCTTGTAAAGATTATAGTTGATAATAAGGTTGATAAGGATACTACCCATACCCAATCAGAATTGAAAACAGTTGAAGCAGCACCCTCTGCAAGTGCCTTAGGTGCAGCATCGCTTAATGCTGTGCCTGCAAGAGTCAAGCCTATAATCATTGCTATAGGTCCGGTAATTGAAGCAGGAAGGATCTTTTCCACTACCTTTACACCTGCCAGCTTTATTAAAATACCTGCTAAAATTGAAATAATACCTGACATTATTATACCGAATTGTACATATGAAATAGCTTCGGCAGGTATAACGCTGCTGGCTCCGTTAGACCAAGCGGCAATTCCTTCTAAGGTTTCCTGGCTTAAATGTGATTTAATTGCATCTCCTGCCAATAAGCCTGAAATGGCTGATAGATAAGAAAAGCTTGAACCATAATAAAGAGGAATTTTTCTTCCTGTTATTAGTACAAAGCAAATTGTTGCCAAGCCGCTGGCAAAAATAGTTGTGGAAATCTGAAAACCCGTGATAAGTGCAACCGCTACAGTAGCAGGAAACATAACTATTACCTGCTGTACCGCGTATAAAAACAGCTTTAACGGCGAGGGCGTTTCATCAGGCAGATAACCCAAGACTTGATTTTGTTTATTCATTTTCATCATCCTTTCCGTTTATATATTTCTTTGCCCCTCTATTACAGCATTTTGCCCTGATTTTCTTACAAAAACAGGGCATATAACTTTTAATATAAAAACAAGAAATATATAATTATTTTTTTATCAGCAGAATTATATCATATGTGACATAATAGTACAATATTTTTTTTGTTGTTATATTATATTTAATTTTTTTCTTTTATCGGCAGGAGTAAGTCTATTTGAATACTCGCATCATCAGGAGAAAGCATGAATTTATTAATATAATTAAGATGTTCTTCCATACACTCTCTTTCCGTTACTTCATCTTTAAAATTTAATTCGTACTTGTCATGATTCTGTGCCCACTCATATAGCTTAAACCATTCATCAAAAGAACCCATAGGAATCATATAGGCACAGTATAATCCTCCCGCGAATTGTCGTTTTGCAAAAGGCGGGTTTACTTCATAATTATCAGGGATTGTTATCCATCTCTCATAACCGTGATCGCTTCCATCAGGCATACTTCCGTTTGGATTGTTAAAGCCGTAATGTCTAAGATCAGGCTTTATTTCATAAAGTTTTGTTTCCGCAATAAACTGTCTAAGTAAATTAGCGCTTTCAATCTCAGGAACAGCTCCCACACAATGAATGCTTGCTACCGTGGCTGGCGGCAGATAAATAATTCTTACTTCCTTATCACTTAATTTGTTCAGGCTTTCACTTGCTTTGTTCAGTTCGTCCATTGACTTCTCCTCCTTAAAATTTATCTTTATAAGGTTTAAAGGCTCAACAATTTTTAATATGTAATCATCTTGGAGCAAATCTAACTTGATATTGATTTTCTGATTCTCATTTAAACGGCTGACTAAAGATTCTAAAATACTTTTAATGGTGGTTAGAGCACTTATCTCGATATTAAGCTCAGAAATATTTTCTTGAAATATTTCAACTATATGGGATTGCTCCGCATCTTCAAAAATAAATTTTATTTGTTTTAGAGGAATGCGCAATTTACGTAAAACAATAATTTGCTGTAACCGCCTTACAGTATTTTCATCATATGTGCGGTAAGCATAATTCTCTTTTTTTTGACTCTTTATAAGATCTATTTGTTCATAATATCGAAGTGTTCTGGTTGAAATATTAAAGCTTTTTGACACTTCTCCAATTGTCATCAGATGCATGCCTTCATCTCCTTTCTGCCTCAATTATAAAGTACAACACGACGTCAAAGTCAATAGTTTTTTTATTTTTATTTAGAAATATTTTAACTATATGTTCAGATAAATAGAAAAAAATATAAGGGACTATCCATTTGTGGAAGGATAGTCCCTTATAGTCTGTACTTTTGTTTTTTAGGCAGCAGACTCCATATCTTTTCTGTCTCTTAGGCTATTAAACTCCTTTCGAACCATCAGCATTGTCCACAGGACAATTATGGCGTCAATTGCAAGAGAGCCGTAATAGACACCTCCCACGCCGATGAATTTCGGCAGAAACAGCATAACAGGTATATAAAACACGAACTGTCTTGCCATGCCAATAATCATGGCTGGTTTTCCCTTGTCAACAGATGGGAATAATGTCATTGCCATAAAAATAAATGACAGTGCCGGCAGAATGGCCATATACACTCGAAAATACAAAAACTGTGTTCCTGTAAATGCCTGATCTTTCAGCATCATGCCAAGAATTGATCCGGGAGCTGCAAGTGATATTAACCATACAGGCAATGTCAGCACGAGAGCTGCAGCAGCAAAAATTTTATAGGAACGAATGACACGATCATATTGCTTCGCACCGTAATTTATTCCGATAACCGGCTGAAGAGCACGCATCAGTCCAAATATTGGGGTCAAAAGGAATTGGAACACTCGATAAACTACCCCATAAAAAGCGATATCTGCTGTTGTTCCATAGCGTGCAAGTGCATTGAATACCACCAGACCCTGAATAAGAGACATTATTGACATCACAAGTGAGGGCATTCCGAGCCGCAAAACAGAGGCTGTAATCTTCCTGTCACCCTTTAATGACAGCAGTTTTGCCTTGAAAGCAGCCTTACCCCGACCAAAATAAATCCAACCAATTAAGGTATAAACAAACATACCCACGTTGGTACCCCAGGCTGCACCCTCTACACCCATATCCAGTAAACCCATGAAAATATAATTAAAAATTGCATTTACGACAAGACCCACGCCCATCATCCATGCCGCAGTCTTCATTTTACCCTCTGCACGGATAATCATATTGCCGGCAAGTCCATAAATCCAGAAGAAAGCACCCACAGTGCAAATGCGAAAATAACTTACACCATAGGCAAGAGCTTCACCCTTTCCGCCCATCATAACAATGAGTGGTTCTGCAAAAATAAGAGCCACAGCCATATACAAAATGGTACATATAACAGACAGACGATTTACCACCCCCAGCAAATTCTTCTGAGTCTGTATGTCTTTTGCTCCGATGGCGATGCTCAGCACGGAGCCTGCACCCACACCGATGAGCGAACCAAATGCGGTACTTATCTGGGAAAGCGGATAGGCAAGTGATACTCCGGCAAGGGCTGTGTCATTCACGAACTGTCCCACGAAGATGGCATCCAGAATGGCATTGAAACCATACAGCACCATTGCCACCACTGCAGGCCACGAAAGCTGCACCATAATCTTCCAAAGTTTACCCGTCAAAATAAATTGTTTTTGTTGTTCTTTATTTCCTAATGTTTCATCCATATAAATTCCCTCCTTATATTGATAAAACGGCCGTTTCCGACCGTTTTAAGCTTTATGCCAGAGCTTTACCAAGTGCAATGCACTCTTGATTTGCCCCATCATTTGGTGATTCATTGCAAATTACGCTTTCATATGCAAGAACAATACCGTTTCCGGCGCATCTGTCTTCCCAGGTTCTCATCCATTCTCCGTCACCCCAGCCGTATGAGCCGAATAAAGCAACTTTTTTGCCCTTTAATTTTGTCTCACACTGTTCAAATAAAGGCTCGAACTCACTTTCTTCAAGCTCCTCAGCTCCCATTGATGGGCAGCCGAAAGCAATAGCATTATATTCATCAAGCTTATCAGCCGAAAACTCAGAAGCTGTAAATACAGTTACCTCAGCTCCCGAAGCTTTGGCTCCCTCAGCTACTTTAGCGGCCATTTTTTCTGTGTTGCCGGTTCCACTCCAATATACAACTGCAATTTTACTCATGTAAATATCTCACTTTCTTTAATTTTTATTTATGTCAGGCAGCAACTGTAAGCTGCATAACAGACACTCCTTTTTTAAACATCTCACAATAAACATCAGTACATTTTTTATATTTCCTGAAAAGCTTTAAGGCTTCACACTCATCACAATAGACCTTCCAGCATCCGGTACATTTGCTGTTTTTACCTGCATTTTCAATGAAACCTTTCACATCTCCCAGCGGATAACCAAGAAAAAGTCCGATTTCATGAGGAAAATCTCCACTGAGCCCTATACGGCTCTTAAGATGTTTAATCGCAGAATCAGCCGAATCTTCTTTATAGCCATAGGAGCATAAAAACTCAAAAACTCCGTCTTTTTTTAAGTCTGCTTCAAGCCTTGATCTTCTGAAAACATATATCAAAGCCGCATCTTTGTGCATACGCAAAAGAAGAAAAGAAATTCCCTTGTGCATAAGCTCCTCATTCCACTTATCAACTATAGCTGTTAAGTCTGTTTTTGAATCAACACTGCAGTTGAAAAGACTTCCGGTTTTCATTCCTGCCAGTGTAGGAGAACAATGTCTTATCAATTTTCCGTCTATCATTTCGATACCACCTTTGCTGTAATCTCTTATGTAAAGTTTATTCAGTTTATCGCCTTGGGTTAGCATATGCTAACTTTATTTTAAAAAAATTTATTTAGGAAAAACTTCTCACACTTTTACAGTTAGCGTTCGCTAACCAAATTTACTATACCATATTATTCATAATCTTGTCAATATGATTTTTTCTTCTTAATTTTATTTTTCCTATAGCTTGAAAATAGCGCATTTTATATAGATTTTGTTTTGAAATAATAATAAAATTTTATTTTTTTGTAAAAGCTATTGACATTAACGCTGCGTAATAGTTTACAATTATATTTAGGAGGTCATGAAATGGAATACACAATTAACAAATTAGCAAAGCTGGCCGGAATCAGTACACGAACACTGCGCTATTATGATGAACTAGGTTTGCTTTCACCTGTTCGTCTAAGCTCAAACGGATATAGAATATATGGTCAAAAAGAAGTTATGCGGCTTCAACAGATACTTTTTTACCGAGAGCTCGGAATATCACTGGATAATATAAAAAACATTATCTTATCAGATAATTTTAACTCTGTGGAAGCACTCCAAAGTCATCTAATTTCGTTGCTTGCTAAACGAAAACAACTGGATTTATTAATTGCCAATGTGGAAAAAAGCATTAAGGCAGAAAAAGGAGAGATTATTATGAAAGATCAAGAAAAATTTGAAGGATTTATTGAAAAAATGGTAGATGAAAATGAACAGAAATATGGTGAGGAAATCAGAAAAAAATACGGAGATGATATTGTCAATCGTTCCAATGCCAAGCTCAAAGGTATGACAAGTGAACAACATGCACAGCTCGAAGCTCTCAGTCTTGAGCTGAACAATACTCTAAAGGCTGCATTTGAACAAGGCGACCCCGAGGGAGCATTGGCACAGAAGGCTTGTGAATTGCACAAAAAATGGCTATGTTATTTTTGGGATGACTACAGCAAAGAGGCACATATTGGTGTGACTCAAATGTATGTAGATGATCCGCGCTTTACAGCTTATTATGACAAAATATCTGTAGGCTGTGCTGCTTTCCTGCGTGATGCCGTATTGATTTACTGCAAGTAAACCAACTGTCTCGTATATCAAGAGAATTTAAGTCATATAGTCATGAGATTAATTAAATTAAAAAACACAAAAAATATTAATTTTTGTGTTTTTTTATATTAGTTATTAAAATATATTAAATTTTGAACTTCAATATTAGCTCTTGCATATCTTTCGATAACTCTGTAAGATTTTGACTTGTAGCAGAAATCTCCTCTGCAGAAGCTGCCTGTTCTTCTATTGAAGCCGAAGCCTGTTCTGTTGCCGCCGCATTTTCTTCAGCAATTGCTGAAAGATTTTCCATGTTCAATAAAATTTGTGCTTTCATTGAATCCATTTTTTCTCCGGCAGTATTCAAGTGACTTACAGTAGATTCCGTTTCCTTCATAGAGTCGGCAATAAGCTGGTATTTATCCTTACTGTTAATAACACTCTTGGTCTGTTCATTTACTATAGCAGATAAGCGTTCCATTGTCTTAACTGCATTTTGTGAATTTAGCTGAAGTTCCCCAACTATTTCATCTATTTCTTTTGTCGATTCCGAGGATTGAAGAGCTAAATTTTTAATCTCTTCAGCAACAACCGCAAATCCTTTCCCTGCATTTCCTGCTCTTGCCGCTTCTATAGCAGCATTAAGTGCCAGCAAATTAGTCTGATGTGCAATTGACAATATAACACTGCTTGCTTGTCCTATTTTTATTGAGCTGTCATTCGTCTGAACTATTACCTCGCTGATTTCCTTATTTGCACGATTGCTTTCTTCTGTTATATTATACAGAACGTTGATTTCATTTAATCCTTCATTTACGACACCAATTACTTTATCGGTTTGAAAATTCAGATTGTTCATATATCTCTGATCTTCTTCAATTACCAATCCCAGCTCATTTGCATTTATTGATCCCATCTGAGTACTATTTGCCTGATCAGATGCACCCTTTGATATCTCTTCTATTGTATTGGACATCTGAACTGCAGCAGAAGCCGTTTGGTGAGAAGCGGCAGATATTTCTTCAGATGCTCTCAAAACCTGAGATGATGTATATGTAATCTTAGTAATAATATCTTTCAGACTGTCTATTATAACCTGTAAAGCATTTGCAAGATCACCGATTTCATCCTTTCTTCTTCTATATCTTTTAGGAAGCTCTTCGGTCAAATTTAATTCTGCTATTTTTTTTGAATACTGTATTGATTTTATAATAGGATTTGTAATATACGTTCCAAGAATATAAACGATAACTACGCTTATAGCTAATGTGATGTAAAGAATATTATACATAGATTTTTCTATTTTAGGAATAGTTTCAAGGACTTCCTCTTCATTTGCAGTTATTACAAATATCCATTCACTGCCCTCTATCGGCGAATATCCTGCATATAAAGATTCACCGTTATAGTTATAACTGCTTATGCCCTTTTTCTCATTCAATATTTTTTCAAATAAGACAGCAGAGGACTTCATGCTTTCATCACTCTTGGCAGCCTCTATCGGATTGAGCTGTTCCATAACCATTTGCCTGTTTGGATGTGCGACTATTGTTCCGCTTAGGTTTAACATATAGCCATAACCGTTTTTGCCAAATCCCGTATCATCTGTTATAAGGCTCAACGCATCTCCGTCTCTTCGCCCGATTAACACGCCGACAACTCTTCCGTTTTTTTCAATTGGAGCAGCATACATCAACACAACTGAATTTGTTACTCTGCTTATAATAAGATCCGATACATTAGCTTCTCCGGCAAATGCTTTTTTTACATATTCCCTGTCTCCAAGCTGACTTACTGTTCCATCTGTATAATAAGCATTTCCGTCAGGATATACAACGGCTACATCAAGAAAATTTGTTTGTTTAAGCTGGTTTTCCAATATCGTTTTTTGTTTTTGCCAATCCATTGAATCCATTCCGGGGGTGGAAGCTATTATTTTTAGCACTTCTTCTTGAGTCTTTATTCTGCTGTTAGATAATTTTGCTGCATCCTCAGCCAACATAATAATCGACTTCTCTGCCTCTGTTGTTAAAGCTTCTCTTATCCTGTTTATTGAAACCAACCCTATTGCAAGTGAAGATAACAATGTCAGTATAGAAAAGAAAAGAATCAATTTTAATTTAATACTACCTAATTTAATTTTTTTCATTTGCCCTCCGATTTTAAATATAATTTAAGAATTTTTCAAATAACCCAAACCGTTAGTACTATTATTCTTATTTCATTATACCTCTTACACTGTTTTTCAACTAATTATAAAATCTGCACACTATCAGATTTCCTTTCACACTGATAAACTTATTATCCCTCCCTTATATGTTTTCTTTTTTTTGTTATAAAAGTTCCCCCTTATTCCTTTACAAAAACATACTATATTTAAATACTATTCAATAAATAATACTAATTAACTTTTAGTATAAAATAATAAACACAACTACTTTATAAACATAATTATACCATATGTGACAGTATTCTACAATGTTTTTATAAGACGTCATTGAAAATTGGCATAAATTTCCTATTTGGAATTAATTTTGACATAAATATAACTCCTCATTAGCCTTATCACTAAGAAGGAGTTATATTTATATTTAAGTTTTTAAAGACTAATAACTTTTTAGTCTTCCTTACCTGTAGATTCCGGAAAGGATATATTGATACCGACTAATTTGTCAATAGGCATTGTAAAACAAGTGCCACGAACAGGTGTCTGTATTCCCATTTTTTCCTTTATAATGCTCATGGCTTTTTCTGCGGTATCTTCATCCACAACACTAAGAATTAATTCTTTTTCTGAATCTATTGTAATGCCCATAAAGGATTCATGCTGTAATCCTTCGCCACGCGAATTAAGAATCGTTGCACCTCTGGCTCCTGTCTCACGCAGCAAATTCACAAGCTCATCGGCATAGCCGGCATTTATGATGATGAAGAGTGCCTTCATTTTAGCGTTATTTTTCATTATTTTCCTCCTATCGTTAAAACGACAAACGATCAATTGGTATAGTGAATGCGATGCCGGTATTAGGTTGATCAAAGTGAAATTTATCAACCAGCATCTCCATTACTGCAGCAGACTTGCTGTCAGGTAACACACACATTATCGTAGCTTTATGCTGTTCCGGAACAAGACCAAGAACATTTTGCAAATAGCTTGCCTCGACAGTGCCTCTGCCATATACTGTATTTGTAAGACATGCCCCCTTTTCCAAAAGAGCTTTTAAAAGAGCATCTTTTTGTTTACGTCCGGCTATCAGTACCCAAAAAACAATTCTGCTTGATTCCTCATTTTTCATTGTTCATCGCCTCCCATAGATATACTTTTATCAGTTTGCGTAACTAATTCATCCAATATATTATCTTGAATCTCTGTTTCTTTAAGCAGTTGTTCAAGTCCGATAATCTCTTCTTCCTCAATACGTTTTCTATATGCTTCTTGACGTAAATCATATATAATTCCCAGCGCCTGTACCGCAATCAGAGGCGTGACTGATATAAAAGCAATAATTCCAAAACCATTGGTTAATATAGACTGAGCACTCTCTCCTGAAACTGCTGCAACACCTTGCGCTACACCTAAAGTGAGTGGCGTCAGAAATGCTGAAGTAAGAGCTCCTCCTGTGACTCCTCCCGAGTCAAAAGCCAAACCTACAAACAACTTAGAGGTATATTTCATCATAATCAGTGCTATAGCATAAAGTGGTACTAAAAACCAAAGGATGTTTACCTGCGTTAATATTTTTACGATAGATAATAGTGAAGCAAAACCAATTCCAATTGCTAGTGTAATACGAATTGTCATCTTCTTAATATGTCCGTTGGTTATTTCCTCCAACTGGTCTCCCAATACTGTTACAGCGGGTTCTGATAAAGTAATGGCAACACCAAGTATAAATCCCACTAAAAGCAATATCCATTTAAACCATTCAGGCCGTATCGGATCAAGGAATATCTCTCCTATATATTTACCCGCAAAGGCAAAACCAAAATCAATACCTGATAAGAAAATCAGTAAACCAACGTAAACGGTAATAGCACCCAGCAATATTTTAATAAACTCTTTTTTAGGAAGTTTAACTAAAAAAACTTGAAAGGGTAGGAATACAATCACAACCGGCAGAAGTGCCAATGCTACTTCACCTAGATTGGATGAAATAATCCCGGCAAAACTTTCAAACGCTCCCGGATTGTATATACCTGCCGGAGGAAGATTACCTCCATTTACAGCCTTAAGAATAATTCCATAAATAAACACTGCCAATATGGGACCTACAGACGCAATTCCGATGATACCAAAGATATCGTCATTTGTTTTACGTCTTGACATTGTTGCGGAAACACCCATGCCCAATGAAAGAATAAACGGTACCGACACATCACCGGTAGTTGCGCCACTCCCGTCAAAGGCTAATGCTACAAATTCTACGGGAACAAATACAATGGTAAGAAATAAAGCAATATACAATGCTGCAAACACTACTTTAATATTGATATCTTTCATGACTCTAAACAGCGCAAATCCTACAAATATTCCGATTCCGGCTGATAAAATCCAAACAAACATGGTTCCGTTTATGAGCGGCATAATCATATTAGCCTGTCGGGATAATACAGCAAGTGCAGGTTCAGCTACCGTAGCAAGTAATCCAAATAAAAATCCGAAAAAAATAACAAATACGACTTTTTTTAATCTTATGAGCGATTTTCCTACCAATTTACCTATGGGAAGAATGCTGGCATCCAACCCAACCAGAAAAAGCGTCTGTCCCAAAATAACGCTTAGGTACCCAATGACCAACTTGAAGTAGTCAAGTACATTTTCCATAGGTGCTATAAACCCACATACTACAATGATTACCAAAGCAAGTGGGATGGATGATAAAAAAGTTTCTTTTAATACGCGAATAGTTTTCATTTTACCTCCAAACATTTTTGACAACCACTTCACGGCAATTTTTTCCAGCTCATGCCGCGTTTTGTCAATCAAGTTTTCACAACTTATTATATAAAAAAATCATATCCATATGCAAAGAAATCTATTTTTTATTATTATACCATATTTTAATACATACCTCTATAACTTATTTATGTATTATTATACCATTTTGATTAATCTGTTGTGAAATCAGTTACAAGCAGTTATTATTCGACATAAGCTCACCAACACTAAAGCTGTAACTTACTTAGCTTCTCTTATAACCATATTTGCATATTCAGCTATTATTTTATTAATTCCTTCCCAATCGTATTCTTGTTTTGGAAAAATATCTTCATTAATAAATTGCGCACTCTTTACAGGAAGTGAAATTCCTGTATTCCAATCCTTTAAATATGGAATTAATTTCATTTGAATAGTATTCAAAGCGTTCCCAATAGTATCGTTGACCATTCTTTTATATTCCTGCAATGCCCAATCCGCACCGCCTCCATGAGATATTATGCCTGTCGCTATACCATACACTTCTGATTGATACGAATTATTCCTACCCCAATGAAGGAAAGTTATCTGCTCCATTTTTTCTAAAATCATAGATAGTTTAGCAGGAATAGGAGCATAATGTGCAGATACAATAAAAACAGCATTACTATTAATTATTTTTTCATAAATAGTATTAAACTCTGTATCACAACAGCATCTGTGTGCTGCATAACATCTGCCGCATCCTGTGCATGGGTTTAAGGTACACATCCTAAGGTCAATAATCTCCGATTGAATATTTTTACTTTCTAAGGAATTTATTATAGATTTACATATTAAATAGGATGTGCTTTCTTCTAAATTTTTATTTACTATATTAGATGATGAAATACATATAAGCTTCATAAATCTGCTCCCTCTTATAAATTTAAATTCTTAATCTACTTATTAGTATAAAAAAAGAACTCCATTATTGTCAATTGACTTCTTTTTCAGAAAATCAATTTAAATAAAGTTCTGATTAAACATAAGGACGTTCATCTTTAATAAAAACCTCTTTACCATGTCCAACTTCACAAATATCATTTCTGACATAGAAGTCCCACAACTGCTCATCTGTAACTTTCGTCATATATTCTATCACAATTTTTTCAATATCCATATACTACCTCTCTTTTCATAAATAAACTTCCCTTATCTATTAGATTTATCAACTAATCAGCACTTTACAATTTTCGGTTTAATATAATCTTCATTGTCTATAACTATATTACTCTTTTCCTTTGGCATATATCTTTCAATATAAAGTTTATCTTAGTTATTCAAGGTATCCAACAAGTTTATTCTTCATCTATATTTTACCATGATAAAATAAAAAAGCCAATTGCTAATTACAATTGGCCTCTTATCGCTTATTCTGCATCTGTATACCATGCAGAAAATACACAATCCTTCCCACCGGTAGCATGTGATTCAATAATCTCCATATGACATATCTTTGTAGGATATACAAATTGAAGAACGCTGAATAGAGTCCCTTGACAGCAGTAACACCATGTTGTTGAAGTCGGTTTATCCCAACCTCCCTTGATGACAAAGCACCCACAGCTTTTTCCTTCTCCTAAATAGATTGTAAATTTCCCATCAGAATATTCCACCTTTGCACCGATTCGAGGACGTCCGCTTAAAAAAGCCGCGACAGCCTTCATATATGCTTCATCATCCGAGTAAGTCTGTTTAAGCTCAGGAAAGTATTTCTTATTGTATGCAGAGTATTTATTAGTTTGAACACATGCGCATCCTTGACGAACCCTCACAATCTGCTCCTTATCCAACGAATGCTCTAAACAATCCGACACCTGTGCAGCCCAAACTGCACGCTCCTGCGGATTTTCTCCTCCTGTGGGCACCGGGATGTCCTTCAGTATTTCGATGCTCTTTTCTTTACCAACATGCTTTTCAATCTGCTTGCACATGCTTGTGTGATGTTTTTTAATGTCACTTAAAATATCTTCCATTGACATGTCTTACACTCCCTTTTCCAAAATAATATCACACCTTTTTATGTAAAAAAGAGATAGTTTGATTTTAACCCATTTTGTGTATTTAGATGGCAATCATACGGGTAACATTTGCTTTGTACTATGGCTATCTTAAATATATCCATTTGACTTCCCTCTATTTCTTTAAAATTTACAAAAATTTACCATATTATTAACAGTTTGTCAATCAAAAATAACCATACCTAAACATTATGAAATTGTCATTCCCTGCGCTGTTGTTGAAACATCTATTATATATTTTGCATACGATACTACAGGCGAGATAAACAAACTATCTGTAATTTTATAATCATACTTGTCAAGAATATTAAGTCTTGTTAAATTCGTTATTTTTGGTGTTTATTCATCTCTCACTTTCAGGCCTTCTACAATATCCAGTCTGCTAATATGGCGAGCGCTGACAAAAGCCATGATAAGCGCCATAAATACTACTATTATTCCCGAAAAGAAGTAGCTCTGTGCAAAAATTGCAGTTGAGATGACAAAATTATCTCCTGAAAATTCTGTCTTCACCATATTCAATAGCTCATAGCCCAAAAAGAAACCAGATGGTATTGCCAATAACAGCTGTAAAACTGTTTCTTTGATATGGGAAAGCATAATGCTTTTTAACGGATAGCCCATCACTCCCATAAACATATATTCGTATTCCCGAGAGGACAGATTCATCAGACCAACAGAATAAAGTACTGTGAGTCCCAATATCACCGCGCATGCAAGCATGAACCAAATTAAAACATTTAGACTTTCCATGACAAAAGCCAGACTTATTCTGTCGTCTTCCCGTGTGGAATATTGAAAACCGTATTGCCGGCTCCAGTCCTCTAACTCCTCCATATTCCCATTTCGGGCAAAAATAACGTTATAAACCTGAGGAAGATGCGGGAACATTTTTTTTACATAATGATAGCTTGCATACAAGGACATCCCGAAACTTTGCTCCGACAGACCTGTTATTTCTACATCAGTATCATTTATCCTAAGCTTATCCCCTATACCTACATCCCATTGTTTCGCATAATAATCAGGCACTATCACACCATCTTTAAGAATTTCCGTTTCAATATTCTGCATATCAAAGTCTTTTTCCACAATAATCAGCCGATATTCCCCATCATTAATTTTTACAGGCATTGCAAGTGCTTTATTTATTCTATCCAAACGCTCTGTGACGGGATGTTCCGTTGTAAGAGGAATAGAATCAAATTCCATCAGAACATCATAACGGGCAAATTTATGAAAATAAGTATCCTGTGTGTATTTTACGGAATCAAAAAAGCCAAACGCAAATATGAGCAGTGCACAGGAACCGCACATCCCCAGCACGACAGCCAAAAACCGTCCTTTATTCCTGAAGGTGCTCTTGAGCGCATACCGTGTATTGAATGAAAGTCTATTCCACAAGAAAGAGGCTTTTTCTAATAAAAGTGGTTTTACTCCGGACGGCATCCTTGACCGAAGCAATTCTGCAGGCAAAGGCTTAAATACTCCCCATACGCTCACTAATGCCGATATCATACAAATGGTTGCAGAAATCAAAATGACACCTAGCCATAACAAAGGGTAAAACTCAAAGGCTAATCCCGGCACCTCAAACATCACAGAGAAAAAGCCAATAATTGTATCACATAAAAGCATCGCCACGATGCAACCGATAACAGCCCCGACAAAGGATATCGAAGCTGCCTGTGCAGCATAAATAAATATAATTCTGCTTCCTTCTACTCCAAGTGCCTTGTAAACTCCTATCTGATGTCTTTCCTTCACAATTGTACGCTTTAGCATGACATAGATAATCAGCACTATCAACAACGCGAATATAAGCGGAAATATGTATGCAAAGGTCCTTATCTGATTCAAATCCTCCCGATACAGATTATAGTTCGTTTGATCTGTTTTCACCACTGTTTTAACTGCATCTACCAGATTTCCCACCGTCTTTAAGGAATCATTTTTAATATTGCCTGTGGCAACAATTTCATTATAAGGTGCATCAAAAAATCCCCCAGATACAAAAACAACGCCAAAACGGTCGCTTTGAGCCATTAACGCTCTCTCATTCTGAACAAGATAGACGTATTCAGGAGAAGCGACAATGCCCGTAACTCGAAGTATTTTTTCGTTTACTATGAGTTCATCTCCCTGCTTTATATCTTTTGCCTGTGCATATTTTTTTAAAAGCAAGCACTCATCCGGAGCTTGCGGCAGTCTTCCCTCATAAATATAAGGTGTGTTGATACCATTTGTTAGAGATATAACTCTGAGTGTGATATCTCCGTCCTTAAAATCCTGAACTCGCCGTCCTTGCGCTGTCTTAATCTCCTTCAATGCCAAAATCTTTTCCACATCACTTTCATCAAAGTAACCGTAGAAGGTAACATCGGCATAGTTCTGGTCTGTGAACAACTGCTCCGCATTGTATTCATAACTCAAAAAAATTGTATAAAGTGTGACAAAAAAGGCAACTCCGATCACGACCAAAAGACCCATACCCAAAAGTTGGGGAAGATGTCCTCGTATTTTTTTTAGAGTAAGCCTGAATATTGATTTTTTCATTACCATTCCACCTCTCTCGGAGAAAGCGGTGAGCTGTTTTCTGTAACGCTCATGATTTCTCCGCTTCTTAGCCGAATTACTATGTCTGCAATTTTAGCTATTTCCTGACTGTGGGTAATAAAAAGGACAGATGTTCCCCATTCTTTATGAATCTGCTTAAGCACCTCCAATACCATAATTCCTGTCTGAAAATCCAGCGCTCCGGTCGGTTCGTCACACAACAGCACTTTAGGGCGCTTTGCAATCGCACGGGCAATAGAAACGCGCTGCTGCTCGCCTCCTGAAAGCTGTGCCGGAAAATGTGCAATACGATCTGAAAGGCCAACCAGTTCTAATGCCTTAATAGCCTCCCGTCGTGTTAATCCAACCATTTCAGTAGAAAATTCAACGTTCTCTACCGCATTTAAATCCGGTAATAAGTTGTAGCTTTGAAACACAAAGCCTATAGTGTTTTTTCGGAATTGTGTCATTTGCTTTTTGTTGTAAGACGTGATGTCCTCATCCTCAAAAACAATTCTTCCGCTTGTGGGACTATCCATGCAGCCCAGCATATTAAGAAGAGTTGATTTTCCTGAACCACTCGCGCCTAAAACCACGGTAAACTTGCCTTTTGGTATAACAAGATCAATTCCCTTGAGTGCTCTGACTATTGAGTCGTTCTCTCCATAATCTCTGCATAATCCACTTATAGTATAAAGATTCATCTGTCACCTCCAAAGATATATAAAATCAGTCCGTTTAGTAAAGCTTCAAATGTATCATCAATACAGTCCTTTTCCATCAAGTCGGCATTAGCTACACCGAAATAAATGGCATGTAAATAATTATGGATTACTCCGGGCTTCACTCTGTCCGTATCAATCCCGCACAATTTCAAAAGTTGTTCATAAGATGAGTGTTCCATTTCCATCAATGCGTCCAGCTTTTCTCGAGAAAACCCTTTTACGTTGTAAATCAGTTCTTCAATCTCTTCATGATTTTTAAAGATAGCAAGGTATTCCTGTGAATGAAAAATGAGCCTGATAAATTCTCGGACGCGTTCCTCCAAGGGAATATCACCGGGACGCGAAAAAACTTTTCCTGCATTTTGAAACCACTCTCTGTGCAGCTGCACAATCAGTTCAAAGAAAAAGGCATCCTTCGATTCAAAATGATGATAAAAAGATCCTTTTGCCATGTTTGCCGCTTTTGTAATATCCTCAACGCTTGTTTTTTTTACACCATATGAAGTTAAAAACTCCCTGCCTTTTGCAAGCAGTTTTTCTTTCTGCATTGTTCTTTCCTGATTTGTTAGACTTTTAGCTGACATTATATCACTCCTTTATTGACTATTAAAACGTTATTAGTCATTTAAGTCATTGTAACATTTCAGGAGCCACTTTGTCAATCCAATATTTACTAATTTAATAGAAGATGAGCAAGTGTTGATTATTGATAATTTAATCTATATACGAAATGTATGTTTTTTAGGTGCTGAGGTTTTCAAGTAAATAAAAAGCACAATCAAAAATGATACTGTCTGGGCAATAGAAATACGAATTACCTGAAATTCGTCTGAACCTGAAAGCGTGGTAATATGTAAAAGATTAATAACAGTGTTGTTGAAGAAATGGTCTGCCATAGGCATCCAAAGTGAACCGGTAATTTTAGTCAATAGACAAAATTTAATTCCCCCAATCCCACTTGTTAAAATGAGTATAAGTGCAGATATAGCTGCACCTCCTCCACTTATTTCCCCATCTAACAGACTGCGTACAGGCGCTGCGATATGCCAGATACCGAATAGGATTGAAGAAATAACAGCCGCATTTATAAAGGAATTTTTTGTTTCCGACAAATGAATGAACAGTCCGCGAAAAATACCTTCTTCCATGATTACATTAATAATATTTCCAACGATGCAAATGGCAAAAAACAGCAGAGCTGTCTGTCTTCCTTGATTTCCATCTATTGTATAGCTGCTTACATAAAGCTGAAGCGAAGGATTGTTGCCCCTTAAGTATTGAAGTAAAAATTCTGTTCCGTAGGCAATCAAAAACACCAATGCTCCAAGCAAAAGTCCATAAAACATATTTTTCATAACAGATTTGCCTGTAAATCCGATTTCAGACCACTTGAGAGAAAAATACTTCACCGCAAATGCAAGTACCAGTATTCCCGACAATTTATGTATAAAAGCCTCCCCCAGAATACTTTGATCTGTTCGAATACACATGTATTCAACTGCTCTGAAAACAAAACATAATAAATAAATACTTAGGATAGATTTGATAGGATTGATATTTCTACTTTTTTTCATTTTTATACTCCTCTAATATAATACATTTTTATTACCCGCTAAAATTAGCTGTAATAATTTCCATTATAAATAATATATATTACAATAATACATATATTATATTCATTTATACTTCGCCTGTCAATGTATATAAAATAAAAAAGGACTTGACTAAAGCCAAATCTTTTTTTGAGTAGTTTTTATTTTTCGATCTAATTCTAATTATCTTCAAGCTTCTTTTTCATGCTCTCCATTGGATTCAAATTCATATTCAGACGTTCAATAATAGTGATGAATCTCTTTTGTTTGCCGGTTTCGGTTTTCGTGCCGAAAAAATAGGAAGTGGCATATGCCTTGCGAGCTGAACGCGACATCTTGGTGAAGTTGACATATGCGTTTTCATGCGGCTTCAACATACCATCAAATTGCTGCATTTGCTCATCTGTAAGTGCTTCAGTTTTTGGAGGATTCCAGTGTCCGTTTTGTTTTGCAGTTTCAATCTTTGTCCTGCCAAAGTCAGTCATTAGACCCTGTGCTTCCAGCTGTTCAACAAGTTTTTTGTTTTTTCCCGACCAATTGCTTGTCTTACTGCGCTGTTTGAAATATTTGAGATATGACTTTTCATCAATACTCTGCATTTGACCATCAATCCAACCAAAACATAACGCTTCTTCAAGCGCTTCACTTGCTTTTAATGTTTCCGGTCCGTCTTTTTTGCCAAATATAAGCCATATACCCTCATCAGAAAGCGCATTTTGGGCTAGCCATTCTCTGAACTCTGAACGGTTTTTAAATAACATCTTGTTCATTATTATTGTTCTCCTAATTCTTTAACTATTCTCTCTTTTTGTTATGTTTACCTTTATTTAAGATAGTTTTCAAATTCAATAATTCACAAATTTTATCTTTATATAGAATATCACTATATGGAACTAATTGTCAATTTAATTCCTCAAAACTTATATATGAAGAACAAGCTTATACTTCAAGTATTTATAAAAACTGATTTATAAGCAGAAAAAAGCCAAAATCAATTGACTTCTTTAAATAATTTTTAACTACTAATTTTCAATATCTTATATCCCTTTATTTTTAAATAATTCTTTATACATATGATTATTTTCCAACAAATATTCATGATTTCCGCTATCTGTAGCTTTTCCGTTTTCAAATACAAATATTTTATCACTGTCAATTATAGATGATATTTTATGACTGATGAATATTATTATAGATTTTTTACTGTATTCTTTCATAATTTTCATAATATCTTTTTCAGCCTTCCCGTCAAGATTTGCTGTAATTTCATCAAAAATATATATCGGTGTATTTCTAAGAAAAGCTCTGGCTATACTCAGCTTTTGTTTTTGCCCGCTCGACAGTGTAGAGCCTCCTTCACCTATAATTGTTTCATATCTGTTAGGTAGGGTTTTTATAAACTCATCTAATCCAACTAATTTACACATATTCTCTATATCATTTTCTTTAAGGTTTTCATCAGCTAATCTTATATTGTTTATAATTGTATCATTGAAGAAAAATTCTTCTTTTTGAACATAGGTAATACAGCTTCTTATAAAATCACATGAAAGCTTAGAATAGTCTGTTCCATTTATGTAAATTTTTCCTTTTTCTACTTCATATAGCTTTATCAACAGTTTTGCAAATGTGCTTTTACCGCATCCATTTGAGCCTACAATACTGTATAAACCAGATTTATCAATTAAAATATCCATATTTTTCAGAACATTTTCTTCATTCTTCTCATAGGAGAATGTTATATCCTCACATTTTAATGAAATAGCAATATTTTTTCTTTTTTCTTCTAAGCTTAATACATTATTGACTTCTGAATCTGTAGTCATCACTTCTATAACCCTATTTAATGATACCATGATTTCCTGCAAGCTGACATTTATATTAAATACTTGAGATATAGAAGCAAACAGCTTATTTATATAGGTATTGAAAGATACCATCAAGCCAATTGTTAATAGTCCGTCTTTTATCAATACAGCAGATAGATAGATTATAAATAAAGATGAAATCACAGTGATTGTACTATTAGCCAATTGCATATTATTTTTTAAATATATTGACCTCTTTAAAAGACTAAATTCTTTATTAATAAAACCCTTGTACTTATTATTAACGTTATTTTCTAACTGAAAGCTCTTGATGCCGGTATTATTTGAAAAAATCTCATTTTGAAAACTATAATACTCATCACCAAACTTTTTTCTTTTCTCTGCTAATTCCTTGAAATATTTTCGCGCAAAATATGTAACTAAAAAAGTTGCAGGTATATAAAATATCGCAACTGATGATAATCGAACTGAGATTGTTATTACAAAATATACAGAAACTAAAATGTCTATCGCTATATTGAGAATGCTTGTAATTAGGTTTATTCCAAACGAAACTATACCATCAGTATCTCCGTTTAATCGAGAAAGCAATTCTCCAACCTCATATTTACTATAGAAGTAAGTTTTCATCCTTATCATCTTATCAAATAGCTCCGTTTGAGCTTTTTTAGACAGCTTAAAGTTAACCACTTGACCTACATAAGCTTCAAGCATGCTTAATAGATTTGTAAAGATGGTTATAAAAAAATATGCTATAATTAGCTTGAGCAAGAAATCTGTATCTCCTAATGTAATACTGTCTAACATCTTTCCATATAAATATGGACTTATATTAGCTGCTAAGGACCCGACAAATATTAAACTTATAATTAGAATTAAATATTTCTTTCCCGCATAAATATATTTCTCAAAAAACCATTTTAATTTTTCTTTGTCTGTCTTATTTATATTTACTTTCATATATATCAATAATTGTATAAAATAATGATTTACAGTTCTTGAAAGAATTAAAAATATTCCTCATTCATTATTTCCACAATACTCCTTTTTATTGTTTAAAAAAATTTCTTGTTATTAATATTTAAGAAGAAAAGTTTAGCTATTTATTATTTATAATATAATTATCAATAAGTCTTTCACTTTGCATATCTAGCATTCAAATTTATATGTTCATTTTTATTCAGAAAATTTTTACTATTATAGATTTATTCATATAATTATTATGCATAAACTATCAGATTACTCACAATAAGGATTGATAGTTTATGCATAATATTAATGTCAATGCTCTTATTTGCTATGCTCTTAGCTTATTTATGCCTTAATCAATAACAGCGTATGCTCGTCCATTACAGTCATTTGCACATGTTCTGGAGCAGCCTACATCACATCCAATAGCACAATCATCTGCACAAATATATAGACATGAGTCTACGCAACCATAGTCACAACCATAGCCACAATTTTGGCAAATTGCCATATTAATTGGATTTGAATTTGATCCAGCTGATGACCTTATTTTACTTTTATACATATATTTCCCTCCTTTCCTCATAGAAATTTGTCTCCAATTATGCTTAAGACATTATGGAAAACTCAATTTCTAATCTTATGTAAAATATAAAATATTTCTATCTTATATTTTTACTACGCTAATACCTGCTTGTTTTCAAAATCAATAAACCAGCCTTGACCTTCCCATTTATATTTTTTGCTGTAATGTTTCCACCAATTATTAAAATCACTTAAGTTTTTTGTATATTCCGACATCAACTTTTGATAGATTTTTTCATTGTCAACATCTACTATTTTCATAAGGTTTTCATATGCAATCTTCTTTTCAAATAAATCTTCTATTTCTTTACATTCTTCATCTGTCAATTTCCATATAATTTTTCTTTCCATTTCAAATATCCTCCTAATTATTCTTATATTTATAATATCCTGTTCCTTCATTATTTAAGGATATAAATTTATGTATAGGATCTAAGCTATTATATATTTCTATACAATTCACTAAAATACTCTCGTTACCTTGGTGAACTTTATCATACAAAGCTTTTGAAATTGATTTTTCTATATGGCTTTTTCTGCATATAAACGATGGTGCAACATTTACCTCTCTTGTATATTTTTTATTTATGTATGTACAATTTTTGCATTGGTAACAGTCACATTGCCTACATAGATTGCTGTTTTCAATTTCATATAATCTCTTATCGTATTTGGCAGTTATTCCATCTATAAGATTTCCTATACTATTTTCTCTTTCATTTGAATATACCGCACAACATGAGTATATTTTTTCTTCCGGTGAAATCACGAAAGTTTTTTCGCCTGCCATACAGTTATCATGCTTGTCTACAAATAATAAATCAGTTAATAAGCTAAGCTCTTTTACCGTTCCTTCCTGTTTATATATGTTTTCTATATATTTGCTTATTTTTCTAAGCTCCTGCTTATATAATTCTTCATTGAAACTCTTATCTACATTATGTATGTTTAAATCTATTCTCTTGACACGTTTAAATAAAGCGATGATGCTTTGGGATAATTTATCAATATTTTTTGAATGTATATTAAATATTATATTGTCTATACCATGATTATCATAATTTAATACTTCTAAATCATATACAGGAACAATGTCTTGCAATCCTGTACCTATAGCCTCTTTTATGAACTTTGCTGGTAATATATGGCTCATATTATAATCCATATATCTCTTATCATTTTTAAAATCAAACTCATTTGCACTATGCACTATTATAGGATTGAAAAAATTATTTCTGCAATATTTCAGACTATTAAGAAGCTCCTCAGTATTCATTCTTTTTATAACATCTTTGTTTTGATTATTATAATCACAATAACTTATATAATTATCGGATAATAATATATAAATATTTCTGCGTCTTGTTTTAGTTTCCTGTTTTTCAATTCCGTATAAATTACGCAGCTTTGCAAAAAAGTAATCGTTTGCCTTAACTCTTGCCTTATGCATCTTGCAGATATATTTTGCCCTATGAAAATTTGTTGGCGTATCAGCATCATCATAGTTAAACCCCTGACAAAATGCACATCCTGAAGCTATAGGACAATTCAAACATTCCGAATCGCTCTGTATTCTGTTCGATGCAAGGACAAACGGTCTTACTTTTTCCATATCAATACCACTTTCTATATCTCCTACAGTCCATTCTTCATGATTATTTAAAGAATAATCACAATATCTCAGACAAGGATATATCTTTCCATCAGTACCAAGTGCTATCATTTTTCCTGCACCGCAATGAGTCTTGTCTAAATCCTCTTCATTATAGGGATACCCTATACTATCATCAAAAAATGAACATTTTAGTCCTGAATCATGCAAGCCCTTGTCCAAAATATAATCTGCTAATTCAAATAGCTGTTCTTGAAAAATTATATCGTCATTTTCTTTCCATACGTCTTCAAATACAACATTTGAATTGACTGTATGTATTCCTCTGTTCCATAGATAAACAATACTATCTTTTAAATATTTTAAATCATCAGACGCAAATGTAACCTTAGTTGATGCTGTGAATTGGTCTTTCCACAAATCAATATTTTGATTAATCACATCAAAAGAACCGCTTCCATCTATAAATACTCTTTGCAAGTCATGTTTTTCTTTAGTTCCATCAATAGTCATTCCTATAGACATTTTAGAAGGGTTTTTCTTTATGAAGTCCTGAACAGCTTTATCTGAATAATTAACCCCGTTTGTGCTTATGCTGATTCTATAATTCCAAGACCATTGGTGATCTTCCTCAAAAGACTTTATCTTAAAATAATCGCAAATTTTATCAATGAGTTCTGCCTCAATCAGTGGCTCTCCGCCAATAAATTCAAGGATTACGGCATTGCTGCACTTGATACTGTCAGATGTTAGAATATAATCAATAAATCTTCTAGCAACATCAAAATCCATACGTTTTCCATCAGATTTATGAGTTATATAACAATATTTACATCTTAAATTGCAATCGTGTGTAACTATAAACGTAATTGTCTGTGCATCTCCGCTTTTCCAAGAACCATCTTTTGTTCCTACTGAATACCCTTTGTCCTGCATTTTCTACCTACCTTTCAAAATAATACTGGTTTTCCTAATAATAAATTTAAATTATTATAGCAACTTAGCCGGCAATGTAATTTGTATGTTTCTTCCTATGTAAAATAGAGTTATTATTTTTTGTTACCTAATAGCAGCATTACTGCTAATATCATTATTGATAACATTATACATACCGATACTTCTTTAAATCCTAAATTAATAAATATGCATATTGCAAATACTTCAAATAATAAAATCAATCTTGATTTTGTTTGATAAGTCTGTATTTCTTCGAAATCAAGAGGTTTATTTCTATCAGCTACAGGTGCAAGCAATAATATTATTAAACTTGATATTAAAGTAACTATTATAATACTTAATTCATTCCAATACACATGTTTTGTTATAAGGGAAACTATTATCATCAGAGCTATTGAAAATAAATAGCATCTCAATTGAGTTTTAGCATGATATCCTCCGGCATACGATCTAAGAGGGATATAAGCTAATAAAAAAACAATACATTGCCATAGCACATTAAAGATAAGACCTATTATTATAGTTGTTATCATATTTAATAATAATAAAGAACCCTGTTTAAATCCGTATGTATATATATCTTTATCTTCATATGATATGATGCTCTTAGCAATTAAAGCTTCTGTGATTTTTTCATGAAATCTCATCTTAACTAAGACCTGCGAAGTTTCTCAGCATCTTTCGGTAATTTAGGTTGATGTAAAATCCAAGTGCATGTAGTATTTACATCTAGAGTCGTTACTGTAAGTGCTAAATTAGCAATCACACTTTCTATTTTGTAAATTAAACCTTTCATAAACCATCTCTCCCCCATAAATATTGTCAGTCAGTAACAATTTTGTTGCTAACTGCTCGATATTATGATTATATCATAAATATTTTTTTGTACCGAAATATAGCGAAATTAATATATATTTTGTCGAAATTAGTGTTTTTATTATTTAGAAATTATATTTTTGAATTTACTATATGGGTTATTCGTAGAATTTGAGGTGTTTACCTATATAAGACTTTAAATTATTTCTTTGAATTTTGAATATGATTTATATAAAGCTTCTGATTTCAGAAGGAGGATATCAGATAATATCCATATAACAATAAAACCCTCAAAATTCATTGATAATATAATGGATTTTGAGGGTTTTATTAACTGTAAAAATTAGTTGTTTTTTATATTAAATTATATATTGCATGTTTTTTGCTATGTGGGAAGATATATTTGTTGATTTTTCAAAACTTCCGACTATACTTTAATTAATTGTACTGTTTCATTAATGTATAAAACAACATCAACTGAAAACACATTGTTATTATATTCAATATCTAAGGAGCCATTATATTTATTTATAATATTTTCTACATTTATTAATCCTAATCCATGATCATTCATATCATTTTTTGTGGTCAATATTTTATCATTGCTTTTGTTTATTGTTCCGTTAAATGTATTTTTTATTGTTGTAAATAGCATGGATTTTTCTAATTTCATCTCTACATATAAGTATTTTTCAGAAACTTTTTTTAAAGCATCTAAGGCATTGTCTAACAGATTTCCTAAAATAACAACCAAGTCAAACAGTTCTACATTAAAATTATTTGGTATATTTATATCTATTTCAAGCTCAGAACCTAATTCTACAGCTTCATTGATTTTATAATTTAATAAGCTATCAACCTCTGCATTACCTGAATTAACATATTCTTTCTTGTTATTAGCATTATCAAGTATTGTTTGCAGATAATTATTCAATTCAATATTCCTTTTATTTTTTATCATATTTTGAATTGAAATAACATGATTCTTCATATCATGCTTCAACATTTTTATATTTTTTTGTGACTCTTTAATGATATTTAATTGATTTAGGTATGCATTGTTTTGTTGTTCTAATAAATTTTTTTCATATTTATCATTATAATATTTAATTATAATGTCATATAAATAAAAATTTATAATATTCATAAGAAATAATACACTTACAATTATTATCGTAAAAATTGATTCAATATTCATTAAAAATAAGCTTGCTACAATAGCAATACTGCCTAAAGGGATACAAAAAACTGTAAATAGATGAATTCCGTTAATATTTATTATTCTTTTTTCTCCAAATAATCTTTCAAGTAAAATCGTAAAAATAAAAAATAATAAATTTGAAACTATCGTTGCTAAATCTTTTATATTTAGTTTAAAAAGATTAATGAGCATAAAAAGACCGTAAGTTATGGTTTCAAATATCATAGATGATGAATACATTATAACAACTGAAACAATTCGTGTAAAAGTTTTCCCATCATATATAAAAGTCAATAAGTAAAACAAAATAAAATTTGATGCTAAGTTTACAAATGGATTAGAAAAAATAAGATTCATAGCGCTATTAATCATATAATAAATTGTATATAAAAGAATCTCTATTTCTTTTTTTATTTGAGTATTTCTTTTTAAAAAAACGCCTAAAAATCTGAACAATACATATGTTCTGAATACGTTAGTTATTAAATATATTGCATTTGCACTGAAAACATTCATTTTTGATTCTCCTTTCTTCTCATCCTAAAGTTATTTCTTACCTCTTTTCTATATGCTTGACTAATATTCAATGTTTGACCATTGGATAATTTTATTTTTTCATAGCTTGCTTCTACTATATACTGATAGTTTACTAAATGGGATTTATGGATTTTTATAAAATCTTTTCCCTCTATTTGTGTTTCTAATTCCGATAATTTTCCGTAATATTCATATTCTCCATTAGTTGTAATTACATGTATTTTTTTATCATCACTTGCAAAATATATAATCTCTTTATACAGAATTTTATATGAAGTGTAATTATAAGAAAATTCAAAGAATAAATTATTATTTTTTTGCAACTTCATAGCAAAGCTTAAATTCTTAATTATTTTTTCATAACAAATTGGCTTAACTAAAAAATTTAGCGGTCTGTTCTCAAACAATTCAATAGCATAATCCTGTTTTGCAGAAATATATACAATTTGTACTATATTATCATCTAATTCTTCACGAATCATTCTCCCGACCTCAATGCCATTTAATTTCTCAAATTCAATATCAAGAAAAATCAAATCAAAAGCTTGTCCTTCTTTTATGAATCTATATAACTCTTCTCCGGATAAAAAAACTAAAATATCTATTTTTTCAGAACAATTTTTTTGATAATCCAATATTATTTTTTCTATATTAAAACATACAGCTTGATTATCATCACATATTGCAACTCTAAACATTATATTCATTCCCCCCAAAATATTAATCAGTTGTTATTGTTATCCAAATCATAGAATATTGAATTAAAATTTCAATATTTTTCGTTTATTAAACTATATATACTAAAAAACACGTAAATGACATCCATGAAAATGACTATCAAAATACGTGTTTTTTGCCTAAAAAATCTTTTATAGGTATGGAAATCCTTGACTTCTTATCAATGGCATCCATATTACCAAATATTATGAAAAATTAGGTCAAAAAATGCCATAGTTAATTCGCATTATAAACATTGCAAAGCAAAATAACTTCTGATTGTGCTTATACTGCGAAATCAAGATTATTATTGTTAGAAGCTGTTATGGTTTTCTTCCCATACACAGAATCATAGTGTCAAAAAAAGTGAATTTACCGCAACATCGATTAATTGTATCGGAAATTTTTTTCAAGAATAGTGGTATCCAATGGAAAGCAGATGCAGAATATACTAAGTCATAGACATTTTCATCAATCTGAACACTTTCAAAATCTTGATTAATTACTTTGAAAGTCTTAAATTCTGCAAATTTTTTCCTTGAAAATTGTGCTGATTTATCACCTATTTCAATAGCAGTAACTTTACTGCCGCTCCTTAAAAAAGGTAACGTTGCCTGACCTGTTCCGCTCCCTATTTCAAGGGCGCTTTTACTGCTGTTAAGATTTGAAAAACGAATTATATCATCAAACAACTCATCTGTATAACTTGGACGCAGTCTGTCGTAGTTTAGTGCGTCTTCGTTAAATGTTAAACGTAAATCCATTACTATACCCCCATCATATAAATAATCTTTAGTTAACATTTTCTGCCGATACATCACATAAATTATACACTATTTTACCATATAAGCACAAAAAAAGTCAATTGTTGTCGCAATTGACTTCCTCTAATAAAAAATTGCAGAAAATTAAGTTAAAAGGTCCCCATACACTATCCGCAGTTCTTTTCCCGCCTCACTAGCTATTTGGTACATGTATATGTGACAATAAGCATTTTGATTCAAAACCAGGTTGTTTAAATGCTAAACTCTACAACAATTCCATCGGGGTCTGCAACAGTAAAATGCTTTGGCTTTGGACCTCTTGCAATTATTTCTGATGGAAAATAACCTAATTTAAGTGCTTTCTCTCTCAATTCTTCAAGTTCACCTTTTGCAGAAAAACTCAGAACCATTCCATTTGTTATAACTTTTTCGATGCCTTCAAATTCGATTAGCTCTAACATAGTTTCACCTTTCTCATTTGCTAAAAATACAATTTCTCCTGCCTCCGGACTCATGCGATTAACGACCTGTAGATCTGCCAGCTCCTGATAGAAAGCAACTGATTTTTTAATATCTCTGACCATAAAAGTAATAAAATTCAATTTCATAATATTCTCCTTTAAATTTCTGTGGTTTTGCTATTATCAAGCCAATAGTCTTGAAATGTTCCTTTCTTAAACAATCTGTTTTCCAGTGTTTGATTAAATAAAATATATTGTAAGCATTTATGTTTTATGTTTTATCTCCATGATATTATTATAACATAAGAAATAGCTATATCAAACTTTTTAGTTTACTATAGCCTTATATTTATAAAGAACTACTGTTTTCTTAAGCGAACAATAATTATAACGGGAATTTCTTTATCATCATCTACCTCTTCAAAAAAACCATCAATAACAAATCCGCTTCTCAGGCAAATGTTAAACAGTTCTTGTATAGAACGGTGATAATAGTTTTGCAGCATTGGTTGCCCAGCTATTGCTTCACCTTTATGTATACACGGTGTCATATATTTGTCTGACGGCTTTATGAAGCATGGATGATGTGTAGAAAACACAAATATTCCACCACTCTTTAGCATATCATATACAGCTTGAAACATTGGTGTGATATCTGAGATATCCATAACAGCCATATTTGCAACAGCCTTATCAAATATTCTATCCTTCTTCAAAGCAAGCATTTGCTGATAATCCGTTGCATCGCATACAAAAAAATCTATCTTTTCTAAGTCTGCCGAACGTCGTTTCTTAGCATTTGCAATCATCTTGCTGCTATAATCAAAAGCAACTACTTTTGCACCTAATTCAACAAGGCGTGAAGAAAAATTTCCATTCCCACAAGCAATATCAAGTACCAAATCGTTCGCCTTGATTTCTAACAATGATTCGGTATGAGGACGAACCAAATTGCGGTGAAAGCCGTTTGAATTGTCTCCCATTTTAATATCCCAGAAATCCGCATTTGCCTCCCATGCCATACGACTTTCTTCCATTGAGCATTTTCTTAAGATATTCTGTATAAATTCTGTTTTGCTTTCAGTATAAGCAACTCTATCATCTCTGAATTTTTGGGCAAGATTAATCTTTAAATTTTCATATTCTTGCCTGGCTTCAGAATGATTTCTTAAATACTCTCGGAATTGTATGTGTCTCCTCAACGCTTCACTATCTCTTGGAGAACAATACAAATGAAAATCTATAAATTCATTATTAGAAGGCTGCTGAAACGCTTCTCTTCCTTTAATTCCCAAATCGCCTCTGTGTTTATATCCAATTTCTTTGAGCCTGTTAACAATATCAGGAAAAACCTCATAGCTTTCCATAATCATATTTATATCTATAATTGGCTTTGCTGATAAGTTGGGTACAGATGTACTCCCGATATGTTCTATAGAAAGAATCAAATCATTCAAATGCATAAGTAACATATTCTTAATTTTATTAAACTCATCAGGCCATTGTGAATCATATGGTACAATAATTACAGGGTTTGACATTATTCAATCCTCCCACCTCTAGTAATGAAAATTTTAAATTATATTTTAACACAAAAAATAAATTAAGTCAATTTTTCCCAATCGACTTAATTCAATAAAATATTGTGAAAAGTTAGGTCTAAAAAGATGCCATGCTTTCCGAACCAAATTATTCTTATTCTTTTCATATAGTTCACATTACATAAATAATGTGCACACTATACATATACATAAGAATTGCAATAACTTTAGCTTATTACTAACGCTTAGCTTCTACCTGTTCATCAATCCACTTATAAACATTGCTAATTTCTCCTAAATAATCAGAATTGATTTCAAAGAACTCAGCATTATTATCTTTACAGCGTTTTTTGAGCTGATTATGCAACTTTAAAAAATTATCACGGTTCACATAATCATCATCAATGTCTTTTTGTTCTATTTCGTTTCTGTGTTCAATAATACCTGAAGTAAAACACTTATCAAGATAGTTATCTGAAAAACCTATGTATAAAGCTATAATCTGGTCTAAATATTTTTGATTGAAATCCTGTATATGTTCAGGTGGTAAATAGCACCCTTCAATAATAATATGTTGTCCATTCTCAATATTAGTCATAATAATGCCCTTTACAATTGGCCATAGTTTATTTGTCAGCTCGTCTTCACTATCTGTTGCAGTAAAATCGCAGTATTTATTTCCACGAATCAGCCCCATTTTTATATGGTCTATTGATAAGTACGGAATCCTATATTTTTCAAGTAATTTTTGAGCCATCGCTGTTTTTCCGGTACAGCTAACACCACCAATTAGAATAACCATCAATTTCTCCTTACTAAGATACAAATAGTCTTTTCAGATAAAAACAATTGCTATTTATCTGCTTTTATTTGGATTGGCACGAAGTAGCGAACCTTGCCATAATTTAATTCTTTCATCTTTTCCGAATGCGGTCCGGCGAAATGGTATAACATGTGTCGGTTTGGAGATTTATCAAGTTCTAAGTATTCCTGATGTGTAAGCCATTCCACTATACCCTTATATACTCGGTCATATTCACTAAATTCCCAACTATCTGCAAGAGCTACTGCAAATAATCCGCCATCAAATGTGATAATCTCAAATCCTTCAGTATCTGCTTCGGTCATCCAGTCCTCAAGCATGAAAAGCCAAACATTTTTTTGCTTTTTTTCATCATAATACATAAAATCGCGTGGATTTATCTTGTCAGCTATACTTGATACAAGACGCATCCACATCGCGTTAAATCGGCTGCTTTCATCGTCACTGTCTGTCTGCCCGGTTATCATCCCCGATGTCACCATACGGCAAGGCGGCATTTCGACAATGAGGATATCCGGCTGTCGTTCCACCTTTTCTGCTGCGATTAACAAGCGGTTTACATTTGACGGATTTCCCTCGTAATCCACGTTGATGAGCTGAGTTTCTATTTCTTTTGCTTTTTCATATAATAGCTTGACATCAGATTCCTTAGCGAAATCGGCTTGTTCAATCTGCTGAATAAATTCAAGAATGACCTCTTTGAGTTCATACAGAAGGGATACTTCTTCATCAATGGAGTCGACTTTTTTTCCAAGCACCTCTAAAACGGCTTCAGAGCCGGATGTGTTGAATATTCGCTGAATATCTTTAATACTAATATTCAATTTACGCAGAATCAGAATTTGCTCAAGGCGTTTTATAGCAATATCATCATATAGCCTGTATGCATAATCATCGCTCCGAGAGCTTGATATTAACCCCATATCTTCGTAATAACGCAGAGTGCGTGCGGATATCTCATATTTTATTGATACTTCCCTGATTTTAATTAATTCGTTCATAAAAACCCCCTATCGCTGATTTATATATATTATAAACTGTTCCCCAACGGCAGAGTCAAGTGTTTGCTGATCATACTGTCCGCAGTTCTTTTCTTGCCTCATTAGCTATTTGGTACATCCATATGTACATATCCTCAGGTTTCAGTGACAATAGACCATTTTGATCCAAAATAATTTTGTCTCCTATTTTTTTGAAAATCGAATGAATCGGTTCATAATTAAGGGATTCCAAGCTCTCAACAGACATCCACTCATCTATTGTATATTCCTTCTTATCAATTAATTTCCTTAGGGATTCGTAACTTCGTTTTTGAACGAAGTCTAATTCACTATGAAAATCTGACATTTCACAAAGTTTATGATTGATACTTTTCCAAAGACTATCTATATACTGCTGCCTGTCAATAAGGCTGCGAACGGAATAATCGTCTGTACGCATTATACCCATTAGCACTGTATCCCAATTATTAGGTTTCCACAATAGACTCTTACTCATATGAACGAGCCATTTATCATGAGGGATATATTCTTTATTTGCAATGAACAGTGCGCTTAATAATGGTTTAATTGCATTATTAAGAACAAAATGCCCTTGTAAAGCATCTTGCCTGTGTATCCAAATATCTCCGGCTAATCTGTAGTGCCAGTATGCGTCCCATAGTAAACTGCTGGCACTTGAAATTTCAACAGGTCTTGAAAGTTTTTGCTTAACAAAATCTGCTATTTTGCCTTCAGAATCGTAAATAATAGACGCATAGGATAAATCCCACAATGCGATGGAATCAAAATCTCTTTGAATTTCTTGTTCAAAATTAACTAGTTTTATGTCATATAAATGACCTTCAATCATCGTGATGCCAAGTGCAAACGGACATGTGCCATCTTTATATTCTAAAAATTGTTTTTCATGTACATATATGATTATATCAATCTCTGAAAGGTAATCACCATAGCCTCTTGATAAACCGCCATCTAGAATAATACCAACCACACCATTTAAGTCAGTAAATTTATGAAGTGATTTATAAAGAGCTTTTAATAATTCTTGTAAAGTATTTTGACTGCTCAATTTAACATATGGTCTTTTCATAGCTGCCTCCATAGCAAATAAAATGTGTATCAGGAGCAATGTATAAGTGCTGTGCCTAATATAATAATACGAATTTCCTTTACAATCTTACCATAAAAATGAAAAAAAGACAACCGAGACAGCAATCAACTTCTTTTAACAAAATATTGTGAATTGTGCATAAAAAATAGATATCTTTTTGTTTGCTGGAGTAATTCGAACTATCATCTATATATCTACCCTTAGAGTAAACAAAACTTATTTTTAAAGGGGCTGCAGTCCCTTTGTAGTACAGACTATGATATAGAATTTTACAGTAATAGATATCCTCAGCATTCGATATCATATTTTACAGTATAATGAAAATATTGCACGGTAAGTTTTATATGCCCTTAATTTCAATGACTTACCATTGAAATTAAGGGCACTTTTACATTAAAATATTTAATAGCCGAATCTTCAAGAAATGAAGTACCGAGGATTTTATATCGGGGTGAAGCCATAAAAAGGGCGGGGTTCCTCAACCCTAATCCGTCAACTAACTCGGGAGGCAAAAGGAGGATTATATGAAATTCAAAAGTTTGAAGTCAATTTTATTGGCTACAAGTCTGATTGCAGGTATATCTTTATTCTCGAGTAATGCTTATGCTGCAACCTACACTACAGTAAACGGTGACTCATTATTTAAAATAAGCCAGATATTCAACACATCAATAACAAACATAATGAGTGATAACAAGCTGACATCTATCAATTTAAATATTGGACAAAAGTTGAACGTTCCCGGTATTACTCATACTGTTAAAAAAGGAGAAAGCTTGTATTTAATCTCTAAATCGTACAAAATCACATTGGAAACATTAAGGCGTGCAAATAATATATATACAGATTATTTAGATATTGGCCAAAAATTAAACGTGCCTGTAAAACCTTCAACAGAACCTAAGTTAGTAGACAATACATCATCTTATTCTGCAAGCGATTTGGACTTGCTTGCAAGATTAATAACTGCTGAGGCACAAGGTGAGTCATACAATGCCAAAGTAGCAGTCGGAGCTGTAGTATTAAACAGAGTAAGGAGCAATTCATTTGCAAATACAATCAATGGAGTAATATATGAGGTAATAGATGGTTATTATCAATTTACACCTGTGTTGAACGGATGGATTAACAAGCCAGCTAATGCTGATTCCATAAAAGCGGCAAAAGAAGCTTTAAACGGTGTTGACCCTACAAATGGAGCCTTATTTTATTTTGATAAAACCGCAACAAATAAGTGGCTTTTATCAAGACCGGTTTCAATAAAAATAGACAGTATGATATTTACATATTAGATTTATTTTAAATAGATATGCTACACTTGATATGAATTTTAAAAATGATAAAGAAGAGCTCATTAATTGCTTTATTAATCATGTTGAATATTATGAGGATAAAATAATAGTTTGCTGCAATTTAACTGATAAAAACAACACACCAGTGTATCCGACTGGTGTGTTTGTTGAGTTTTGCTTGCAAAATAGATAACTTTTTGTTTTTGTAATGGAATTGAACTATCGCACTTTTTCTTTAAAGGTTTATGATCCTTTTTTGTCTATTTGACTTCTGAACTCCAGTCAATAAAAGACTTTATTTAAATCTCAACATGAGCGAATCACAAATAGCCGTATATCCTATTTTTTGATAGATACTATTCGATGTTGGATTTAACAAATCCGTGTATAATACGCACTTAGTAAATCCTTTATCTAATGCAATTTGACTTATTTGAGCTACACATGATGAGGCGTAACCCTTTCCCCGATAATAAGGAGGGGTATATACAAATGCCACACCGATAGCTGTTTGCATTTCCCTTGTATATCCTGCCATAGAAACAGGTATTCCATTGTATTCTAAAACGTAGAGTTTTTTTGTTGATAATCGATAGCGATATGATGTTGCCTCTTGGGGAATAGACATTTCTGTTTTCCCATAAATGTTTGCTGAATCAAATGCCTCAGCCCAGTATGGAAAAAAATACATATCTTTTTCATCCAGCAAGCGAACAACACCGAATTGTTTAATATCCGAGTTTACTTCCTTAAGCTCATATATGCACTGGTTCATGGTTATTTCAAAGCTTAATCCCTTTTTATCAGCATATTTTTTAGCAAAATACTCCGCCAAGCTTTTTTCAGTTGTCACACCTGGGATTTCATAGTCTTCCAACCCATCTATCAGACAGTTTATAGCTTCAAGATTAATGATATTGTCTGTTGCATAAAGTGTAATATTATGCGGTGGTGTCATTATAGCGGTAAGCCTTATACCGTTTGCATCTGAAACAGTTGCCATAAGCCAATTTACAGGGTTACGCCAGTCTGTTTTATCTTCCCCCATATGTCCGATTATGATATTGCCAAGAGGAATCATATTTTGCGCCTCGTGACGCATTAACACATCATATGTATCATTGTAAAACTCATGCACATCCATATACAATTTAAATTGCATTATTATATCACCCTTTCATTAATAATCACAGACTTGCCTCGTATAGATCATTTATACATAAAGGTAATTGTTACCCCTATTTCACCAAAAAATAATCCTTTATTTTATCAAGCAGAAAATCTTACACAACTTTAGTCTCGTTTATATAGCTGCCTACTTTAATAACATCCCTGCATTTTATAAATGACCAGTTTTCCTGTCTACCCTTAAAATCAGGATTATTAGCATATACTACACCTTCAAACCCTATTCAAATAATTGCTGATGCACATAGTGGGCATGGCTCAAATGTAGAATACTGACAGTTTATCTGTTTTTAATTTTATACATACGCTTCTTATAGCGTTTATTTCAGCATGTGCAGTTGGGTCATGGTCTCTCCAAACTGTTGTTTCGCCTTTGGCAATTATATTACCTTGCGGATTGATAACTGCTGCACTATTCCTTTGTCGTCCCATGCGTCTTTAATCAATTCTCGCATTATTGTTTCGCTGGGATGTACTACGCTTGTTATCATTACAATCACCTCTTTCTGGCTCTTTATCGTCTATTATATAAATTCTCTTTGCTTTAATTATAGCAAAACCCTGCTGATAAAACAATTTCAGCTTTTTCGACAGGGTTTGTCATATGTAAAAAGGACAACTTTTGATATAATCGAATGCCCTTTTAAATATAAAACGTGAATAATGCTTATTTTACGTGATTACAGCCTAATTCATCAAGTAAGTTTTTATAACGTTCAATTTCCCATTCACTTACAGGAAAATCTGGGTTATAAAAGCAATGGCTTAATACATCGGCATCTTTTAATAATTCGTCATAAGGCTCATGTATTTCTTGTTTATCGCCATGCCTTGATATAGCTGTAGTAATTATTTTAATTTCTTCGTCATTATATAAATTTATAGTTCTTAATAATACTTCGGCTTGTTCCGCTCCCTTTAACTCATGATTATCGACAGCTTTAGGTAAACCGCCATTTACATTCGCTATGTCGTGTAACATTCCGGAAGTCATGGCAATTTCTTGGCTTAAGTTTCGTTTTAATGCTAATAACGAACAATAACGTGCCACACTATATAAATGTTCGACATAAAAACGGATTTTTCCCGGCTGTTTTTCGTAAACCAGCTTGTCAATTTTAATGCGTAATATTTCAAGTCTGTTTTCCATAACGTACCCTCCACAAATATAAATTCTTACCAAGAATATTGTACATTGAAGTATTCTCATAGATTATAGCATAAGTATAAGAACAATTCAATTTGAAAACAGCATTTTTTAAGGGGTTCATTTTTTGAACCGCTCTTTTTGATTTTGGAGGGGGCTCGCTTTTATGTGGTAGGGGGTTCGGAATTTTTGAGCGTTTGGAACGATTTTGCGCTGTCCGGTCATTTTCGGTATTTTTGAGGGCGGATTTAGGCCCGTCTCGGTGCCTGTGCGAAAACAGCGAACGCCAAAAAGTAGCTTTATATAAGGATTTTTACGTTTTCGGACAAAATGAAAACCGTCCATATGGACGGTTTCTATTATATCAAAGTTTCTCCCTTGATTTGAGTTGTGTTTGCAAAATAAATATCTTTTTGTTTTTGTAAAGAATTTGAACTATCATGCTTTTCGATTTTTATTTAAAATTCCAATCTACAACTGTCAAAACAATTCATTACATATCTTCTTTTATAAAGTTCTTATCTAATTTAAATATATCATAATTTAATACTTTTGAATCGTATTTTTATTTTTGAAGTTTTACCATTGTTCAAATGTTAAAGATATTCCAAAAATAAAAATACACCATGTATTGTACGGTTATCAATAAATATATTGTACCGCTCGGGTTTCAACATCAACACACATAAATTTTCATCATCGGGACCTTTGAAAGCATCGTCCAAAGCATCATACCACATTCGTTTCTTTGTTTCAAAATCTGTTATTATTTCAATCTTTCCTGTTAAAGAAATTCCCGAAAAGCTTTCTTTATCGAATAAGTATACACATGTACGCGGATCCTTTTTTGCACGATTAGACTTGTTCCAACCCAACACTGTGCAAAAAGCTATCCATCTAAACCCATCCGCTCTTGCAGCGGTAATCATAGAGGCAGTAGGATAACCTTCTTCTTCTATGAGTGACATTACCCAGTCTGCGCTATATCCTGATTCTTCTACTGTATGAATTGTGCTTTTATTAACGATTTCCTCTGCTTTTCTTAATAAATCCATGCATACTTTACCTCCAAAATCCTTTTTATCAAAATAATTTTTATTGCAACAACTATAATCTTAATTTTTATAATATTAAAAATCTGTAGACAAAATAATTTCAGCTTTGTCAACAGGTCTCATGTTTTGAGATAACAGTGGAAAAAGATTTGCCTTAAATCTAAAAAATGTTTATTCATCACGTATGACGCATTCCATAGTTATCATTTGCTCGCATAAACCGTGTCGACTATAAAACCGTTGAGCATCTTTATTGTCTGGTAAAACAGATAATCTGAGATAGTCCATACCACGGTTTTTCGCCCATAGTTTGGATTCATCCATCAGTTTCGTTCCAACACCCTTATTTCTATAATTCGCACTAACAATAAAATCTTGAATATAGGCATATTTACATGGAACTAATAAATTTATATTCGGCGTAACTTTTTCAAAAATTAGAGAAAAACCAATTATATCCTTATCAATAACCGCTAATAAAAACTCGGTTTTTTCGCCATTTATCAATCCAAATAAGTAATCAAAAGAGCGGCTTCCTCTTTGAAAATGTTCAGGCTGCATATTTATTGCATCTGAATCGAGTTCGTAAAATAATTTATTGATTACATCTATATCGTCAATGGCCGCTTTGCGAATAATCATTTCATCAACCTCCAATTTAATTTATAATAAAACCCTATCGAAAAAGCAGTTTCAGCTTTTTCGATAGGCTTCGTGCTTGGCAAAACAACTGCCTATTGATAAAATGCACCGCTCTCGATTTTGGGGCGGTACATTTTTTAATGATTATACAGTTTAAACACCCATTCACGGACAATCGTTAAATGATATGAATTGATTCTGCCAATATTTATGATTAATTATATGAGCGGTCACCCAAACGAGATATCATACGCTTTTTATCTGAATCTTCATGCATGAATGATACGCCGCCTGAGCCGCCCGACAAACCGCATTTGTTAAGCATTTCTACATCCAAACCGAGCCATATTGCGTGAAATATTCCCAAAGTGATTCCATGAGAAACAATAATTATATTTTCTTCCGGGCTATCCGTAATTTGCCTATGAAATTCAAAAAGACGATTCCAAAGTTCTCTTTTGGACTCTGCACCGTTATATTGTCTATCATCAATGGTTTTTATCTGGCCCAAATCGTTTTCCCGCGCCCATTCTTTTGATTTCCCATTGCCCTCACCCAAATTTATCTCTCTCAATGCGGCGGTAAATATCGGCTCAATACCCAAAAATCCCGCTATAACTTCCGCTGTGTGTTTTGCACGCAGCAAATCGGATGAATACATAATGTATTTTTTGTCCTTGACTTCTCGCGAAAGATTCTCGCCGATTCTTTTTGCCTGTTCAATTCCAAGCTGCGTTAAATTCCAATCCCCCCAACCTCCGAGCATTCTGTTCGTGTGATGAATGGATTGCGTGTGTGGAATGGTGATAATGTTTTTCATATTACCCTCCTAAATAGTATTAAAAATGCGTGGTTCCATCTTACTACAAAACAAACCCACCATCAACCGATTTTTATCAATTGATGGTGGATTTTTTTGAGTTGTGCTTGCAAAATAGATATCTTTTTGCTTTTGTGAGGAATTTGAACTATCACGCTTTTACTTTTTTATTAAACAAATTGTCTACACGCCTTATTGCTGTAACTCTGATAACAATTGACTATGCTACCACATGTCATAAACGAATCTTTAATATAATATTTATATCTATATAGTTTATCTTTCTCAGAATTACCTATAGACAAGACTTTGACTGCAATTATTTTGGAAATATTAAATTTCTTCAATTTATTATGCTACAATTAATTTGTATAGAGAGTCTTTTTGATCAATCTTCTATGCATTGTTATAGCTTTCTTAGCATAATTCCGCTGATGACTGAGAAGAAACTTGATTTAAATATTGTAAAATAATCAAGCATTCTGGATTATTGCTTCGTTCGTGAAAAATCAAATTATATTATAGATTTTTTCAGTTAATTTATTTAAAAGATTATTTAGCATTCCATGTTCAAGAGTAACCCAATTGTTACCTAAATACTCAACTACACTCCAGAGTTTTGCAAGTTTTATTTCTTGAAGTAGTGTTTGCTCTGTAAAAGGAAAATCACTTGATAATTTCGACCACATTGCTATATATCTTTTTGACATTAGAGATTCAACAGAATTATCAACAGTGCCTAAACCAGGTATAGATATAGCTAGGTCTATGGCTGGAGATGCACAGCTAATTCTTTCCCAATCAAAAAGAACTACTGTACCATCCTTTCTAATTCCCCAGTTAGTTGGGTTAGTATCAGCATTCACCCAGCAATAAGGTTTAAATATATGATTAGATTCCTTTTGAAGATCAAGTAAAAATGATTGTAACTGGTTACTAATTTTATCAGGCATTAATTCTAAAACAGAATATGTCAATTCATCCTTCCAATTGGGAGAATAATGATTGCTTAATAGCAAGCCTTTTCCCCATGTTTCAGAATGAAATTTAAACAACACTTCTAATAAATGTTTATCAGCATACCATCTTTCTTT
>DGYI01000026.1:0-45188 GCA_002396645.1 Firmicutes bacterium UBA5010
TTAACTGTAATAGGGTTTATTGTCTCAATTACTAAAAAGAAAAAAGGGAGACGTGGTCAAATGAAAACAGATATGGTGGGTAAGGGCGTATGTGGGATGACCAGTTAACCTGTGAATGTTAAGTAGTTTAGTTGTATCAATACATCATTGCTATACTTACGCCTGAGTGGGTTCAAATCCCGCACATCCCGCCAAAATATTAGTAATAACCCAGATAATCTGGGTTATTTTTATTGAAAAAAAGATAGAGCTAGCATTTCGGGGTTGTTAGCTCTAAGGGAATAATTTAACATCGTACAGGTGTCCAACTTTTATTTGCCGATATAACTGTGTAGTAAAATATAAGAAAAGAGGCAAATAAAATGGTATACGAGAAAGTAAAAGAATTATGCAAGCAAAATAGGATAACTATTTATGTTTTAGAAAAGGAGTTAGATTTCGGCTCTGGCACTATATGCAAGTGGAAAAAATGCAGTCCGAAGTTTTGTAATATGATTGCTGTGGCAAAATATTTTAGAGTTAGTTTGGATTATTTTGTTATAGAAGATATGTATTCATAAAACAGAATAGCTATTGATAACAAATTGATAACACATTAACAATAAAATAAGTAATAACAATGCAAGCAAAGCACATATTATAAATATTTGCGTAGTACAATTAGAATAAATATTTATAATATCAATATTTACTAAATGCCAGGAATGATGTAAAAATACAAATATTCCATTGAAATCAACAAAATATTTAGGTGATAAAAAGTGTTTGTTGCCTTTTATGAAAGAGCTGAGATAATAATATTTCAGCTCTTTTATGTTGCCATTAAATTGCTAAACTTTAATGTCGCTGTTTCCTTCATTTCTTTTGTTATGTGTAGGTATATATTTCTTGTAGTTGAATTATATTGCCTACCGAGGTATGATAATGATCTAGTTCCTCTGCAAGTATGCATTTCTTTTCTTTTGTAGTTTCTATTTTTTTATTTATAGATATATAACCGTCACAATATAAACCTTTTATCCCTTTTGGAAAATTTATTTCATATACTTCTATATTTCCAGAATTAGCTTCGCATATTAAATCTTCATACGTCATAGATTCACCTTATTTATTTTTTCTCTTACTAAGTACAAATTGCTTAAATTCTTCAATAGCTTGTAATTCTTCTTCAATAAATTCATCATCGTGGTGTGCAGCTATGGTGTTAATTTCGTTGCTTTCTATTTCGGTTCCTAATTCTTGGAAACGTATTAAACTTGAAAGTGAAGTTAACAGGTTTAATGAAAAAATATTTAAAAGAAAAATATATAAATAAAGGTATGAAAAAATCATGTTATCTAATAATATGATTTTTTATTTAAAAGGCTGTTTTATGAGCATTTTGCGGACATTATTTTATCTAATCAAAGTTGATACCTTATGATATCTTTTATTTGATACTATATTGGTAAATAAATCATGAGGTGAAAAAAATGAGTAAACAAAAAATAGTAGAGAATGTTTCTAAAAGTATAAGGTTGATTCCTAAGGTGGTGATTTTATGCCGCTTATTTTAGGTAAGGACGGAGTTAACAGAGAATTAAAGGAGGTTTATATAGGTGTTGGCGGAATTAATAAAAAGGTAAATGAGGTTTACATTGGGCAGGGTGGAGTTAATAAGCAAGTTTATAAAAACACTATAACTTCAAATAAAACAATATCATTAGGTTCTACATTTAGAATATGGTCATTTGAAGTAGAAGTACAAGGAATTATTGCATCATCTAGCATAACAATAATGCTTCATGGAGTTTCAGGTGAAGATGTAAAATTATATAAACAAACAGATAATACTGTTGCTTGTACAATTTCAAAAGGATACTGGGAGAAAGAAAACATGTTAGCAGGTTTTAGTAGTCATGTTCCATTTAGTAATGTGTCTGTTTTAAAATATGTTGATAATAATACTGAGACTTATTTTTACCTAAATGGTATTTATGTAGCTGGTCACTCTTGGTCTGGATATTATGAAGTTTCTTCAGGCATTTCAGCTAATACATGCACTATAGATTTTGGAAGTGGAAAGGGTATAATTACAAAATTACTTATTAATGATATATCATATCTATAAAAGATATAATTTTGTAGAATATATTTTAGGTGAAAAAAGAAAGAAATAAACATACTTTTTCTATATTTCTTTCTTTTTCTGTATAAGTTTAATTGAAAGGATAATAAATGACGGTATTGACATGGTAATAGAGATAGGTATATTAATTGCAATGGTCGGATGTTTTATTGGTCTTGCTGGGTATTTGCGCGGCAGAGACGTAAAAATAAGTTCGGATGCAGAATGGAAAGGAACTGTCAATGCTAAACTTGATGTCATTGTTGGAATTACACAAGATGTTAAAAGTGTTGAAGCAAGACTGGGTAAATTGAAAAATAGGGTAACAGCTGTTGAAAACAAAGGTATTAAAAATGAAAAAGGATAAGTTTAGTAAGAATCTACTTGTTTGTATGTTTCTTTTTTAATTCCTATTTGTAAATAACAATGTGCATTTTATTTTATAAAACAGGTAATGAGCCGGGAACTTTGATATCTTGCGTATTTGCATTTTGAGGGTTAGAAGGTGAAAAGTATGATGACACTGAGATGTAATCCAACAGATAGCGTAAGGATTACAAGTCCGTTTGGACCTCGTAATTTTTCTGGGTTAGAGTTTCATCTGGGTATGGACTTAGGGCCAATAGTTCCCGGAAAAGAAGGCGACAACATCTATACTGTTGCAGACGGTACTGTGCGCGTATCTCAAGCAAATGCGGGAAATCAGGCAACTGGTTACGGATATTATGTAGTTGTGGAACATAAGGACTATTGCAGTCTATATGCACACCTACAAAAACTAGAGGTAAGAGTAGGACAAAAAGTTAAAGCCGGAGAAGTTGATTCCACAGGTCCACATCTTCATTTTGAAATTAGAGAGTGTGCTTATAATAAATTTTGGGAAAAAGGAAAGTCAAAAGGAGAATATAAGTATGTGATAGATACTCAACCTCTACTTTTAAAACGTGCTTTCTATTACAGCATCTTTAAAAATCATAAAGACTAAATGCAAATATGATGAGGACACGATAAAATTTATGCTTACTCATCCATGGCCGTAGAATTTTCTAGATAAGTTTGCTAAGGCAATAAACTAGGGAAAATGTCCTGTTTTTTGTAAATATTTTAAGATATGTTATTGACATCTATATAAATAAAATTTATTATATACTTAATAAGTTGGTAACAATTGGTGTATTGTTGGCTCTTTTAGTTGGCATTCCTGTTGACTTGGTCTCTTTTGGATTAACTGTAATAGGGTTTATTGCCTCAATTACTAAAAAGAAAAAAGGGAGACATGGTCAAATGAAAACAGATATGGTGGGTAAGGGCGTATGTGGGATGACCAGTTAACCTGTGAATGTTAATTAGTTTAGTTGTATCAATGCATCATTGCTATACTTACGCCTGAGTGGGTTCAAATCCCACACATCCCGCCAAAATATTAGTNNTTAGCTCTAAGGGAATAATTTAACATCGGACAGGTGTCCGACTTTTATTTGCCGATATAACTGTGTAATAAAATATAAGAAAAGAGGCAGATAAAACGGTATACGAGAAGGTAAAGGAATTATGCAAGCAAAATGGGATAACTATTTCTGTTTTAGAAAAGGAATTAGGGTTTGGCACAGGCACTATATGCAAGCATAAAAAGTGTAGTCCTAAGTTTAGTAATGTGATTGCTGTGGCGAAGTATTTTGGGGTCAGCTTGGATTATTTTATTAATTAAATTAAGGCTTTAAGGCAACAAAATTATAAAAATAATCACTGTTGCTTTTTTGTTGTCACAATTATGAATTTATAGTAATATAAATGCACTTAATACAATAACAGAATGTCAAGAAATCACTGAAATATACTATTGTTTATTCTGTTATTAACTAATTAGAATGCCGGGAATGATATAAGAATGATAAAACTCGTTGAAAAATACTCAACGAGTTTTTTTATGCCATAGGACGAGAAATATTATTTTAATATTCTTTTTGATAAGCAAATATAGATAAATAGAAAGTGCTGGATTTCTGTATTTTTACTGATGTAATTAAGATTTGCATTTTTCTATTTTTGAACTTTATTTTTAATGTATATAAATAAGAGCACCGTTGGAGAAAAAATAATTGCTGATAAAATAAAAATAAATCTTAATGGCATAAAGATACTAAATATCCCCATAAGTGGTCCGCTGCTTATTTGTCCTAAAGCCCCGACTTGTCCTTTAAGCGATAAGATAGTTGCTCTATTATTGCTGTCAGTAATGAGATTATTAAACCAAATAGTTTCAAAAGGCTCAATAATACTTCTTGATAAGTTAATAATTATAACTAATAACACCAAGATATATCCATTTTTAATAAATGTCATCAAACATAAGCCAATAATAATAACTAAACAAATATAAATTAATATATTATTTATTATGTTTATATTTGTTTTTTCTGCCTTAGCTTCAATTTTATTAAATGTCAAAAATCCTATGATTGCTGTTATTGCTGCTATAGCTCCAAAGACATATATTCCGTTAGAGTCGGTAAATTCTTCGGTATTCAAGATAAGCGTTCCCCATAAACGATCAAAACCTTCACTATAGAGACCCAAAAACAGTGCTATTATAAATAAAATAGCTAAGGTGTGATTTGTCTTTACTGTTTTATAAATTGATTCAAAAATATTTACAAAATAATTTTTTTCGTTTTTTTCCATAACTTTATTATATGGTCTTTCCGTCATAAATAATATTAATAATATCGATAATGCAATAAGTACTATACCACCAAATACAATAGGGAGATTGAGTGTTATTTGTGCTAAAGCAACACTTACTAAAATTCCTAAAAATTGTCCTATAGAAGCATTTTTAGCTCCTGAAATAAACAATGTATCCTTTCCTGTTTCATCAATAACCCATGCATCAAGTGCACCGCTTATACATGTATATCCAATTCCCCAAATAATCTGTGCTATAGCTATAAAAATAAAAACAGGTACACTTCCTTCTAAAATGAAACCACATCCAATTAAGGCAAAACCAATAATTATAGATAACTTGCGACTAAATCGATCTGCTATAATACCGGTAGGTATTTCAAAAAGAAAACATGTAGCTTCAAGGCAAGTACCGACTAACACCAGTTGCAAAGGGGAGAGTTTTGCTACCTGCATTTGGTATAAAATATTGATTGTAAAAACTGTAGTTGTTGCAAAGCTAAATAAGAAGCATATTAACTTATATATTTTTTCTTGGTTTACTGAGATACTTCTCAACATTGATGTTTGCCTCCGGTGTCTTATTCTAGATGACCTAATAAATAATATTTTACCATAAAGAGAAATTAAGTCAACTGTACAACTTTTTATGATGTTAAACAATTAAAATAAACTTACAGTAGTTCTCAGTATTTTTTGCTGAAATATGTAATATAAAAAAGCTGCTTACACATATCATAATTAATGTAAATTATTGAAAATTATTACATATTTGATTATAATATAATTAACTTAAAACAAGTATTTCAATAAAACGGTGTGATTCTAAATACTTATTCTGCATTGAGGGAGGTAGTTAGTTGTGCCGATCAACCTCTAAAAAATAATTTTGGGGGGTACAAAACAATGAAGAGAAGTAAAGTAATTAGTCTGGTCAGCTGTATATTTATGCTGATTTTGTTGGCTCTGTTGGTTATGTTTATTGTGTATGATTCTGATTATATCCATGAACCTAAACTGCTGCTGATACTGGAAATAATCATACTTTTATTTATGGATAATTACAAGTACATTACTTCTTCAGATAAAGCAGATCATAGCATCATGAAATTTGATACTTTCTATAATCATTGCTATTATTGTATCTCAAGAACAGAATCAAACGAGTTAGTTCATATACTTGTAATTGTTAATATGGTGCATATTTATAAAAATGGAAATTTAAAACGATATTATATATATCATTCCATTTATATTATTAAACTTAATGAGGAGATATATTATTTTAACAGGTATATAGCAGTAACATTTGCAGACGCTATAAGAAAACCTGTTAATAATAGCTATTATATTGGTGTATTTGATATGTTAAGAAAAATTGTCAGGAAATATAGGGATTATTATAAAGGTAAAAAATAAATATAAAGGGATTATAGCNNGCTATAATCCCTTTATATTTATGTCTTAAACATTATAAAGCTAAAATTAAATTATATAATTAGACAAAAAAGTATCCAAATAAGTTTGTATGAATATATATATTATAAAAATGTGATATCATGATACATAGAAAATTTTGCGAAAATAAATTTAAAATATAGTATTCACCTTTTAATTAGACACCTTTAAATGGGTGTCTTTTTATATTATACAAAAGCTGAAGAGTATAAATGCAAGAATATATTTATCAATTGGTGGAAAGATAAAGAAAATAATAAATTTTACCGGAGGAAACAAATTGGATAATGAAACTATAAAATCGCTTAATGAACTTTTACAAGGTGAATATATGGCAATAGAAAGTTTTAATAATTTTATAAGTAGATTAGAGGACAAAAGTATTAAAGCAACTTTTCAGGATGTTCAAAAACAACACAGAAAAAATACCGAGACATTGGCAAACTATATTCAAAATATAGGAGGCAGACCGGATGAAAACCTCGGAATTAAGGGTAAAATGGGTGATATTATGATCAATATGGAATTAGGGTCAGGCTCAGATGATGAAGTTGTTGAAAAAGCTATAGAAGGAGAAACTAAAGGTGTAAATATGGCTGAAAAGGTTTTAAGAGGCCGACTAGATGAAAAGTCAAGAGATGTAGCAGGTGAGATATTAGAAAATGATAGAAAATCAATAGAGAGATTAAAGATTTTAGATAAAAGACAGCAGAAGCAATAAATAATAAAAAAACCGGGCGTTATGCCCGGGTTTTTTGTTTGGTTATATTCTGTTTACGTTAGAAGCTTGCGGTCCTCTGTTTCCTTGAGAAATATCAAAGCTAACTGATTGACCTTCATCTAAGGATTTGTATCCGTCTCCTTGAATTGATGAAAAATGAACGAAAACGTCATCTCCACCATCAACTGTAATAAATCCGAATCCTTTTTCTGCGTTAAACCATTTTACTGTACCTGTATTCATGAGGTACCTCCTAATTTTTTATTTATACTCAAATGTTAGTTTAAATAAAAATCACATATTTTTACAAATCATATAAACAAATAATTATACGACCTCTAAAAACATGTGATATCTATAAATACATCTGTAATACTTTTTTATAATAACATAGATTTTTATATATGTCAACATCTTTTACCAAATATTTTTATTATTTAAAAACAGACTCCTGTTTTACCTAATGAAGCTTTGAAGTTTTAATATACAACATAATAAACGGATTGAATACAACGATACAAATAAAAAAACTCATTGAATTTTCAACGAGCTTTTTTATAGTCTAAGAATTTAAAGATTTCTTTAGTCCCTTGTTGTTATGCCATAAACCGTAAATTTCACTGACATTTCCTGCTGTAATAAATGTTCTGAAATCATTTTTATTAATAAAGCCCATTAGTTTCGCAAATTCACTTCTTGTCAATAGGGTTTCTAGCTCAACGTGCTGTTCGCTTTTGTATCCGCCTGTTACATTATATAATGTGACACCTCTATGTAAATCTTTTATTATGAATTCTTGTATTTCTTTATATTGTTCAGATATGATACATGCTCGTTTTCTTGAATTAAAACCTGCTGCAAAATTATCTACAACTAAACCATTTATATATGTTCCTATTAGACCGATGATAACTATTCTCAAATCACTTATTAAAAATGCTGAAAAACATATTATTGCTCCGGCAACAGTAATAGATGTTCCTATTTCCACATGGGTGTATTTATTTATAATTTTAGCTAAAATATCAAGACCTCCTGTTGAAGCATTGATTCTGAATAAAATAGTTTGTGCAAAACCAAGCACTAGTACAAAACATATCAAATCAAGCCACGGGTCTTGCATGATAGATTTTTGTATCGGGAAAAATATTTCAAAAATTGCCAAGTATGGTGACAGTAAGAGTGAAGTAAATATTGTTTTTATGCCAAACTCTTTTCCAATTAAAATACCTGCTAATATAAGCAAAATTGAGTTTACAATAAAGGTTACAATTGAAATAGGTATTCCGGTTAATCTTTCAATTACAATTGACAGACCCGATATTGAACCAATGATTAAACCGCTTGGTTTTAGAAAAAAATGTACAGCTACAGCAGTGATAAACATTGCAAACAACATAATTGCTATTTCCTTAGCTAGTTTAGGCATGTTTAAATTATCTGTTGTTTTCATGAGATACTCCTTTAATGTTATTTGATATATTTTTGATTATATCACTTATATATATCCACAGCAATATAAAACATGTCATATTTAGAAAAATGTTATACTAAATTGAAAGTGTATGATTTAGAGCTAATTCTTCAAAAGTTTAAAAGATTTTCAGTCTTGAAATTTATGACAGATTATGGGATAAATTAATTAAGAGTATAGAATCAATGGAAAGTACCAGGGGTAAAAAAATCATATATATACCACTTGTTTGCATGGTAACGATATTTATATTTGATATAATAGCTGTTTGGCTTTTGAAGTATTGATAAATAGTATTACAAACGATTTAATAAAAAGTTAATTTAAATATTTAAACTCAAATACGAAACACAATTGAAAAGTTAATGCAAAAAATTACAAGCCTTAAATATTAATAAAAAAGGCTTGTAATAAAATAACTCAACATATCATGCGAATGAATATTTACATTCAGGCTGTCCAATTTTATATGTGCATTCAACTATTTCCGCGGGCTTCATTTCTTCTATAAAAGTGATGGTGCGTAAAGCCATACCATGACCAACAATTATAACCTTATTATAATTTGTATACTTATTAACTACATTTATCACTCTTTTTCTCAAACTTTCCAAACTCTCCCATTTCACATTCGTATTTTGGGGATACACACCTCTATATTTTGTAAATTCCTTTGCGAGCTCAAAAGCTTCTTCGGAACTGGTATATTTATAAGTTAAATCAGGAATCCATTCATGTAAATCCATTTCAACTTTTATTTCTATTCCGGTATTTTTAGATATAATTGCAGCAGTTTGCAATGCTCTTGTATATGGTGAACTTATAATAATTTCCGCATCCTTTAATCTTTTATCTCCGGAGGTGAGTTCAGCCTGTTCTATTCCATCCTTTGTCAAAGATGCTAAATCTCTTCCGAAACCTGAATATCCTCTTTCATCACAGGGTAAATAGTCTGGTTTTCCATGTCTTATTAAATAAAAAGTTGTCATATAAAGTCTCCTAAATTATTCTAATCATATAAACGTTAATCTTAAGCAGTTTAAGTAAATACTATCACATAAAGCTTACTGATTCAACAATCAATTATAGTTTATATTTATTAAAAATGCTGAATTTCGGCGTTTTTTAATGCAAAATTTTAATATGAAAGCTTATATAAACTTATATCAAATCTTGAAGTTTTGCTTTCCGGCTTTATTCATTCATCAATGCGATATATATTTTTTGAAAAGTTCAGATAAAATTCAGATAGAAAACAATGCCGATTCAGTTGACTATGATTAAATAGCATATAAGCAAATTAAAAGAGAGGTATATGTATGAAAAAATCATTAGGAAGACATGAAATTAAACATTATATAAACTATTCGGATTATGTACAGCTTAAGGCAAGACTGCCCTGTGTATGCAAAGAGGATGCAAATATGGTAGCCGGTAAAGGATATCGCGTGAGAAGCCTGTATTTTGACAACTGCTATGATAAAGCATTGATAGAGAAAATAAACGGAGTTAATGAACGTGAAAAATTCAGGCTCAGACTATATAATGGTGACACAAGTTTTATACGATTAGAAAAAAAGAGTAAGATAAACGGAATTTGTTATAAAAGAAGCACGGTAATAAATGAAAAGATGTGCTCGGATATTTTAAACGGAGACTATTCTTCTTTGAAAGAAAGCAGTGACCCTTTATTGCTGGAATTTTATGCAAAGATAAATTTTGTTTTGCTAAGGCCTAAAAATATTGTGGATTATCAGAGAGAAGCTTATGTTTTTCCGGCAGGCAATATAAGAATAACTATAGACACAGACATTAAATCCTGCTTTGATACTATGTCTTTGCTTAAAGAAGATATTATAAGCGTACCTATTCAGGGCAGCAATATACTTGAAGTAAAATATGATGCTTTTCTGCCTGAAATTATCAGGGGAATAGTATCTCTTAGCAGCAGGCGGCAGTCATCCTTTTCAAAATATGCCGCGACAAGAATTATTTAATTTTAGGAGGAATTTAAAATGACATTTCAAGATATTTTTAAAAGCAGTTTTTTAGAAAAGGCGGTGGAATTTTCACTGCTTGATGTTTTCGTTGCTATGGCTTTATCCTTTGCCGTGGGATTATTTATATTTGTTGTATACAAAAAAACTTTTGCAGGCGTTATGTACTCTGCATCCTTTGGAGTTTCACTTATGGCTATGACACTTGTCACAACCTTGATTATTCTTGCCGTAACTTCAAATATAGTTCTCTCACTCGGTATGGTAGGAGCTCTGTCGATTGTAAGGTTTAGAACAGCTGTTAAAGAACCTTTAGATATAGCATTTCTTTTCTGGTCTATATCTGTAGGAATAGTAATCGGAGCAGGACTTTTGCCCCTGGCGGTAGTAGGATCATTGTTTATAGGTATTATTTTGATGATATTTATCAATAAAAAAAGTACAGATACACCATATATTATTATTCTGAATATTGACAATGACAAGTCGGAGGAAGATGCTGTTTCTTTGATTAGATCAAAGACAAAAAAAGCTCTTGTCAAGTCAAAAACTGTTTCAAGACATGGCATTGAACTGACTGTTGAGGTTAGATTGATAGATATGTCAGCTAAACTTATTAATGAGCTTCTTAGCGTAAATGGCGTAAATAACGCAACATTGGTAAGCTATAACGGTGATTATGCCGCATAGTTAAAAGGAAGGTGAAAGAATGATAACGAGCAAAAAAATCAGCATTGTTGCATTATTTGTAATGGTATTGGCTTTATGTACAGTCACAGCTTTGTATACCGGTATTGATGTCAATGTAATAAGCCCGGAAGACCCGGTATATGCAACCAAGATATTTGGCTCAGACATCATTAGTGTTGAAATTATAGCAAATGAGAATGATTGGCAGAATATGCTGGACAATGCTTTATCAGAAGAATATATTATGGCTGATGTAATTGTAAACGGAACCAAGTTTACTAATGTAGGAGTTCGCCCTAAAGGCAATTCAAGTCTTACCCAAGTTGCACAGTCTGAAAGTTCCAGATATAGCTTCCGACTGCAATTTGACGAATATATAAAAGGGCAGACTTGTTTTGGACTAACAAGCTTAGTAGTTAATAACATGCTTGGTGATAATACCTATATGAAAGAATATATCTCATATGACTTGATGAAAGAAATTGGGGTTGACGCTCCATATTTCGGCTTTGCAGATATAAATGTCAATGGGGATTCATGGGGACTTTATCTTGCTGTTGAAATGTATAACGACAGCTATGAGCAAAGAGCTTTCAAAGAATTATCAGGAGAGCTTTACAATGTTAAAAGCATGGATATGGGAGATAATAAAAATAACTCCGCAAATAGCAATACAAATAGCTCTGCTATGCCATTTAAAGAAGGGATGGAATCAGCACCCCAAAATATTCAAGATAGACTTCCTTCCAATGGCTTTCCTCCTAATGACAGAAATGAAAATCAGAATAAAGCAGGAGTAACAGAGGGCGGTGAAATACCTGCTGAGATACAGGATAAACCCTCCGTTTCAAATAATAGGGGAAATATAAATTTTGAAGGTATGGGAGGAGGACGCGGAGGCAATACAGGAGGCAGCCTTGCCTATATAGATGATAAGGTATCAAGCTACAGCGCTATTTTTAATAATGTAGTGGGAAAAGGCAATGAAAGCAGTTATCAAAGAGTAATAGAAGCCTTGAAAGCACTGTCAGAAGGTAAAAATATCGAAAAGTATTTTGATGTAGATAAAATATTGAGATACTTTGCCGCTCATACAATAGTGGTTAATTTAGACAGTTATTCGTCAAGCATGGCTCAAAACTATTATATATATGAAAATGACGGACAGATAACTATATTGCCTTGGGATTATAACTTAGCCTGGGGTGGGTTCCAAAATACAAGTGCATCATCAGTGATAAACTTTCCGATTGATACACCTGTAAGCGGAATAAGCATGGAAGACAGACCTTTGCTGCAAAACTTATTTGAGAATGAAGAATATCTTGAAAGATATCATTTATATTTGCAAGAGCTTATAGACAATTATTTTGCGGACGGAAAATTTGAAGAAAAAATAAATATGCTTAATGCTTTGATAAAGGATTACGTTAAAAATGACAAAACAGCATTTTGCAGTTATGAAGAATATGAATCAGCTGTTTCAAATTTTATTACTCTTGGAAACCTGCGTGCAGAAAGCGTTCAAGGACAGCTTGACGGGAATGTGCCAAGTACAACCGGCGAACAAAATGAAAACCCTGACAAGCTTATATCATCAGGAAATCTTAATATTTCAACATTAGGAACTATGATGGGCGGAAGGGGAAATCAAAATAATGCTCAAGCCGGCATTCAAGAACAAGTAAAAGAGCAGCCGGGACAAGAAGATAGTAACACATCTCCAACATTTGGCGGACAAAATGTGATTGACATAAAGCTAATGCAGGAAGCTTTTGAAATTTTGAGTAAGGCCGGAGGAGAAATCACTGATGAGGTAAAGGAAAAGCTGTATGAAATAGGGCTTAGCGATGAGCAGATAGAATATTTGCTATCAAGAGATAATATGCCCCAAGGCGATAACAGAAGCTTTATGCAGGGCAATAATAACAGAGGACAGAATGCAAATTTTGCGCCGCCTGAGGTCAACAGCAAGAGTTCGCTTAACTATTCATATATAATAATTACAGCCGGATTTACCGTAATTTTACTTCTTACAGCCTTAATATTATCAAGAAAGAAGCAAAGGTATTGACAGTAATTAATATGAATTTTATATTTTAATAAATATATGATATAATATGCGTAGACTCAAGATATCTTGAGTCTTTGGATATTTGACAATGGCTCGATTTAATCAAAACTATGATAATATAAAATGACTCTATAGTTCCGCTTGCGAGATATTAGAGACTATGAGGACAGGAGGTGAGGCAGATGCCTAAGATTTTAATATGTGATGATGAAGAGGGGCTTCGTGCTGTACTAAGAAGGTATGCGACTTTTGAAGGACATGAGGTAACAGAGGCATGTGACGGCATGGAAGCAGTTAATTTGTGCAAAACAAACAGTTTTGACATTATTATTATGGATATAATGATGCCCGAGCTTGATGGCTTCTCTGCGGTAAAAGAGATACGCAAAAGCTCCGACACTCCTGTTCTGATGCTTTCAGCCCGAGGAGAAGAGTATGACAGACTGCATGGTTTTGAGGTCGGTGTGGACGATTATGTTGTAAAACCCTTCTCTTCCAAAGAAATAATGATGAGAGTCAATGCAATTTTAAGAAGGGCGTCAAAAATCAATTCTGCCATACAGGATGAGGAAGGACATATTATTTTTGAGAAGCAGGGATTCAAGGTAGATTTGACTGCTTATAAGGTGTTTGTAGATGGTGTGCAAGTGAATATGGCTCCAAAAGAATATGATTTATTATTTTTTCTGATTCGAAATAAAAATATCGCCGTTCCTCGTGAAAAAATCCTCACGGAAGTATGGGGTTTTGATTACTATGGGGATGACAGGACTCTGGATACACATATAAAGCTGCTAAGAAAATCTCTCGGACAATATGCCGGTTTAATAAAAACATTGAGAGGATTGGGGTACAGATTCGATGGATAAGATAAAATTAAAATGGAGAATATTTTCATTTCTGCTTGGATTTTGTGCACTTCTGATAATTATGCTATGGATGTTTCAAACTGTATTTTTGTTTGACATGTATAAATTTGTACGGTCAAAGGAAATTGACAGCGCGATTTCATATATTAAAAAAAATATCAACAATACGGAGCTTCCATCAATATTAAACGAATTGATGAATGAAAAGGAAATCATGGTGACCAAGACCAATGACTTCGCACCTTTGCCAGTACCTATAAGAGATGACAGAGGCAGACGAATGCAGGAAACCGTAACTAAAACAAAAATTTTTACACTTGATAACGGAACTAAGCTGTCACTGACATTTCATGCTATTATTACGCCTGTTAATGCAACTGTAAATACCATCAAGCTTCAGCTTTATGTTATTACAGGAATAATGATTGCAATGTCTGTTACCTTGGCAATAATTATTGCAAAAAAAATATCCAGACCTATAGAAGATATAAACAAAAGTGCAAAGACATTGTCAAAGGGAAACTACGATGTTATATTCAATGCAAAAAACTTTTTAGAAATCAGCGAGCTTTCAGATACTCTTAATGCTATGGCAAAAGAATTGTCCAAAGTTGAGTCCTTAAGACGTGAGCTCATGGCAAATGTATCACATGATTTGCGTACTCCCTTGAGTCTTATATACAGCTATGCGGAGATGATGCATGATTTTCCGGAAGAAATATCTAAAGAGCAGTCTCAGATAATTATGGATGAAGCTAAAAGATTAAGTTCTCTGGTTAATGATATTCTTGATTTTACAAAAATAGAAAAAGGGTTGGATTCAATTAACAAAACCAAGTTTAATATAACAGAAGTCTTGAGTATGATTGCCTATCGCACATCAAAGCTGGTGGAACAAAAAGGATATTCTATAAATTTTGAATATGAAAGAGAATATTTTGTATATGCGGATGAAGTTAAAATTTCACAGGCTTTTTACAATATGCTGATTAATGCCGTAAACTACTGCGGAGATGATAAGCATATAGAAATAATACAATATATATCTGATGATGATAAGCTAAAGATAGATATAATCGATCACGGTCAAGGTATATCATCTGAAGAATTGCCGTACATTTGGGACAGATATTATAAATCGGATAAATCTCATAAGCGCGGTGTGACGGGAAGCGGGTTAGGCTTGTCAATTGTCAAAAAGATATTTGAACTTCACAATATAGAGTACGGAGTGGACTCCGAATTGGGAAAAGGAAGTGTATTCTGGTTTAAATTTGAAAGTCCTGAGCTGTAAAATGAGACTTGATAAGTATGAGTAAATGCAAACACAAGCTCTCAAAAATTATTTGCAATTATTTCCTTTAGTGAATATAATATTAGCTAATAAAAGCCAAGTGTAAAATATCAGGCATAAAAGTATTTTAATTATCTAATGAATTTCAAGCCTGAAAGGAGGATAAGCAAATGAACGAGAATGAGCTTTGCAGTCAAAAATCTGATTCCTTTAATATGCCTGCGGCTAAATGGGATTGCTTGTTTTCTGTTCTTGAACTTTTCCCAATTCCGCTGGAAGTTTTCTCGCCTGATGGTTTAAGTATGTTTGTCAATAAGGAATTTTTGAATTTTTTCCGAATTTCTGACGCAGAACAGATTGTGGGAAAATTCAATATTTTAAATGATACATATATCAATCGGAAGCTTGAGCTGAGCGACTATCTTCAACGGGTATTTTCAGGCGAGATTCTATACTTTTATGACCTCAGAGTTCCTTCAGAGGAGATGGACAGACGTTATAAAGGGAGAAAAAGCAGTCTTTCGGAAAATGATATGTACCAGGATATAACCTGTTTTCCATTATGGAATGAAGATAAGTCAATTTCATGTATTGTGGCATTATTTATGACTAAACATGTGTATCAGTCACGATTGGATGTCATGAAGGCAAAAGAATATATTGACGAGCATTGGCATGATGACTTTGATTCGGATAATATTGCCAGTGAAGTCGGCTTGAGCTCCGATCATTTAATACGTTTGTTCAGAAAATTTATCGGTATGACACCCTATAGCTATTATCAGGAAATTAAAATTGAAAAAATCAAAGAGGCTTTGCAAAATAAAACTCTTAGCATACGTGAGGCATTTACCTCGTGCGGGACGGATTACAGCGGAAATTTTGCTGAAATTTTTAAACGCAGACTTGGGATGACACCAACTCAATACAGGAAAAATCTTGCTGATGTTTCTGAGCAAAATTCAAAATATAATACCGAGTTTCATAAACAAGCATTATATTCGGATCGGCAAGGACTTATCTCTGAATCAAATAACCGGCTTTTTCAAATAGCCGAGCTATTTCCTATTCCTATACAGATATTCAAACGCAACGGAGATATAGTTTTTATCAATGAGTCTGTGCTCAAAGCATGGAATGTTCTTGATTCATCGTTGATTTTAGGAAAATACAATCTTATTAAAGACTCTTTAGTAAATGAACAGTTTGGATTAAGTGAGCATATTCGCAGAATTTTTCGCGGAGAAATTGTTCTGATACAGGATATAAGAATACCTCTGGAAAAGTTTTGGGAATGGTATAATATAAGAAGCACTGCTTATGATACTGAAATAATCTATACAGATATTCTTAATTTCCCTGTTTGGGGAGAAGATAAAAGAATAGCGTATATTGTAAGCATTTTCTTGACAAGCAGATTATATCAGGGAAGAACGGATATAACAAAAGCAAAGGAGTATCTTGAAAACCACTGGCGGGAGGAATTCGATACAGCAAATCTTGCACAGGCAGTCTGCCTAAGTCCATCACAGCTTGCGCGGCTGTTTAAAAAGCATACGGGAACTACCCTGTACAATTATTATCAGGATATTAAGATAAATCGTCTTAAGGAAGCACTGCGGGATAAAAATCTAAGTATCGCTGAAGCTTTTATATCCTGCGGCTTTACATATTCGAGTAATTGTGCAAGATTTTTTAAGGAAAAAGTTGGCATGACACCATCTCAGTACAGAAAAATAATAGGAAAATAGAATAAAAAAATATCCCTTCAATCATAGAATTGAAGGGATATTTTTATTACATAGGAAAGTTCTCTTTCTTATGCAATAAATGAAGAATAGGAATGATTCTTCCATAGAGTGAACGAAGTTCACTTTTTTATGCGTATGATTGAATAAAATTGAGCGCTCATTCGGTATTGCCGTAATGCCTTTTTATGTAAAATGAAGATGAATTCAGAATAAATGAGGTGATTATACTGAAAAGGGAAGAGTCAAGGAGGCAGCATTTTGCTAATCTTGTCTTAATGCAAAAGGATATTGAAAAAGAGCTTACTGAACAGGATAAATTTATAAAGCAGTTTCAATTATTTGCTCAAGATAAAGATGAGTTTTTGTCCATGATTAACATTTTTTCATGTCCTATTGCTATATTCGAAAGGGGAGGAGCTTTAATAAATGTGAACAGTGCTATGATTGAGAATACTGATATTAAGACAGAAGATATATATGGCAGAAAAATAAATTTCTTGGATCGCGTCACTAATGAAAACTATGCTATTCTTGAGGCGACAGAGGGGGTGTTTTATGGGAAAACCGCTCTTCTGAGCCGGCTTTCATATCCGCTTCAGCTGTTTTGCAGAAGTTCAGTGTTTTCAGTCTCATATGAGTATCATAGTGTTCTTTTGTTTCCTATCCCGGATGACAAAGGACTTATCCCTTCCGGGGTGGTTATGCTGATGAAATAATGAGAAAAAATCACCCTAAAAATCATACCTCAAATCATCCTGAGGGTGATTACAATATTAAATTCAATTTATATAATATTAGCATGATTTTGGCAGGGGCGAATCATTTTTAATGTTTGCAAAAATTATGCGAACAAAGCAGACAATTATAAGGCTTCATTAAGAAAATAAAAAGTTTTAAAGGAGAAAATTAATATGTTAAAAAATTCAAAAACAAATCTGACGAGAAAATTTTTATCAGGACTTCTTGTATTGCTTATACTTCTCAGCATAATACCAATAACTGCTTATGCCGGTGTTGAGCCGCCGGCTTCATTTGGTGCACCAAAACATTTTGGTGCAAGTTTCAATTACAGCAGTTTTAAGTTTTATATAGCTGCTCCTGATGACATGCGTGAATATATGGAAAAACGAGCAGCAGAAAATCCGGATTATAGCGGGCTGTATATATATTATCAAGTAGATTGCAAAATTAATGATGGAAATTGGCAATATACTTCAGACTGGGATTCTCCGGAAACTGCTCCAAAAGCTCAGCATCATAACGGTGAATTGAACGGAAGCTTTTCACATGGCAAATACTATGCTTCACCGGGATATGGTTATTTTTCGCATATACTCCCTGATAATGAGGCAGAAGCTAAAAAAATTGAAGATATGGGCTGGGACTATTTTAAAAACAATAAGATTACATTTAGGGCACGCTTTGCACATTCATTTGATGGGAAAACCTATGTACTGTCCCCTTGGTCCAAGGAATTTGTTTTATCTGCCAATGTTAAGCTTGATACGGAGAAGATGATAAATCATGCACCGGTGCTTAAAGAGGCTGTGGTTGAGATGCGTGGAACTACTCCATATATGGCAATCAGAGTAGAGAAGCCTCCGGTAGATATAGGAGAATTAAATGTTGCCACAGGAGGAAGTGTGGCTACGGAAATATGGCTCAGAAAAATAGGTGATAAAGAATACAAGAACATACATTATTGGTGGGTTTCTGATGAGTATGTATTGTTTGATGTCAGAACTTATTTTGATGATTACAACGATAACTATGAAGAAGCGGCATTTGAAATTAAGACTAGATATAGACTTGATTTGAGAGAATATAGGCAAGAAAATGTCAATAGCACGACTTCTGTTGACATTTACAGTCCTTTCTCGAATGTGATCTCTCATAATATGCCTGCGTGGAGCGATGCTTCATCATGGGCTGCGGGAGAATTAAAAAAAGCTGATGACATGGGATTAATTCCAGATATGTTAAAGGGTGCAGATATGAGAAAGCCAATTACTCGTAAGGAATTTGCCGCAGTGTCTGTAAAGCTGTACGAGAAATTGTCAGGTAATACTGCTGTAGCTGCTGCAGTAAATCCTTTTAAGGATACCAGCGACATAGAGGTATTAAAAGCATATAACGTAGGAGTAACTGATGGTATATCAAGTGATAAGTTTGATCCGGATAAGATACTCAACCGTGAACAGGCAGCAACTATGCTGACTCGTGTATTTAAAAAAACTTTTGTGAAAGATTGGTCTTTAAAAGAAGATAGTAAGTTTACATTTAACTATACTATGCCGCCAAAATTTGCAGATGATGCGAAAATATCAGATTGGGCAAAGCCATCTGTATACTTCATGGCTGCACATGAAATTATCAAGGGCATTGATAATAATAACAATTTTGGACCGAGAGCAATAACAAGTGCTGAACAAGCTAATAATTATGCCAGTGCAACAAGAGAGCAGTCTATTATCATCTCAATGCGTATGGCTGAGAATCTTGATGAAACAGATGCTAAAGAGATAATACCTCTTACATCCGTTAAAGCTGAAGAGACTAAAAAAACGGAAATATTATCAGATTCAGGACTTGTATCGGATGAGTGGCTGGCAGGCTTTTGGGATTCCAATACAAATGCTGATTTGAGTCTGGATTTTATGTATGAATTCAAAGCAGATGGAGCTTATTATGTTATACTGTCCTCTTTGTGGAAAGGGGCTCGTACCGCGACATATTATGAAGGAAAATATAAAAATTAAGTTTTAAGGAGATGAGTATGAAATACAGATTATTTATAGTCTTTACGCTCATTATGGTACTGCTTGCAGTTGTCGGCTGTGGGAAGAATGCTGAAATTTCAAAGCAATTGAGTGCTGAAGGAAGCGATCAAAAAACATCCGAGCAATCTAATAGCGAAACACCAAATATTCCCGATCTTTCCGGTATGCTTATGAAAGAGGGCTGGCCAACTGATAAGGTTCCGAGTGAATTGATGGAATATACCGAGGGAAAGGTAAAAAATTCCGGAGGTGAAGATGATGATTATATCATCGATGTTGAGGAAACAAACGAAGAAGCATTTGCAAATTACATTGATAAGCTTAAAAGTTCAGGCTGGATTATAAGCGGAAGCGGGGAAGAATCAGAAGCTATCATGGGACTATATACGGTAAATTTTAACTGGATGGATTCATCTTCCAAATGGCTTAGAATTAATGTGCAAAAAGATAAGGAAGGAGAATGGTCCTTTGATAAAATTCCGCCTGACATACTTCAACCTGAAAAAGGTACACTTGTAGGAGGAACAGCTGTTTTGGAGCAGACAGAAAGCATATGGTATTTTAACTATACCTACGATGGGATTGATGAAAAAGCCGCAAAGGAATATATGCAATTTCTCATAGAAAATGGCTGGAGCGGTGATGATACCTTTGTAAGCAAGAGCTTTGAGTGGAAAGGCAAGACTTATGGTGCGGATATTGAAGTGTATGAAACGCTGGAGACCAGAACTACCTTTACATGCAATTTTTATCTCGGCGGATAATTCCAAAAGGAGATATGAATTATGAAAAAGGTAGTGTTGTCAATACTTGCTATTACTCTTCTGCTATTACTTTCTTCATGCGGAATAGTACTGAAAGAAGATGATGAGGATAATTCCATTATTCTTCCCGGCGGCCCCTCAAAAGGAAGTGAAACGGATGAGTCTTCGGATAAGAAAGCTGAGGATGAATCTGAGCATAAAAGTACCATATATCCGCCCAGTATATTTGCAATTGAGGCGTCAGGCACCTGCAGACAGGAACTGGCACCCGGATATTATGCAGATTATGAATGTGAATTTTATGCAGATAAGCTCGATGAAACTACAAATCAGTCTGCATCGGGGCAATATACAGGTGTATTCTGGATGAAGACTACGATTGATACAGGAGAATATCTTAAGGAGCTTCTGAAAAATGTTCCTGTGGAAATGTCGTTTGATGCAGGCGGAGAAGGTATCTGTGATTATATTAATGTTATCGTGATGAATGGCTTTGAACGGGAGTCAATAGGCGGAAACTATGTTATACCTGATAAAAGCGGAGCAGAGATTACTCCATCAAACGATACTCTTGCAGCCAGAGGAAGTTTTACAGCTGAGCTTATAGACGCATATTTAGATGCAAAGGCACAAGGCGCGGCAGGAGAAAAGCTGGAGCACAATGACAATAAGGGCGAAAGTGCAGAAATAGATTTTATAATCCATATAGAGCCGGATCCTGATTTTACGGCAACCAAACGTAAAGTCAAATTATATTTCAGTATGTCCGGAGGAATGCAGATTACTTTAGAGGGTGTGCTGCACCGTTTACCCGGTTATTCGGAGGATTTAAAGGCATATACCAGCCAGGGCAAGCGAGAAGCAATACTTAATAAGCATCTTGAATGAAAAAGAATAAATTTTGATTAATATTTTTAGGAGGTAATAAATGATACGAAAATTGTTAGTTGTACTGTCAATTCTGATATTGATAAGTTTTACGCTTCCCTTGTCTTTATTGATAAACGGGGATAAAGTTTATGCTGATTTAAAAGCAGATACTCAATACAAACCGATAAGCAGCAATTGGGCATATTCTGAAATTATAGAAGCAGAAGGCTATGGACTTATACCTGATATAATAAAGAGCTCTGATTTGACAAAAGCAATTACGCGTGAGGAATTCTGCGAGCTGGCTCTTGTGCTGTATGAAAAAACTACAGGCAAAAGTTCTGAAGAAGTATCTTCAAACCCTTTTACCGATACAAAAAATCAGCAGATTCTGAAAGCTTTTGCTCTTGGAATTACTCAGGGTACAAGCAGCACAACATTTTCTCCGCAAGTTTTAATTAACAGAGAGCAGTGTGCCGCAATGCTGTTCAGAACAATTAAGGCGATTTACCCGGAAGGAGATTATTCAACAGCAGGCGCAGAGAATTTTAAGGATCAAGAACATATATCATCATATGCGGATGAGGCAACAAAATTCATGTCAAAACTGGGTATTATCAAAGGAGATAATAACGGAAACTTTATGCCTAAGGCGACGAGTTCTGCTCAGACTGTGTCGGGTTACGGTATGGCTACAAGAGAGGCGGCTATACTTATGAATGTGCGAAGCTTTGAAAAAATTGAAACTATAAAGATATCCTCAGAAGATACCAAGCCTAAAGATTTATCATCCGAGCTTGCAGGAAAATGGGTACTGGGAACTATATCAGGAGAACAGTTTAATTCTTCTACAGGAAAATATGAGGGAGGGGCAACAGGACTTGGCCAGATGTATAATTTTAAATCAGACGGAAGCTACGAGTCGATTGTAATCTGGTCAAGCACAATATATATTACAGGTAAATATAGCGTGAAGGACGGAATAATCACATTAAGCGAAAGGGTTTCACAGGAAAGCGGCGACGGAGGAAAGACTTGGAACGCGGCAGAAAGTTTGCCTGATGCTTCAGCATATTTTAACTCAGGTACAGATGAGTCCGGAAAATATCTTTTGCTTGGGGAAGAGGGAGGAAAGCTGCCTCTTGTCGATAAAGAAAACGCTCTTAAATATAAATGGAAGGAATAAAGATGAAAAATAAATCAAAGAAAAATCAATATAAATATAAGTTAGTAGGTGCTTATTATGAGGAATAAATTTTTTAAAAATAAAATTCTGCCTGTTTTGCTTAGCTTATTTATGATAATATCTATGTTTTCGGTTAGTGCAAATGCAGAGAATATTAATGCAGATATAGAAGAGAATGCTGATTATGTAATTACACCTATGTCTATTAATCCCGGAGATGTTTGTGCAATAGGCGAAACAGGTTATGCCACTCTCGAAGCTGCTCTTAGTGCAGTACAAAGCGGAGAAACCATAAGACTTCTTAAAGATATAAACAAGACATTTACAAATACTATTAAGATTGATAAGAATATTACCATTGATTTAACAGATGGAAATTTAACTATCTTTAAATCTGCGGGCCTTGCGTTGGAAGTGAAAAATTGCACCGTTAGCCTCATAGGAGAAGGATACATGGATGTTACAGGCGGAGTTGGCATAGAGGCTAATAACGCTATCGTTACAGTGCGTAATGTTACGGGAAATCAAGGCAAAGGTGCATATGCGATTGATGGCGGAAAAATAACTGTGTTGGGTGATGCAAAAGGGCGTTCAGAAGCTGCCTGTGCTTTCGGCAACAACAGTGTGATTACTGTTGAGGGAGATTCAATCTCTACGGGTAATGACACCTTGGCTGTCGGAGCAAAAGCAGAGCAGTTAGGCACTGTAAATGTCAAGGGAGATGCAAAGGGCTACAGCTATGGTGTATACGCGTATAATTATGGTGTAGTCACCGTGAAAAGTGATGTAACAGCTACCGGAAGTGATGGAATAGGGGCGATTGGTGCCTATGCATCAAACAACAGCCAAATCACTATAGATGGCAGTCTTAACGGAGAAATCTTTGTTCAAGTAGATGGCACAAGAAAAGAAGCTTCCGAAAAAACCACTCCAAGCACCAAAGTGGGCTATGATACCTATCATGAGACCACAAGCACAATTTGGGTAAAGGAGACCGAACTCTCTCCGACAAAGCTCGATACACCTGTAAACCTTTTATGGGATGACTCAACTCCCGGGACGATTAAGGCTAAATGGGATGCTGTACCACACGCCGGTAAATATTATGTCTATCTATATATGGCAGGATATCCTCATTGTATATTAGAAACGCTTGAACCTAAAAATGAACGTGACTTTGCCGTCAATTTCAAAAGTTACGGGGATGCAATATATACGTTTAAGGTAGAAGCGCGCCCGGCTACAGGAGATTCCTCATATACGACCAGTGATATTTCAGTTGCAAGTCCTCCATACGCCTATACTTCTCCTGTTTGTGAAATCAATGGAGTAGCTTACGCAACGCTGACAGATGCGCTGGCTTCTGTGCAGAATAATTCAACAGTAACTGTTAAGTTGTTAAAAGATTTTACTCATCAGGGCAGGATTGTTTTTTATAATGGACAAAATAAAAAAATCACCTTTGATTTGAACAGTTTTACTTTAGATATTATAAGTAATGAAGGTTCGGGAATTTATATTACAGAAGGAAGCAGCATTGATTATATTGATAATTCATCCTATCCGGGAAGTTTTAACGTGACAGGAAGAGAGGCAGGTGTGTGGGCAGAGCATGACAGCAGTGTGAAGGTGAGCAATACAATCGCGACAGCTGCATCCATAAATAATGATGCACAAAGCTATGGTGCGTATGCGAGGTACGGTGCTCAGATTACGGTCACACAAAATGCAACGGGCAACAAATACGGAGCATATGCAGATTCCGGTTATGGCGGAAGAAGGAGCAAGGTTATTGTAGGCGGAAATGCAGTCAGTGAAAATGTTGACAATCCGTTTAATCCAAGAGCAGGCGCCATTGCCACCAACTATGCGGATATTGTTGTTGATGGAAACGCATCTGGCGGCAGAATAGGTGTTTATTCGGGAAGCAGCAGTACGGCAAAAGTTGAAGGAAATGCTATCGGAGGGATGTACGGTGCTTATGCTGAGCTAAACAGTACAACCGAGGTTTTGGGTGATGTCGTGGCAACATCTCAATATGGCTATGCTGCTTATAACTTAAATACCGATTCATCTGTAACTGTTAAAGGCAATGCAATTGCTGCAGCAAATGGTGTAGGGGCAGTTGCAAACATGGGAAATGTCACTATAGACGGAGTGATAACGGCAGAAATTTATGTTAGAACTGGCAGCGTTGATAAGAATTTTGATGAATATATAATAGATCCTGTCAAACCTGGATATCTCAAATATACTAATGACGAGGGTACTGCCGTAGTATGGGTTAAGGGAAGCTCGGGGGCTGTTTTGCCAACCGTACTGACAGGAGCAGTAACTAATGTAACATCCGGCGGAGCTATTTTGTCAGGAAGCGTTACCTCGGATGGAGGTGCGGCGGTTACTGAGATAGGATATGTTTACAGCACTATGCCAAATCCTGTTGTTGATGGATTGGGAGTTACCAAAATAATATTGGGCAGTTCCTACAATGGTCCTTTCGAAATATCTATTTCCGGACTTAGCGCAGAAACGAAATATTATGTGAGAGCTTATGCAAAGAACAGTGTCGGAATTTCCTATGGATCTGATGTGAGCTTTACAACTCTGACTGCCAATGTGCCTTCCAACCCACCGGTGAGCAGTGGTGGAGATACTTCTCAGATGCCGGTTATAACTGTAGATAAAGAAGGTAATCATCCTGCAATAGCTTCAATGAAGTCGAATGCAGGTCTAAATGATAATGGAAATGCAACTGTTACGATTAAAGAACAAGACGTTAAAGCCTTAATTGAAGCGGCGAAAAAATATGCCGAAAACAAAGATAAAATAGAGGACGGTATAGGCATTGCTTTTTATATTCAATTTGCTTCACAGGGAAGAAGCTTAAGTGTCGACATGGAAGAAAAAGCTTTGATTTTACTTGAAAAAGAAGATGTGAAGTTATTTAATGTAAATAGTCCTCTTGTAAAATTATCTTTTGATAAAGGGGCTATTCGAAAAATGAAATCTCAGTCTTCAGGAAAGCTTACTATGTCAGTCTTACCTTTTACCAAGCTGTCAGCTGAAGCAAAACTGCTGATAGGCAGGAGACCTGTTTACGATTTGACTATATCATATAATAAAAAAGGAAATACAGAGTATATAACAGATTTCGGTCAAGGAACGGCCACACTTAGTATAGCATATAAAGCGGATTCCGGCGAAAATAGCAATAATCTATTTGCTGTGTATGTAGATAAAAACGGCAAACCTCAACTTCTGAAAAATTCTTTCTATGACAATGGATGGCTGACTTTCGGAAGGAACAGTCTTTCTGTTTATGGTGTAGCTTATAAAAAAACTGTTCCGGTATTTAATGACATAATAGGGCATTGGGCTGAGAAGGATATTAACTTTATTGCAGAACTTGATCTTATACTTGGTACAGGAGAAACAATCTTTTCACCTAATAAAGCAATAACACGTGCAGAGTTCATCATGGCTTTAGGTAAATTGTCCGGTGAGGATATGAGCAGCTACAAGCTCAGCAGCTTTGCAGATGTTCCTGACACAAGCTCACATTTGCCATATATCGAATGGGCTGTAAAGAAAGGCATAATTCAGGGAATAGGCAGCAATAAGTTTGGACCTGAAATGCAGATTACACGCGAACAAATGGCTGTGATGATGGTCAATTATGTAAAGGCTGTCGGATATGAACTCCCCGTTTTACAGCAGATATTAAGTTTTGCAGATGATGAAGAAATCAGCTTATGGGTAAAAGACTCCGTAAAGACTATACAGCAAGCGGGTATTATAATAGGCAAAAATAATAACTTGTTTGATCCTGCGGGAAATGCAACACGAGCAGAAACATCGATTATACTTCGACGATTTATGGAGCTTATCATTGAGTAGAAATTGATAAAATTTTCAATGCCTGTCTCTTTTTAGAGGCAGGCATTTTATATTTACAACTTAATTTTTATGGTATATAATGTAATTGTTGATTTTTAACATAAATAATAAAAATTGAATGGGAGGTAACAATGTATAATTTTCCAAAAAATTTGTACACAGATGTTAGGATTGAAAACGTATTCGCAACGACTATATTTTATGAGAACAATATGCTGGTACAAAACAAAACAAGAATTGAAAACGGAGCAATGATAAGAATTTTTGACGGAAGCAGATGGTACTACAGCTCAACCACCGACTTAGATAATATTCAAAATGAGATAGATTCTCTGACTAAAATTGCTGCAGCTAATCCTGATATTCTTGAAAATGAAGTAGTTAAAAGATTAGAGATACATAATGAGATTCGCTTAAAATATACCGATAATGATATATCTAAAGTTTCTAATGAGGAAAAGCTTGCAGTATTGAACAGCTATTTGCCTTTAATGGAAGAATTCGAGGAAATTAAATCGTCTAAAGTATATTATAAGGACAATTATACTAAGAAACGTATTATTTCGAGCATAGGTACCGATGTTACTTTTGATTCTCAAAATTGTGCTGTTGCTCTTCGCTATACGGTAATGGCTAATGAATTACCGCATACGGGGACATATGATATATATAAGATGTCATTTGAAGAGCTGAAAGGGCATCAAGATTTAGTAAAAAAAGATATAATAACGGATATAGAATATGCACAAAAAGCAGTTCCTGTAGTTCCCGGAGTATATACATGTGTTCTATCCCCTGAAACTGCCGGAGTGTTCGCTCATGAAAGTTTTGGACATAAAAGCGAGTCTGATTTTATGATAGGTGATGAAACAATGAAAAGAGAATGGGCGATAGGCAGCAAAGTAGGCTCGGATATACTTAACATAATTGATACAGGCTGTATCGAGGGCTCAGGATATGTACCGTTTGATGATGAGGCTTGCGAAGCAAAAGAAAATTATATAATAAAAAATGGTATTTTGACAGGACGTTTGCACAGTGCTTATACCTCTGCCTTACTTGAAGAAAATCCAACCGGCAATGCCCGCGCTATGAGTTTTGAGTTTGAGCCGATAGTCCGTATGACAACTACATATATAGGTGCCGGGAAATATACTAAGGAAGAGCTTATATCTGAAATTAAAAATGGTATATATATAGAAGATATATTGCACGGTTCAGGTATGACTATATTTACTATAGCTCCGAGAAAGGCATATATGATAAGAGATGGGAAAATAGCAGAGCCTGTAAAAATTTCGGTTATATCAGGTAATGTTATGAAAACACTAAATGATATAGATGGCTTGTCAGATACGGTAGAGCTTAAATCTTTCGTTCTCGGAGGCTGCGGAAAGATGGAACAGCATCCGCTGCGTGTCGGATTCGGCGGACCGTATGTACGTGTAAATGGAATAAAGGTTCAGTAGGAGGGTATGATGATAAAGGAATTATATCAAACTAAAATAAATGAGATTGCTTTAAATGTCACACAAACAAGAATAGATTCAATAAGAAAAAAGAATATAATTAAATCAGGCTGTCGTGTATATCAAAAGAGTGCTGATACGCCCTGCACAGGATATATAGGAGTTGCCGGAACATTCGGAGAAGCGACAGAGGATACCTGGGAAAGAGCAATAAAAAATTTAGAGCTTAAAATACCATATGATTATGAGGTGTCAACAGGAGCACAAAGAAAAAGAGATTTGAGAAAATTAGATTTATCTACTGAACAGTTTCTTGAGAAATCGGAAAAACTTTTAGAGATATTCAGAAAAGAATTTCCGGACTTTATATTCAGTAATAAAATAAGACTTATAGAAACTGAGGTTTCTTTGAAAAATGACGCAGGTCTTGACTATGTTAACTATGATAAAACCATAAGCTTAGAATTGCTTTTTAAGCACGTTAATTCGGTAAATATATTTGACAGCGGTGTCATGCAGCAAAACAGAGATATTTTTGATATAGATAAAATAGTAGAAGAGGCAAAAGAACAATTAAAAGCTTTTAATAATGAGATAGAATTGCCTGATTTGAAAAAGGTAATTGTGGCTGTTGATAATAGTGGACTGTCTAAAATATGCGAATCATTGAATGGAGAAACATTGGGCAGAGGAACCTCAATTTTTAACAGCAAGCTTGGCAAAAAGACTTTTAATGATAAATTTACACTATATGGTGATTTGAGTGATGATGATTATCATATTCCTTTCTTTGATGCAGAGGGAAGTACTTTAGAAAATGATATATGTCCGTTGATAGAAAATGGCGTTATTTTAAAAGGATATACGGATAAAAAGAACAGCAGGCAATTCGGATTTGAAAATACTGCTTCTGCAGGCGCAGGATACGATGATGTACCGAGTTTGCAGATGATGAATGTTAATGTTAAAAAATCAGATAAAACATTTGTTGAATTAGCAGGAGATGAACCTGTTATATTTTCAATAATGGCAAGCGGAGGAGATTGTACAAGCAACGGAGACTTTGCTACACCTGTCCAAATGGCATATTTAATTCAAAACGGAAAATATATAGGCAGATTACCTGAATTCTATATGAGCGGAAATATATACGATATGTTCGGTGATGATTATATTGGAGTGAGTAAGGATAAATTTGCATTTAATCAAAATTTGATGGCTTGCAGAATGAATATCAGTAAATAATACTAATATTAAATTGAAATCTTGCTGAGATTTTATAATCAACATTATTATAAAATATAAAAGAATGGGATATAAGTCTCCCATTCTTTTGATTTTTTGTATTTAAAATGAATTTTCTATTTCTTCTTGCAGTATATCTGCAAATTTTTGAATATCGTCTCCAAGAGTTTCTGTCCATGTCCAGAAATTATCATCGTGTATATAGTTAAGAGGATCTTTTCTGATGTCAATTGCTTTTCTTAATGTATCTGATACAGGGCATAGCTTGTTTTCCAATGCCCATTCTCCGGCTTTAGTTTTTGCAATTACTTTTCCTGTTTTTAGAGTATATATACATCTGGCTATATCTAATAACCAGCCAACTGAATATATGCTTCTGTCCGTAAGCTTTGCATATTTTCGGATAGCTTCATAGTGGTGAATTACTGCGTTTTTAAGCTCATTATAGCTCGGGACGGTTAATGCGTCTCTTATATCTTTTCCGTATAATAAGATTCCGTCTGAAATCAGCTCATACATGCTAAAGCTATCAAAGGTGTAGGAATCAGTGATTCTCTGTCCGCTTGTTCCCCAATAAACGGCTTTTTCTGTAGTTTTATTTATAAATGCGTTGAAATTCAAGATTCCTCCCTCAAAAGAGCGAAAATACTTGTTGTCTGTGTATTTTTCAAGCAGGCTTTGTCTTAGTGATACCAGCTCGTTCATTTGCTCGTCTGTGATTGGAGTTTGTGTAAGACATAAGATATCAATATCGCTCCATCCTAATTTAAAATCGTCTAAGGCTACTGAGCCGAAAATGTAAATTGAGGGTTGATTGCTTTCGAGTATACTGACAATTGAACTTGTCATAATATCTATTGATTTTTTTAGCACTATACTGCCTCCCTAAGATATGAGTATTTTTATAACTTTAGTTCTTTGAATACCATAATTATACTATATAATACAAAAAATTGATAGTATAGTATTGAAATAGAAATGACTATATAATTCTATATATAGTCATTTCTTAGTACATGGGGAGTATTTAAATGCGCATACTACTTACAAGCGAGAACATATTTTTTTAGAGTATCCACATGCATTGGATATAAAGACTGTGGTGAATCTGTCAAGATTCTTTTTATCTCTGAAATAGAGGTCCACTTATAATTTTTTGATTCATCTGAGAATGGCAATAATTCTCCTTCAACATGACAGATAAATACGAAAACCATTATAGGATAATCCCCTATAAGGTTTTGTGAACAGGAAAATGGCATAAAATTTATGACTTTATATGAATGTTCTTCATAAATTGTAGATAGACATTCTCCCAATATTTCAACAACATCAAGACCTGTTTCTTCTTTGATTTCTCTTTTTAATGTGTCAAATATATTTTCGAAAGCCCGAATTTTTCCGGCAGGAATCTCTAAGAGTCCATCTTCCTGCGGTGCGTGTGGTTTGACTCGTGTTTGCATAAGAATATTTTTTTCGCCATTTATATCCTTAACAATTATTCCTCCAGCACCCGGTATTGAAAACTTCTCCATATTATAACACCTTCAACTATATAAATTTATCTCATCAACTTTATCAATTTTCATTATTCTTCCCAATTCATTTCATCATCAGGAATCCCTAATTTTCTGCATTCACTGCGGACATGTTCTTTTTGACCTTCATTGCCTATCTCGTATTTTAATATTTTATTTTTAAATACTATAATTTTAGTGTTTTTTACTTTCAAGTCAATAAACCAGTTTCCGCCTTTTGAAGAGTTTGCTATGAGTGATTTTGATAACAAGTCCGGTAAATTTTCATTATTTGAAGTAAAATACAGGACTGTCCAATATTTTGGAGTACTTTTAGTTTTCCATAATTCAACCTTATTTACGGATACATAATCAAGAACAGATTCATCTTCAATACCTTCCTTTATTATTATACCTGTATATATGCTTTGTTCCTCGATCGATTTTGCTGTTGTACTGCATGAGTGATTTTCAATCATACTGTTAATTTCTAAATCATCTTTTAATAACACATCTGTAGATACTTTAAATAATTTACTTAATAAAAGTATCTTATCAATATCGGGCAGTGAGATATCCATTTCCCATTTTGATATTGCCTGTCTGCTGACATTGCAAAGTTCTGCTAATTGCTCCTGAGAGTATCCGCAATTTTTTCTTAAAAATTGAATTTTATCTGATAGCTTCATTTCTTCAACCTCCTTGAGCCTAATAATATTATTTTCTATTATTAAAGTCTACAACGCGCAGGTTTCTTTTCAGCAACTCGAAGTTGCATTTAGTTAAACTATAAATTTACCCATTTCAATACGAAATTCCTTGTTTTCAATATCAGTATTTGTATATGCAAATAAATCGAAGCCTATAACCGAATATCCACAGGATTTATAGAATGATATTGCCTTATAGTTACATGATTGTGTTTCAAGAATAAGCATTCTTGCTTTTTCCTCAGATGCAACTGAGTATGCTTTTTCCATTAATGCTTTTCCTATTCCCTTGCCGCGATAATCTTCTTCAACTGCGATATTTGAAATTCTCATTCTATTGTTCCACTGTTCATGACTTAATTCGAGATACCCCAATACTTTTCCGTTTTCTATCGCTCCGAAAAGCTTGGGATTTTCAAGCCAGTCTGATAAAAATATATCCTCAAACTGTTTTTCCCGCACCTTATTAAGGGATTTTTTTGTAAGATGAAAGCCAAGTCCCTGTTCATTTTCTTTAATTTCAACATCATAAAAATATTCTGTTGTATATTTGTTAATCAGTTTTTTTCCTTTGTATATTTTCTCATCCAGCAATTCAATTTTCATAATAAGCTCCCGTATAATTTTTATTTTAGCATAGTGCTGTTGTTTATAATGCCTGAGCTGTACAAAAATAGCACATCCTGATTGCCAAATTCAATAAAATCTTTAATCAATATATTTGCCATATACCTTGTATCTATTAGAGTTATTTTGCTGTATTCGCTCACTAATAAGGGAGCCAGGCTGCTTGTATACGAATCTCTGAATATAACAAGCTCCTTATTATTCCCTGCCGACGGATTTGTTATTGTCAGAAAAGGGGTAGCTCCAGATAAAAATACATCATATGAAATATCAGTATTTAAGCGCTCTGTGTCATAAATTTTTGTGAAGCTTTTATTTTGATAATTATCTACAATCGCATTTAATATATGGTTATTTGTCAGATAATTAAGCTCTTCGGAGGATTCTTTGCCGCCAATATATTTAGAATACATTCCATTTAAGCACTGATAGGATTTTTTTTCAAACTGCGCAGCATCAATTTTAAATCCAAGTTTTTCGCCTATTCTGTTTGCAACATCAATTATATTTTCTTGCTTCCAATGGTTATCCGTCTTATAATAATCATCCAAATCCAGCAAATCTTTTAATTCAATATATTCAATGCCATCAATGTTTTGATTAAGAATTTGCAGCATTTTATCATAGTCAAGCTGATCATAATCCGACAATTTATCATAATAGCTTTTATCCGGAATTACAGCATAAAAAACTCTATTTTTGTCTGTCATATATGTCTTTTGCAGATTTTTCATATAATCGGCAGCTTTTAAAACAGATTTTTCATCAAGAGGATAAAGAGATTTGAAATAATTATGATTTACAGCATATATTCCTTCACTGTTCATTTCAAGATTTCCGTTTGATTCATTGCTTGGGAAATTATCCTTTGATAAATTTCTACTAAATAAAATTATTAAGACTGATATTAAAATCAGTATAGTCGGTATAATCAATATTATTAATTTTTTATGTTTTTTCATTTGAATATTAAATCCTCTTTTCATTTTTTAAGTCTTATCACTTAGACGAAAAAAAGAAAATTGCGTTCCGCTGAATTGCTTACATTACTAAACACTAAAATATGCCAAGCTCTTGTATAAAATTATATCCGAGCTTTAATCCGTAGTATATAAGAATTATTCCGCAAATAATATTTATATACTTCATAACTTTTTCATTAATTGCATTTTTAAATATACTGGCTATAGTTGCCAGTCCTAAAAACCAAGTTGCCGATGCCAGGCAGGCTCCGATAATAAAAAATGTTGATAAGCTCGACTGCAATGAGGCTCTAAAGCCCCCGAACAAAAGAGTTCCATCAATTAATGCCTGCGGGTTTGCCCATGTTACAAGAAAGCATGTCAAAGCAACTTTTTTTATTGGCATATTTAAGTCAATGTTGTTATTCTGCATGTTCGGAGTAGAGCGTATAAGCGATATGCCTATCCAAATTACCGCAAGAGAACCTATACCGTATATAATAGTTTTTAAAATCTCAAATCTGTCAATTATAGCTCCGATACCAAAAAAACATGCCAATGCTAAGGAAATATCAAACAAAATTGTTATAAGGGCTACTTGATAGACTCTTTTTTTACTTTGAGTTACCGCAGTATTTACAACATACAAATTCTGCATTCCGATTGGGGCAACATATGCTATGCCAACAGCGAATCCTTTTAATAAAATATTAAGCATATATATCTTATCCTTTTCTGATAAATTTTTCTAACATAGGAATCTTATCATTTCCGAATTTATCAAATACGATATCCGCAAGCGATAAATCCTGATGATTTTTTCCCTCGTACAGATATCCTATGGCTTTGCATCCTGCAGACTTTGCAGCTCTTAATCCGTTAGTCGAATCCTCTATTACGAGACATTCCTCAGGATTTAAATCTAAAAGCTTTGCCGCCTTTAAGAAGATTTCGGGCTCAGGCTTTGTTTTTTCAACCATATTACCGCTTACATAATCTTTAAAATACTTTTGGAGATTAAATTTTTCTATAACTGCAGCAATATTATCTGTAGAGGAAGAAGATGCTATAGTTAGTTTGTAGTTATTATCGTAAAAATATTCAAGCCATTCCAAGACACCGCTGCAAAGCTTAAGTTTTGGATTTTGAGTATATATTAAGCTTCCGCCGTCATCAAGCATCTTTAGTATTTTGTCTTCAGGTATAGCTGTGATATTATGCTTTTCAACCATTGCTCTTACTAAATATCTCGTTGCTGTTCCTCTGAAGCTGTCTAAAAATGCTGCATCAACATCGGGAGTCAGATTTCTGAAAAATTTATATCCGTATTCTATATATAAATCCTCGCTGTTTATAAGTACCCCGTCCATGTCAAAGATTATTCCTTTTATCAATGTATATTGTCCTCCTTGTATTTTTGATGTATAATATATTGTGTACAGGTAAAAAATTTACACATATACATAATATCGGCACATCCGATATTATGATTATAGCAGTGCGCAAAGCAGTTTGTAAATAAATTAAGCGAGAATTAAGAAAAAAATTCTATAATTAAGCTATATATAAACAATCTAATTAAAAAAATTACCGAAAGGAAGTAATTATATGAGAGTTTTGATTGTTGAGGATGAGGTTAAAATAACTCAAGCATTGAAGTTTTTGTTTTCCAAGCAAAAAATAGATGTTGATATTGCCAATGATGGTGAAGAAGGCATGCTGTTGTCTAAAAAAGATATATATGATGTAATTATATTGGATATAATGCTTCCGGGTATAAATGGCATTGAAATACTTAAAAATATTAGAAAATCGGGAAATAATACTCCAATTATTATGCTTACCGCTAAGGATGCTATAGATGATCGTGTATTCGGATTAGAAACGGGTGCGGATGACTATTTGGTAAAGCCATTTGCCACAAAGGAACTGATAGCCAGAGTAAAGGCTTTGGCGAGGAGAAAAACAACAGATTTTATAGGTGAAGTATACGAGTTTGAAGATGTAAAATATGATGTGAAAAATTATATGCTTTATGTTAACAACACTGAGTATAAAGTTCCTTTAAAGGAAGCTATGCTTATGGAAATGCTGATAAAAAAACCAAGACAGGTATTCACAAGAGAACAGATTATAGACAGAATATGGGGACTTGAATCAGATATACTTGAAAGCAATATTGAAATATATGTTCATCATCTGAGAAGAAGACTGGAAAATACAAATGCTAAAATTGAAACAGTCCGCGGCGTAGGATATATGCTTAAAGAAAAATAAAAGGAAGATAGACTATGTTTAAACGACTTCATATTAAGCTAACCTTTTATATGGGGATTATATTAACTATATTTATGGTATTTATTACAACAGGGATTTTTTATTTTACGAAATTCGTTTACGAAGATCAGACCTGTAAGCTCATGGCTAATGAGGCACTGAAAATTCAAATATATAACAGAGATCCTGTAAGCTTGGAAGAATTGTTCACAAGCAGAAATTTTTCAACATTGAAGAACAGAATTTTTTTATTTGGAAGTGAAAAATTAAGCTCTAATTATGTTTCCTACGATAAGTCCATGAATATATTGCATGTCAAAAGCGAAGATACACGACTTGCCGAATCAATTATAGATTTAGCTATTAAATCCCTGAATGAGAAAAAGGATAGCTTTGAAAAAAAGAAAATTAACGGAGTGGGATACAGAATATATACAAAATACGTTAATAACGAAAACACTCCTAAAGTAATACAAGTTTATGAAGATACCTTAGGCGAAAATTATTTTTGGTCTTTTCTTAAGACTGTACTTTGGCTTATGGGTGTTATAGGGATTCTTGCGCTTTTAACTATAAGCTATGTTTTTACCGGAAAAGCTTTAAATCCGGTAAGAGAATCGTGGAAAAGGCAAAAAGAATTTATCGCCGATGCTTCTCACGAGTTAAGAACGCCTCTTACGGTTATCCAAACAAATCTTGATGTTATGATGTCTGATACGGAAGGTACTATTGAAGAGAATGAAATTTGGCTAGATAACGCATATTCCGAGACCAGAGTAATGGCAAATATGATTGACCAGTTACTTACTCTTGCGAAGGTTGACGCAAACGAGAGCAACCTTGATATAATTGAGCTGTCATTATCTGAGATTGTAGAAAATGTATCTGATAATATGAAAATTATGGCCATAAATAAAAACCTAAATATGATGACAGAAATTCAAGATAATGTTATAATAAAAGGCGATTATGATAAAATCAGAAGACTTGTAGTTATTTTACTTGATAATGCGATAAAGTACACTCAAGAGGGTAGTGTAAGCATAAAGCTTTACACGGAAAAAAGACAAAAGGTTTTATCTGTTCAGGATACCGGAATCGGTATTTCAGATGAAGATAAAACAAGAATATTTGACAGATTTTATAGAAGTGATAAAGCAAGAAACAGAAAATTCGGCGGAACCGGTCTTGGTCTTAGTATAGCAAAATGGATAGTTGAATCTCATAGAGCGTCTATAGATGTAGAAAGTAAAGTCGGAGAAGGAAGTACATTTACAGTTAAATTTATTTAGGCTGGGGGCTGGATAGTTTGTGTAAAAAAAGATATAATACGATATTTATTTTAATAGTTCTTTCTGTTTTATTCGTACCGCTCGCATATGTTTATGTTATATTCCTGTTTTTAAAAGAGCTGATTGAAGGGCGATATGAAACAATAGAATATTTTAAGAGTAATAAGTATTTGGTTCTTATATCCGCAGCTTCTTTGATATCAATAATATGTTCAAAATATATACAAATATCATCATTCTTTGGAATGATGATATTTGTGTGTATTATAAGTATTTCTTATACAGCGGTCAATTATGACGGTATTGACAGAGAAAAGCTTTTGACAATCATATATATAACAGCCTTATTAACATATGCTATAGGTATTTTTCAGATGTTTGATCCCATGTATGTTATGCCTAAAAAATGGGTGGATACAGAGGAATATGATTTAAAGAAACGTATGTTTTCAACGTTTTTCAATCCTAATGTATTTGGTTTTTATATAAATATTATTATCATAACGGTATCTGTGAATTTTGGCAGAATCAAAAATAAGAAGCTTGATATGATTGAAAAAATTGCATTTGTAGCTTCAATAGCATGTCTGTTTCTTACTTTTTCAAGAACGAGCTGGATATCATTAATTTTAGCATTTCTTGCTACAGGGATCTTGTTCGATAAAAAATATTTGGCGTATGCGGCTTTTATATTTATCTGTATATTCGGCACGGATATGATTTTTGGCATAAATAGGGCAGATATAACAAAGCTTCCTTCAGACAGCTCCTTATCCTACAGAATTGAATTATGGAAAACAAGTTTAAGAATAATTAAGGATAATTTAATTACGGGTATAGGATTCGGAACATTTTTTAAATATACATCCTCATATAGCGATGTAATAACAAAATATATTGAGCATTGTCATAATATATATTTACAGATATTTATGGAAACAGGAATTATTGGGTTTGCAACATTTTTATTGACATCTTGTTCAATGATTAAAAAAGTTTTAAAAGAATATTTTTCAGATAGAGAAAATAAATTCAGTATTATTATAATATTGATTTTCAGCATGACATTAATACACGGTGCGGTTGATTCAGTCGGCCTTACTCCGCAGATAATGATGATACTTTCTTTATTTATAGGCTTTTCAACGGCTGAGTATAAGATGTACAGCCTGAAGTCAAAAGGCTAAGTTTTGTATTTACAACATAAGTTTGTGATGATATAATTCACTTAGCTTAATAATGGTTTGGAGGATTTCAAATGGGTAAAATCATTCTAATTTTAGTACCCGTACTAATAGTATACTTTGTATATAAATATAAGTCACTTACAAGAACAGTGGACAGGCTGAATAAAATATTATATTCAGACAAAAATCCGGATGGATATATTAAAGAATGCGACAAGTTATTGCAAAAAATACAGAGTAAAAGAGACAGAGATATAAATTTGCTTCAAAAATCGACAGGATTGTTTTATGCCGGAAGATTTGACGAGGTGAAGCATATATTGAACAATGAATTAAAAAAAATTCCGGCAAATGGTCAGCATCTGTACTATCAAGCTTTAATCTTATCTATGCTTTTTGGCGGAGAAACAGAAGAAGGCCACAAGCTGATTGAAGATGCAAGAGAGACTCTGATGGTATTTAAAAGAACTGAGGGAAACAGTAAAGGCATTGATTTTATATTTGCTGTTGATGATTTATATCAAGGTAAATATCAAGAGCGAAAAGAGTTTTTTATGGACCTCTGTGAAAATGGAAGAAATTATTACAGACAGGCTATGGCGAATTATTGTTTGGCGTTAATTTATAAAAACGAAAATAATATTGAAGGGATGAACAAATGCTTGCAGTCAGCAAAAGAATTGGGAGAAAATTCATTTGTTGAAAAGCTGGCTTTGAAAGAGTTGGAGCAAAACTAAAAAATGAAAAATCGGAAATTTAAACAAACATATAAGAGTTCATTAAAAAATTATATGATGCTGATTTTAGGATGTTTTATAACCGCCTTTGCGTCAAACTGTGTTTTGAAGCCAAGTGGGTTGAGTACAAGCGGAATCACAGGATTATCAATTGTGCTTGAGAGTATCACGGGAATTAATTATTCATACATATATTATATATTTACTATAATCATCCTTATCACAACATTTATTCTTATCGGCAGAACTGAGGTTATGAAAATAATAATGCTGTCTGTGCTTTATCCGACTTTTTTAGTTATTCTGCAAAGATTTAATATACAGATTATATTGGATGATACATTCTTGGTAGTAGTATTTTTTTCTGTATTGTATGGCTTGGGAGTAGGGATAGTTCTGAGGTTAAATTATTCATACGGAGGAACAGATACTATATCCAAGATTATATATAAAAAATTTCTGCCATTCATAAATATAAGCTATATCATGCTTATACTGGATGGATTGATATTGGTGTTTACAGGATTTGTTCTGGGAATAAAGGTTGCTTTATACGGATTGATAATGCAATTTTTATTTACAAAAGTGGTTGACTACGTTATGTTCGGGTTTGGGGCAAAGCTTTATAAGCATGAGATAATAAGTGACAAATATCATGAAATAAGCGATTATATCATGATGAATCTAAAAAGAGGCGTAACCTTGATGACTGTAACAGGAGCTTACACTAAGGTTGAAAAAATCAAACTATGTTGTGTATGTTCACCTAAGGAGTCTGTAGACATCAGAAAATATTTATCTAATGTTGATAAAAACGCATATGTAGAAGTTTTACCGATTATAGCGGTTTGGGGAACCGGTATAAGATTTAAAAAAATAGATGAAGAATAAAAAAACCTGCTTATATTAAGCGGGTTTTTATTATTATGAATAATTTTGTCGAAAAATGTCTTTTAAAAATGTTCAAATTTGCAGGAATTAGGAAATAAAAAGTAGAACTTTTTATAAATTTAATTTAAAATTTACAATAGAAATATTTTTATATTGGAGGATAAAAAGTGTGAATAATGATATTGTATTTGATTTCGAAGCTCTTTATAATGACTTGAAGGAAATGATCGTTATAGTAAATGAGGATGCTTCGATTTTAGCTGTAAACAATACAACACTAGATATATTATCCTTTACTAAGGATGAAATACTAAATAAGAGTGTATCAGAGATTTGCTGCGACAAAACATTGGAAAATGTTGTAAAATGCAACATTGATAGCTTTAGTGTTAACTTATGTTCAAAATATAAGCAGCTTGTAGCAATCAACGGGAAACTTAATTTTGTAAATATAAATAACAAAAAGGTAGCTATTCTTAAATTATTTAAAGCAGATGAAGTAATATTTTCAAGTATTTTCTCTGCAAATAAAGAAAGAACTGAATGCTCTAATTTTATAAAGGATTTAAACGGCAGATATATTTTTGTTAATGATGTATTTGAGAAACACTTTAATTTGGACAAGTCAGAGGTAATAGGCAAGTTTGACCACGAGCTGTGGGACGAAGGCTTATCTTATAAATTAAGAAGAGAAGACTTATATGTTATCAGCACTAAGAAAACCTATGTAACTTATAACACTCAAATTATAGGAGATGAAATATTTTATTATGAAACCAGCAAAAGTCCGGTGTTCGGAGAAAATAACAAGGTGGTTGCGGTGCTTGGCAATACCAAGGATATAACTGAAAGTGTTAAGTTAAGAAATGAACTTGTAATTCAGAATGAACAGCTGTCAATTATATATAAAATACTGAATAATTCCTCATCAAAAATTAATATAATGAGTTTGTTTAACAGCCTTTATAAAGATTTCAAAGCATTGCTTAATATTGATAATATGTCTGTTTTTTTACATAATTCTGATATTGATAAACTTGAATATTGCACTTCTTATGGTATCACTAAAGATTTTATGGATATGTATGATAATAATGACAAATTCAGGGATTTCATTTATGAGATTTTTAAGAGCAGAAAATCTGTTCCAATGACTAATGTATTGGAATTTGAAGAAATCAAAGCAAAAAATACAGGATTTGGGGATACTTGCTATTGTGCCTGTTATCCTTTGGTTTATAACGGGGAGAGTTTTGGTGTTATATATTTTGGATGCAACTCAGAACAATACAGCTATAGCTGGGACAACAAATTTATGGAAGCTGTTTGTAAAAATATATCGATATTATTGCAAAATGCTATTTTGTATACTAAATTAGAAGAAAACCTGACTTTTGAAAAAGAGGCTAATGAGCAGATAAATCTGTACTTTGATACAACAATAGATTTCTTTTGTATAGTAGATAAACATTGCTGTATGAAAAAAGTAGGAAAGCAAATGCTAGAAACATTAGGCTATACCGAGCAGGAAATTACACACCTTCCTGTCATTGATATTGTACATGGTGATGAAAAAAATGTATTTTCAGACATGAAAAATAATTTTAATAAAGAGGGCAGTGCAGAGTTTATAATCAGAATGCTGTGCAAAAATGGAGAATACAGAATAGTAGATTGGAATGTAAAACATCTTAAGGACAGAGAGATATATATATGCTCCGGAAGAGATTTAAGTTATAAAAAAGATTTAGAGCAAAAGGAAAAGATTGTTGAAGAATCTTTCCAGTTAGAAAAGTTGAAAAGTGAATTTTTATCAAACATTTCACATGAGCTCAGAACTCCGATTGCCATAATCTACGGATCTATTCTCAATATGGAAACAAGTTTAAGAGATCATAAGACAGTGCTTCCTAAAAAGACATATGAATATGTCAAATCTGTTAAGAAAAATACCTTTAGATTATTGAGATTATTTAATAATATACTGGAAATAACTAATGTGAGTGCCGGATTTTCAGATCTCAACCTAAAAACTTATAATATTGTCAGGGTTGTTGAGGACATAAGCTTATCTTTATCGGAACTGCTGAAAGATCAAGATGTAAGCTTAATCTTTGATACCGATATAGAGGAAAGATATCTTAATATAGACTCCGGAAAAATGGAAAGAGTGATTCTAAATTTAATTTCGAATTCAGTCAAATATTCAAAGCAAGGGGTAAAAACTGAAATACTTATAAGTGTATATGAGGATCACGAAAAAGTATATATATCTATCAAAGATAACGGTATAGGTATTGATTCTACGCATTTATCCAAAATATTTGACAAATTTACTCAAATAAACGGCTGTATGACCAGAAATGCAGAGGGAAGCGGCATAGGTCTGTATCTTGTGAAAATTATGCTGCAAATGCAGGGTGCTAATATTAAGGTCAACAGCACAATAGGAGAGGGCAGTGAATTTATTATTGAATTTCCAATTTTTAATGATTTGGAATACAATGCTTATCAGGAAGATTTTGATGATGATTTCAGTGTAAAAATTGAAAATTTTGATATGGAATTTTCTGATATAGCTTATTAAGTGTTGATTTTTAGATGATTATATATTATATTTATATAGAGATGTGAAATTAAAGTCTATTATATAAGGAGTTAATGTGAATACTATTCAGATATATGATATAAATAACAAAAATGATGATTTTCAAATGCTGATTGATAAGCTAAAATCAGTCGGAGCGCAAATATACAGGTACGATTTAAAATCAAATACAGATGAGTTAAGTAAGAATTTTAAAATAAAAAGATTATGGGATGCTTATGGAGAAACTATACTTCCCATAACTATGATAAATGGAGAAATTGTTAAACTCGAAGAAAATTTAAGCTATGAACAAGTTATTAGGCAATCTGAGCTTTCTATGAAGAAAATTATGCAGGCAGGCATTGAAATCAAAAATAATTCCTGTTGTTCTAATAATAAATGCGGTGGATGTGCACATAAAAAAGCAGGTTGCGGCTCTTGTCAGAAGCAATGCTGTAAACACTAAAAAATTATTGAAAATTGGAGGGTAGAATGATATCTTTAGAAGATGAGATTTTTAATTATTCTAATACGCTTGCTGATGTAAAGGATTTTAACCCAGATTATAATTTAAAGCTTAATATAAACGATAAATTTTTTATTACAGCAAATCATGTTAAAATAGAAGATAATGAGTGGGTATACAATATAGCTTTATATAACGGAGAGGAACTGATAGACAGCATATATTGCAACAAATTACAAGAAGAACTGGAAGATATTATTTTTTTCCTGATAGAAGAATATATAAATGAATTTATATAAATAAGAAGGAGTACATTACGGTGGGAAAAAGCAATGCTAAAATAATTTTATTGTCGTTTCTTATAATAGCCATAGGATTTATTACAGCAGTTATTGCAAATCATATTATAGGAGAATGGGCGTTTATTCCTTTAGCTATAGTATATTGGGTCTCAATTTTTATTGCTGTTAAGCCAACAAAAAAGAAATTGACTGAAATATTCAGATGTTCGTCTGAAAAAAAATTTAAATATATTCTTGTTGCTTTTATTCCGGTTTTGTTTTGTATAGTTTCTTTTGTATGGGGAATCCAATATATAAGCGGTATTGTGCTGATTGTATTGTGGATTTTATTTGCTGTTGTGAATCCGGTTGCCGAAGAATTGTTTTGGAGGGCTTATCTTATTGATAATTTGAGTTGGAAACCGGCAATAAAAATTCTTTTTTCTTCTGCATTATTTCTTCTAAGCCATATGATGTGGGGTGTTTTTTCTGTAACAATCAGGAGCTATATAATGATTATGCCCTTACTGATAATGGGGATAACATGGGGTTATGTTTATTATAAGACAAAAAGCCTAAAATGGTGTATAATCGCACATTTTTTTGTGGACATTATGAATTTATCCGTTTGGGTTTTCTTAAATATTTATATACCGCCTGTCATTCAATAAAGACCTTGTATGCAGCTAATGAGCAGTAGTTATATCGGAGGCAGATTAGATGATTAATAAAGTTAAGAAAAAATCAAAAATAAGAAATATAATATTAATAATATTGGCTGTTGCACTTGTATTGGCAGTTGTTGTGTTAGGGGTGCTATGGAATAGATATTTAAATAAAAACAACCTCATTGCAAAGTATGAAACATCTCAAGGACAAGAGCTTTATTTATTAGGAACACTTCACGAGAATCATTTTAACAAATGGATACACTATTCTATGGAGGATATTTTAAGCGTTGTTAAAAATGTGAAGCCGGATGTTGTTTTTATTGAATCAAGAGAAGAGTATTTTGAAGATTACGGTGTAATGGATGGGCCAATAGATATGGCAGTTGTCTATAGCTACTGTATAGATAGCGATATTCCGGTAGAGATGGTAGATTGGTGGGTTGTAGACAATGATTATCAATCAGATACAACAAACAGAAAACGTGATGATATGATATTTGCAAATATTGATAACAAATTAAAAGTAATCAATGCAGACACAAGGGTATTGGTTATATGCGGCGCAGGTCATTTTTATGAACAATCTGAGCGTTTTTTAGATAATGGATTGGAAAAACAAAGGATTGAAAATAGAGCAGCTTATTTTGGCAGTAAAGACAAAAAATTCGAATATCCAGACGGCGTAGAAGACATTTGGAAAAAACGTGCTTACTTTTATGCTTATATTTACCCTGAAATTGTGGGGCAAGATGAAACCCTAGATTATAACATAAAATCACAATTTACAGAAGGAAACCACGATTCATTTTATAATCATCAGCTAAAATATTGTGAACTGTTTTCAAATAATGAACTGTATGAGTAAAGTAACTCATATGTTTATGAGTTCCCGGCAATTAAGATTTAGTTTTAAAAAGCGTGATAAATAACTGATTTCAGTTATTTATCACGCTTTAATTATTTATTCTCCAAGCAGAATTCTTGTCAGAGGCGAATCAAGCGGTAAAATTACGGTTTTGTTGTCTCCGGTTAAAGAAATTTTAACTGCATCTAAGCTTCTGATAAATTCGTAAAAATCTTTTCTTTCAGCAGTGCTGTAGGCTTCGGATAAAATTTTCATATATTGAGCTTCACCCTCTGCAACTAAGGTTTCAGCCTGAGCCTTTGCTTGGGAAATACTTATTTGTATTTCTCTGTTTGTGATGTTTTGAATTTTTTGAGATTCTTCTTCTCCTTCAGCCACATATCCTGCCGCAATTTGAGCTCTTTCAGATATCATTCTGTTAAAAACAGCTGTTTTGTTGTCGTTTGGCAGATCTAATCTTTTAATTTCTACAGCAAGTATAGTTATTCCATATTCCTGCATTGGTCTTGTAACTATTGACATTATATCTGAGCTTAGGGCACCGCTTCTGCTGTTTATGATATCATTTTGTGCCTGACTTCCGATTAAAGTTTTTAAAGCATTGTAAACAACTGTATCAATTCTTGATTCCGCATTTGATAAGGATGAGCTTAATGACTGCGCGAATTTTAAAGGATCTGTTATTTTCCACAAAACATAACTATCTGCAACCATTGCCTTTTTATCTTTTGTTATTACATCAGATGTAGCAAGATCATATAATATTATATTTTTAGGAAGAGTA